>NZ_CP128540.1:6092500-6438596 GCF_021283545.2 Pseudomonas alloputida | reverse complement strand
GGATATCCCCTGAGTTTGAAAGCCGGATGAGGCAAAAACAAACCGCCATTGTACCGGTCGAGCGTTCAGTTATCCACATGTGGACACGTTAGGAACCACGACAAAACAGCCATTTATCGACCAAAACGGCTTTTCGCCTCTGTGAATAAGCCCTGTGGATAAACGACCATGAGGGCTATGCACAACCCCACCCCTTAGCCTGTTGATAACTCCGCTGTGGATAACAGGTGTTTTCATCCACAGCTTTCGCTCACGATTGGAACAAGCGCAGCACGGGATCAGAACAAAGTTGTAAAACTCTGTACACCCCGTAATTCATGGGCCAGCGCAGGTTATCCACAGAAGGTTATCCACTTAAGAGTTATAAGTTCTTCAAAAAAGCTTTTTATATGTCTCTTCTTTTTTTTCATGTTGTCCCCGATCCGTGTGTCCGATCAAGCACCCCTTGGGCACTGATCAACAGGCACCGTCCATCACATGCTCTATATGGAAAGACTGGTTGGAAATTGACCTATGGGCTTGCTTTCTCTAGAATCGCCGGTCTCTTAAAAAGGGGGCCATCCCGGCCCGTCGTCGACAAACCAGGTAACACGCCATGAAACGTACTTTCCAACCAAGCACCATCAAGCGCGCCCGCACCCACGGTTTCCGTGCCCGTATGGCTACCAAGAACGGCCGTGCTGTTCTGTCGCGTCGTCGTGCCAAAGGCCGTAAGCGTCTGGCCATTTGATTTTTCGGCACAGGTGGTGAGTCAGGACTTCAGTCGGGAAAAGCGACTGCTTACACCCCGGCATTTCAAAGCGGTCTTCGACTCCCCAACCGGCAAGGTTCCAGGGAAAAACCTGCTGATCCTTGCTCGCGAGAACGGCCTCGATCACCCACGCCTTGGCTTGGTAATCGGCAAGAAGAGTGTCAAGCTCGCCGTTCAACGCAACCGCCTCAAGCGCTTGATGCGCGATTCCTTTCGTCTGAACCAGCAATTGCTTGCCGGTCTGGACATCGTGATCGTCGCGCGCAAGGGATTGGGTGAGATAGAAAACCCGGAATTGCACCAACATTTTGGCAAGCTCTGGAAACGCCTGGCGCGCAGCCGGCCGACACCAGCAGTCACCGCCAATTCCGCAGGGGTAGACAGCCAAGATGCGTAAACTGGCACTCGTTCCGATCCAGTTTTACCGTTATGCCATTAGTCCTCTGATGGCCAATCACTGTCGGTTTTTCCCCAGTTGCTCCTGTTACGCGTATGAAGCCATCGAAAACCATGGCATCTGGCGTGGTGGGTGGCTGGCCGTTCGTCGCCTGGGGCGTTGTCATCCGTGGAATGACGGCGGTTACGACCCCGTTCCACCCGCTCCTTCCTCCCGAACTTCTTCGATAGCCGAGTAATCATGGATATTAAACGCACGATCCTGATCGCCGCGCTGGCAGTCGTGTCCTACGTCATGGTCCTGAAGTGGAACGATGACTACGGCCAGGCTGCCCTGCCGACTCAGAATACTGCTGCCAGCACTGTTGCTCCGGGCTTGCCCGATGGCGTGCCGGCCGGTAACAACGGTGCCAGCGCCGATGTACCGAGCGCCAACGCCGAATCGAGCCCTGCCGAACTGGCACCGGTCGCACTCAGCAAGGACCTGATCCGAGTCAAGACCGACGTTCTGGAACTGGCTATCGATCCGGTCGGTGGTGACATCGTCCAGCTGAACCTGCCGAAGTACCCACGCCGTCAAGACCACCCGAACATTCCATTCCAGTTGTTCGACAACGGTGGTGAGCGTGTTTACCTGGCACAAAGCGGTCTGACCGGTACCGACGGCCCGGATGCCCGCGCCAGCGGCCGTCCCCTGTATGCCGCCGAACAGAAGAGCTACCAGCTGGCCGATGGCCAGGAACAACTGGTGGTAGACCTGAAGTTCAGTGACAACGGTGTCAACTACATCAAGCGTTTCAGCTTCAAGCGCGGTGAGTACGACCTGAATGTCAGCTACCTGATCGACAACCAGAGCGGCCAGGCCTGGAACGGCAACATGTTTGCCCAGCTCAAGCGTGATGCCAGCGGCGATCCGTCCTCCAGTACTGCCACCGGCACCGCGACCTACCTGGGTGCTGCCCTGTGGACAGCTTCTGAGCCTTACAAAAAGGTCTCGATGAAGGACATCGACAAAGGTAGTTTGAAAGAAAATGTGTCCGGCGGCTGGGTTGCCTGGCTGCAGCACTACTTCGTGACCGCCTGGATTCCGGCCAAGTCGGACAACAACGTTGTCCAGACCCGCAAGGATAGCCAGGGCAACTACATCATCGGCTACACCGGCCCGGTTATCAGCGTACCGGCTGGCGGCAAGGTCGAAACCAGTGCCCTGCTGTACGCCGGCCCGAAGATCCAGTCCAAGCTGAAAGAGTTGTCCCCAGGCCTGGAATTGACCGTCGACTACGGCTTCCTGTGGTTCATCGCCCAGCCGATCTTCTGGCTGCTGCAACATATCCACAGCCTGCTGGGTAACTGGGGCTGGTCGATCATCGTGCTGACCATGTTGATCAAAGGCCTGTTCTTCCCGCTGTCGGCTGCCAGCTACCGCTCCATGGCGCGTATGCGTGCCGTTGCACCTAAGCTCGCCGCACTCAAGGAACGCTTCGGTGACGATCGCCAGAAGATGTCCCAGGCGATGATGGAGCTTTACAAGAAAGAGAAGATCAACCCACTGGGCGGCTGCCTGCCGATCCTGGTGCAGATGCCGGTATTCCTGGCCCTGTACTGGGTATTGCTGGAAAGCGTGGAAATGCGCCAGGCCCCGTGGATCCTGTGGATTACCGACCTGTCGATCAAGGATCCGTTCTTCATCCTGCCGATCATCATGGGCGCCACCATGTTCATCCAGCAGCGCCTGAACCCGACTCCGCCGGATCCGATGCAGGCCAAGGTGATGAAAATGATGCCAATCATCTTCACCTTCTTCTTCCTGTGGTTCCCTGCCGGTCTGGTGCTGTACTGGGTTGTGAACAACTGCCTGTCGATTTCGCAGCAGTGGTACATCACTCGCCGTATCGAAGCAGCTACCAAAAAAGCTGCTGCTTGACGGGCTAATACGCTAGCCTGTGAATAAAAAACGCCCCCTAGTGGGGCGTTTTTGCTATCTGTCGTTTTTGTCGTAGAGGCTTTCGAGCATGAACACTGTGCGTGAAACCATCGCCGCCATCGCCACGGCCCAGGGCCGGGGCGGTGTGGGAATTGTCAGGTTGTCCGGCCCTCTGGCTGCCAAGGCCGGCCTGTTGATCACCGGCCGCACCCTGACCCCGCGGCATGCCCATTACGGTCCATTCCGCGACGATGAAGGGCTGGTGCTGGACGAAGGGATTGCTCTGTTCTTTCCAGGGCCTAATTCGTTCACTGGCGAGGACGTGCTTGAACTGCAGGGACACGGTGGCCCTGTGGTCTTGGACATGCTGCTGCAGCGCTGTGTACAAGTCGGCTGTCGTCTGGCCCGCCCGGGCGAGTTCAGCGAGCGCGCCTTCCTCAACGACAAGCTCGACCTGGCGCAGGCTGAAGCCATCGCCGACCTGATCGAGGCCAGTTCCAGCCAGGCAGCGCGCAACGCCCTGCGCTCGCTGCAAGGGGAATTCTCCAGGCGTGTGCACAGCCTCACCGAGGCGTTGATTGCCTTGCGTATTTACGTCGAGGCGGCGATCGATTTTCCTGAAGAAGAGATCGACTTCCTCGCCGATGGCCACGTGCTGTCGATGCTTGATGCCGTGCGCAGCGAGTTATCCACTGTGCAGCGCGAGGCCGGGCAGGGCGCCTTGCTGCGTGACGGCATGACGGTAGTCATTGCCGGCCGGCCGAATGCCGGTAAATCGAGCTTGCTGAACCAGCTGGCTGGTCGGGAAGCTGCCATCGTCACTGACATCGCCGGCACTACGCGGGATATCCTGCGCGAACATATCCACATCGACGGCATGCCGCTGCACGTTGTCGATACTGCCGGTTTGCGCGATACCGATGACCATGTGGAAAAGATCGGCGTGGAACGCGCCCTGAAGGCCATTGGCGAGGCAGACCGCGTTCTGCTGGTAGTCGACTCTACTGCGCCCGAGGCCAGCGACCCGTTCGCTTTGTGGCCTGAGTTTCTGGCTCAGCGGCCTGACCCGGCCAAGGTCACGCTGATTCGCAACAAGGCCGACCTGAGTGGTGAGCGGGTAGCGCTGGAACAGTGCGATGACGGCCATGTGACCATTACCCTGAGCGCCAAGGGCGACGACACAGGGCTGCAACTGCTCCGCGACCATCTGAAAGGCTGTATGGGTTATGAGCAGACTGCAGAGAGTGGCTTCAGCGCCCGCCGGCGCCATCTGGATGCCTTGCGCCAGGCCAGCGAGCACCTGGAGCACGGCCGTGCTCAATTGACCTTGGCGGGCGCGGGAGAGCTTCTGGCTGAGGACTTACGCCAGGCACAGCATGCGCTGGGGGAGATCACAGGAGCATTCAGCTCGGATGACCTGCTTGGGCGGATTTTCTCCAGCTTCTGCATCGGCAAGTAATCCACAGCCACGCAAGGCCAAGCGCCGCTCCTTAGGGAGCGGCTTTTTTTTGCCTGAAATTCGTTGCAGAAGATGAATGCAGGCCGCTGACCCAAGCACCTGTGGGAGCGGGTGGACCCGTGATGAAGCTCTTACAAGCACCAGATCTCTGTGGATGTACCCATCCTTTCGCGGGCTCGACCGCTCCAACCTGACCATGCCTAGCCGCCAGCGCGATGAATTTTCCCTGCTCGGTTTGAAAACTGTGCTCAGGAGCCCTGTGGAAAAGTCGCCTTCAGCTCAGTTGATAAGCGGGCTTTTTTTCTGAGGAAAAACCCGCCTGTGGGTAAACAGCCATTTAATCCACAGGCTAAATGACGTTATCCAGAGCCCTCATGGCACTCCAGGCACAGGGTTTAATTTCTCTCTACATAGCGACATTATTGGGATGCAGGACTTTATCCACAGAAGTCGCTGTGCATAAGAATAAACATAAAAACAAAGCTTTTTAAATTTCTTCTCTCTGATTTCTGTTGTTTGCCACTCATCCACAGACTGGTCAAAATTTGCTCAGACGGTTTCTTTACTGGGGGGGAAGTCCCTATACTTGTCCGCTTACCTTCTCTATTCGCAAAAACAGGCACGAGGTGCGTGGTGGATTTCCCTTCCCGTTTTGACGTGATCGTCATCGGCGGCGGCCATGCCGGTACCGAGGCTGCGCTTGCGTCTGCACGCATGGGTGTGAAAACCCTGCTGCTGACCCATAACGTGGAAACCCTCGGTCACATGAGCTGCAACCCCGCCATCGGCGGTATTGGCAAAAGCCATCTGGTCAAAGAGATCGATGCGCTCGGCGGCGCCATGGCGCTGGCCACCGACAAGAGCGGCATCCAGTTCCGCGTTCTGAACAACCGCAAGGGCCCGGCCGTACGTGCCACCCGTGCGCAAGCCGACCGCGCCATCTACAAGGCAGTGGTACGTGAAATCCTGGAAAACCAGCCAAACCTGTGGATATTCCAGCAGTCCTGCGACGACCTGATCGTCGAGCAGGACCAGGTCAAAGGCGTGGTGACCCAGATGGGCCTGCGTTTCTTTGCCGAATCTGTGGTGCTGACTACCGGTACCTTCCTCGGCGGCCTTATCCACATTGGTCTGCAAAACCATTCCGGTGGTCGCGCCGGTGATCCACCTTCGATTGCCCTGGCCCACCGCATGCGTGAACTGCCGTTGCGCGTCGGCCGCCTGAAAACCGGTACCCCGCCACGCATTGACGGCCGCTCGGTGGACTTCTCGGTAATGACCGAACAGCCAGGCGATACGCCGATCCCGGTGATGTCGTTCATGGGCAATGCCGAAATGCACCCGCGACAGGTGAGCTGCTGGATTACCCACACCAATGCGCGCACCCACGAGATCATTGCGTCGAACCTCGACCGTTCACCGATGTACTCGGGCGTGATCGAAGGTGTCGGTCCGCGCTACTGTCCGTCTATCGAAGACAAGATCCACCGCTTTGCCGACAAGGAAAGCCACCAGGTGTTCATCGAGCCGGAAGGCTTGAACACCCATGAGTTGTATCCCAACGGTATTTCCACTTCGCTGCCGTTCGACGTGCAGTTGGAGCTCGTGCGTTCCATCCGTGGCATGGAAAACGCCCACATCGTGCGCCCCGGCTACGCCATCGAATACGACTACTTCGATCCCCGCGACCTCAAGTACAGCCTCGAGACGAAAGTCATCGGCGGCCTGTTCTTCGCCGGGCAGATCAACGGCACCACCGGGTACGAAGAAGCCGGCGCCCAGGGCCTGCTGGCCGGGACTAACGCCGCACTTCGGGCGCAGGGCCGTGACAGCTGGTGCCCGCGCCGCGACGAGGCATACATCGGCGTACTGGTGGACGACCTGATTACCTTGGGTACTCAGGAGCCGTACCGCATGTTTACCTCGCGTGCCGAGTACCGGCTGATACTGCGCGAAGACAACGCCGACCTGCGCCTGACCGAAAAGGGCCGTGAACTGGGCCTGATCGATGACCAGCGCTGGGCCGCATTCTGCGCCAAGCGCGACGGTATCGAGCGTGAGGAACAGCGCCTGAAATCGACCTGGGTTCGGCCCAATACCGAGCAAGGCCAGGCCATTGTGGATAAATTCGGCACTCCGCTGAGCCACGAGTACAGCCTGCTCAACCTGCTGGCGCGCCCCGAAATCGACTACGCCGGCCTGATCGAAGCGACTGGCGGTGAAGCGATCGATCCACAGGTTGCCGAGCAGGTCGAGATCCGCACCAAGTACGCCGGCTACATCGACCGCCAGCAGGATGAAATTGCCCGACTGCGCGCCAGCGAAGACACACGCCTGCCTGTGGATATCGACTACACGACGATTTCCGGCCTGTCCAAGGAGATACAGGGCAAGCTGAGCCAGACCCGTCCGCAGACGCTGGGTCAGGCTTCGCGTATCCCGGGTGTGACCCCGGCGGCGATTTCCCTGTTGCTGATTCACTTGAAAAAACGCGGCGCTGGCCGCGAATTGGAGCAAAGCGCTTGAGTTCCCTGGTCACCCCTCAACACGCTGAAGAGTTGTCCACAGGTGCGCGCCAGCTTGGTGTCGAGCTGACTGCCGAGCAGCACGAGAAGCTGCTTGGCTACCTGGCTCTGTTGATCAAATGGAACAAAGCCTACAACCTGACTGCTGTGCGCGACCCGGACGAGATGGTTTCGCGTCACCTGCTCGACAGCCTTAGCGTCATGTCTTTTATCCACAACGATCGTGATAACTGGCTGGATGTTGGCAGCGGCGGTGGCATGCCCGGCATCCCGCTGGCTATCCTGCATCCACACAAGCGCGTCACCGTGCTGGACGCCAATGGCAAGAAGACCCGTTTCCTGACTCAGGTGAAAATGGAACTCAAGCTGGACAACCTCACGGTTATCCACAGCCGGGTCGAGGCCTTCCAGCCGGCACAACCGTTCGACGGAATCATCTCCCGCGCCTTCAGCAGCATGGAGAACTTCACCAACTGGACCCGCCACTTGGGCGACACCGGGACGCAATGGCTTGCAATGAAGGGGCTGCATCCTGCCGATGAACTGGTAGCATTGCCCGCAGACTTCACAGTGGAAAGCGAACAGGCCCTGACCGTTCCGGGTTGCCAGGGCCAGCGCCATCTGCTGATACTGCGCCGCAAGGCATGACTGGGAACACTCGCAACAATGGCTAAGGTATTCGCAATCGCGAACCAGAAAGGTGGTGTGGGCAAGACAACCACCTGTATCAATCTCGCCGCCTCGCTGGCTGCGACCAAGCGTCGTGTCCTGCTGATCGACCTCGATCCGCAGGGCAACGCCACCATGGGCAGCGGTGTGGACAAGCACGAGCTCGAGCATTCGGTCTACGACCTGCTCATCGGGGAGTGCGACTTGGCCCAGGCTATGCACTACTCCGAGCACGGAGGCTTCCAGTTGCTGCCGGCCAACCGTGACCTGACCGCCGCTGAGGTGGTGCTGCTGGAAATGCAGGTCAAGGAAAGCCGTCTGCGCAACGCCCTGGCGCCTATTCGCGATAACTACGACTACATCCTCATCGACTGCCCGCCGTCGCTGTCGATGCTCACGCTGAATGCTCTGGTCGCTTCCGATGGCGTGATTATCCCCATGCAGTGTGAGTACTACGCACTGGAAGGTCTCAGCGACCTTGTGGATAACATCAAGCGTATCGCCGCCCGGTTGAACCCGGAGTTGAAGATCGAGGGCCTGCTGCGGACCATGTACGATCCGCGTCTGAGCCTGAACAACGATGTTTCGGCACAGTTGAAGGAGCACTTTGGCCCTCAGCTGTACGACACGGTCATTCCGCGCAACATTCGCTTGGCCGAGGCCCCCAGCTTCGGCATGCCAGCCCTTGCTTACGACAAGCAATCGCGGGGCGCGCTGGCGTACCTGGCCCTGGCTGGGGAACTGGTACGCCGTCAACGCCGTCCATCACGCACTGCACAAACAACTTAAGGAATCCGTATGGCCGTCAAGAAACGGGGTCTCGGACGTGGGTTGGATGCACTGCTCAGTGGTCCTTCCGTCAGCGCGCTCGAAGAGCAGGCTGTGAAGATCGACCAGAAAGAACTGCAACACCTGCCGGTCGAGCTGGTCCAGCGCGGCAAGTATCAGCCTCGCCGGGACATGGACCCGGAGGCGCTGGAAGAGCTTGCGCACTCGATTCGCAACCATGGTGTGATGCAACCGATCGTGGTACGCCCGATTGGCGACAACCGATACGAGATCATCGCCGGTGAGCGCCGTTGGCGCGCTACCCAGCAGGCCGGCCTGGACACGATCCCGGCCATGGTCCGCGAAGTGCCCGACGAAGCCGCCATCGCCATGGCATTGATCGAGAACATCCAGCGCGAAGACCTCAACCCACTGGAAGAGGCCATGGCCCTGCAGCGCCTGCAACAGGAATTCGAACTCACCCAGCAGCAGGTGGCTGACGCTGTGGGCAAGTCGCGGGTGACTGTGGCCAACCTGCTGCGCCTCATCACCTTGCCCGATGCGATCAAGACCATGCTCGCCCACGGTGATCTGGAGATGGGGCACGCCCGTGCATTGCTGGGCCTGGACGAAAATCGTCAGGAGGAGGGGGCGCGTCATGTTGTCGCACGTGGCCTCACCGTGCGCCAAACCGAGGCACTGGTCCGTCAGTGGCTCAGCGACAAGCCTGATCCGGTCGAACCGAGCAAACCTGATCCGGATATCGCACGCCTTGAACAGCGGCTCGCAGAGCGCCTGGGCTCGGCCGTGCAGATCCGTCATGGCAACAAGGGCAAAGGCCAGTTGGTTATTCGCTACAACTCGCTTGACGAGTTGCAAGGCGTGCTCGCTCACATCCGCTGAAACAATTCCTGTTGTAGCGTGAAGTCGGAAATCACTACCGAAGAGTTGAATAGGGGTTAATCCACCCCTATACTCTGCGCGCATTTTGTCGGCACAAATTATGCCAAGTCATAGCTGACTTGTTGGTCGACTTCCGAGGAGCAGTTGTGATGGAAATACGCACGCCAAACCGCCTGCCTTTCCATCGCTGGGCGGTTTTTCCGGTACTGCTGGCTCAATTTGTCGTACTGCTGCTGGCAACCTTGGTGTTGTGGCAGTGGAAAGGGTCGGTCAGTGGATATTCAGGCCTTTGCGGAGGTTTGATTGCCTGGCTGCCCAATGTGTATTTCGCCTGGAAGGCTTTTCGCTTCAGCGGGGCTCGGGCGGCACAAGCTATCGTCAAGTCGTTTTACGCTGGCGAGGCAGGCAAGATGATTTTGACGGCAGTGCTTTTTGCACTGACCTTTGCAGGAGTGAAGCCACTGGCGCCGCTAGCAGTATTCGGCGTCTTCGTGTTGACCCTTTTGGTCAGCTGGTTCGCGCCCCTGCTGATGAATAAAAGACTTTCGAGACCTTAGGGCGTTTGAGGCAACCATGGCAGCAGAAACCGCTTCGGGCTATATCCAGCACCACTTGCAGAACCTGACCTACGGTCAACTACCAGACGGCAGCTGGGGCTTCGCCCATTCGGCTGCAGAAGCCAAGGCAATGGGCTTCTGGGCGTTCCACCTGGACACCCTGGGTTGGTCCGTCGCGCTGGGTCTGATCTTCCTGTTGATCTTCCGCATGGCGGCCAAGAAGGCGACTTCCGGCCAACCTGGCGGTCTGCAGAACTTCGTTGAGGTGATGGTCGACTTCGTCAACGGCAGCGTGAAGGACTCCTTCCACGGCCGTAGCCCGGTAATCGCACCACTGGCGCTGACCATTTTCGTCTGGGTATTCCTGATGAACGCCGTCGACCTGATACCGGTCGACTGGATTCCTCAGCTGGCCATCCTGATTTCCGGTGACCCGCACATTCCGTTCCGCGCCGTGTCGACCACCGACCCGAACGCGACCCTGGCCATGGCCTTCTGCGTCTTCGCCCTGATCATCTTCTACAGCATCAAGGTCAAGGGACTGGGCGGCTTCATCGGTGAGCTGACCCTGCACCCGTTTGGCAGCAAGAATATCTTCGTGCAGATCCTGCTGATTCCAGTCAACTTCCTGCTGGAATTCGTAACCCTGATCGCCAAGCCGATCTCGCTGGCACTGCGTCTGTTCGGCAACATGTATGCTGGCGAGCTGGTGTTCATCCTGATCGCTGTAATGTTCGGCTCCGGCCTGCTGTGGCTCAGCGGCCTGGGTGTGGTGCTGCAATGGGCGTGGGCTGTGTTCCACATCCTGATCATCACCCTGCAAGCTTTCATCTTCATGATGCTGACCATCGTCTACCTGTCGATGGCTCACGAAGATAACCATTAAGACCGCCTGGCGTGTCTGATAGCCTTCCCTGCCTGTACGGGGGGAGGGCTTAAAAAGTCCGCAAGGGCATGCTGTACCAAACGATTTGTTTTACCGCTTCAAACTAAAAACCTAACCAATACGACGTAAAAGTCGGGAGGAAAGATGGAAACTGTAGTTGGTCTGACCGCTATCGCTGTTGCTCTGCTGATCGGCCTGGGTGCTCTGGGTACCGCCATTGGTTTCGGCCTGCTGGGTGGCAAATTCCTGGAAGGCGCTGCTCGTCAGCCAGAAATGGTTCCGATGCTGCAGGTCAAAATGTTCATCGTTGCCGGTCTGCTCGACGCCGTAACCATGATCGGTGTTGGTATCGCTCTGTTCTTCACCTTCGCGAATCCGTTCGTTGGTCAGATCGCCGGCTAATCACTCGTCACCACGAGTTGATGGCTGTATGAATTAAGACCGAGCGAGGTGTTGGCGTGAACATTAATGCAACCCTGATTGGCCAATCCGTTGCTTTCCTGATTTTTGTACTCTTCTGCATGAAGTATGTATGGCCTCCGGTCATCACTGCTCTGCAAGAGCGCCAAAAGAAGATTGCCGACGGCTTGGACGCTGCCAACCGCGCAGCTCGCGACCTGGAGCTGGCCCAAGAGAAAGCGGGTCAGCAACTGCGTGAAGCTAAAGCACAAGCAGCCGAAATCATCGAGCAAAGCAAGAAACGCGCTGCTCAGCTTGTCGACGAAGCCCGTGAACAGGCTCGCGTCGAAGCTGACCGTGTGAAGGCTCAGGCTCTGGCCGAGATCGAACAGGAACTGAACAGCGCTAAAGACGCCCTGCGTGCCCAAGTGGGTGCTCTGGCCGTTGGTGGTGCTGAAAAGATCCTTGGCGCCACAATCGATCAAAACGCGCATGCGGAGCTGGTTAACAAACTGGCCGCTGAAATTTAAGCGAGGGCGATCATGGCAGAACTGACCACGTTGGCCCGACCTTACGCTAAGGCTGCCTTTGAGCATGCCCAGGCCCATCAGCAACTGGCCAATTGGTCAGCCATGCTCGGCCTGGCTGCTGCGGTGTCGCAAGACGACACCATGCAGCGCCTGCTCAAGGCCCCGCGACTGACGAGCGCAGAAAAGGCCGCCACGTTCATTGACGTGTGCGGTGACAAGTTCAATGCACAGGCACAGAATTTCATTCATGTTGCCGCGGAAAACGACCGTCTCCTGCTTCTGCCGGAGATTGCCGCTCTGTTCGACCTGTACAAGGCCGAGCAAGAGAAATCCGTGGACGTGGAAGTCACCAGTGCCTTCGCGTTGAACCAAGAACAGCAAGACAAACTCGCCAAGGTTCTCAGTGCACGGTTAGGCCAGGAAGTGCGCCTGCACGCGTCGGAGGATGCCAGCCTGATTGGCGGCGTCGTCATCCGCGCCGGTGACCTGGTAATCGATGGCTCTGTTCGCGGCAAAATCGCGAAACTGGCCGAAGCATTGAAATCTTGAGTTTGAAGGGGCAGCAGAGCAATGCAGCAACTCAATCCTTCCGAAATTAGTGAAATCATCAAGGGCCGCATCGATAACCTCGATGTGAGCTCCCAAGCCCGTAACGAAGGTACCGTCGTTTCGGTATCCGACGGTATCGTGCGGATCCACGGTCTGGCCGACGTCATGTACGGCGAAATGATCGAGTTCCCTGGCAGCGTCTACGGCATGGCCTTGAACCTGGAGCAAGACTCCGTAGGTGCAGTGATCCTGGGTGCCTATGACACCCTCGCCGAAGGCATGAGCGCCAAGTGCACCGGCCGCATCCTGGAAGTTCCGGTTGGTAAGGAACTGCTGGGTCGCGTCGTTGACGCACTGGGTAACCCGATCGACGGCAAAGGTCCTCTGGGCAACACCCAGACCGACGCAGTCGAGAAAGTGGCTCCAGGCGTGATCTGGCGTAAGTCGGTAGACCAGCCTGTACAGACTGGTTACAAATCCGTCGACGCCATGATCCCTGTCGGCCGTGGCCAGCGTGAGCTGATCATTGGCGACCGTCAGATCGGCAAGACCGCCATGGCCATCGACGCCATCATCAACCAGAAAGACTCCGGTATTTTCTGTGTTTATGTTGCAGTCGGCCAGAAGCGTTCCACCGTTGCCAACATCGTTCGCAAGCTGGAAGAAACCGGCGCCCTGGCCAACACCATCGTGGTTGTTGCCAGTGCTTCGGAATCCGCCGCACTGCAATTCCTGGCGCCATACGCCGGTTGCACCATGGGCGAGTTCTTCCGCGACCGCGGTGAAGACGCACTGATCGTTTACGATGACCTGTCCAAGCAGGCCGTTGCCTACCGTCAGATCTCCCTGCTGCTGCGCCGTCCACCAGGACGCGAAGCATACCCAGGCGACGTGTTCTATCTCCACTCCCGTCTGCTGGAGCGTGCATCGCGCGTTTCGGAAGAGTACGTCGAGAAGTTCACCAACGGTGCTGTCACTGGCAAAACCGGTTCCCTGACCGCTCTGCCGATCATCGAAACCCAGGCTGGCGACGTTTCTGCGTTCGTTCCGACCAACGTGATTTCCATCACCGACGGTCAGATCTTCCTGGAATCGGCCATGTTCAACTCGGGCATCCGCCCTGCAGTTAACGCCGGTGTTTCGGTATCCCGCGTAGGTGGTGCCGCTCAGACCAAGATCATCAAGAAGCTGTCCGGTGGTATTCGTACCGCTCTGGCTCAGTACCGTGAACTGGCTGCATTCGCCCAGTTCGCGTCCGATCTGGACGAAGCGACCCGCAAGCAGCTGGAGCATGGTCAGCGCGTTACCGAGCTGATGAAGCAGAAGCAGTACGCGCCGATGTCCATCGCGGACATGGCTCTGTCGCTGTACGCCGCTGAGCGTGGCTTCCTGATCGACGTAGAAGTCTCCAAGATCGGCAGCTTCGAGCAAGCTCTGATCGCCTTCTTCAACCGTGATCACGCTGAACTGATGGCGAAGATCAACGTGAAGGGTGACTTCAACGACGAAATCGACGCAGGCCTGAAAGCCGGTATCGAGAAGTTCAAGGCCACCCAGACCTGGTAAGCCGCAGCGGGGGCTCAGGCCCCCGCTTGCTAACCTGATAGGTGATACATGGCAGGCGCAAAAGAGATTCGCAGTAAGATTGCGAGCATCAAAAGCACGCAAAAAATTACCAGCGCCATGGAGAAAGTGGCGGTCAGCAAGATGCGCAAGGCACAAATGCGCATGGCTGCTAGCCGTCCTTACGCGGAACGTATCCGCCAGGTGATCGGTCATCTGGCCAACGCCAACCCGGAATACCGCCACCCGTTCATGATCGAGCGCCCTGTAAAGCGCGCTGGTTATATCGTGGTGAGCAGTGACCGTGGTCTGTGCGGTGGCTTGAACACCAACCTGTTCAAGGCCCTGGTCAAGGACATGAGCGCAAACCGCGAACAGGGCGTGGAAATCGACCTGTGCGTGATCGGCAGCAAGGGTGCGACTTTCTTCCGCATCTTTGGCGGCAACGTCGTAGCAGCGATCAGCCACTTGGGCGAAGAGCCAT
Organism: Pseudomonas alloputida; assembly: GCF_021283545.2. NCBI lineage: Bacteria > Pseudomonadati > Pseudomonadota > Gammaproteobacteria > Pseudomonadales > Pseudomonadaceae > Pseudomonas > Pseudomonas alloputida. The sequence goes on along the minus strand of NZ_CP128540.1, from coordinate 6,424,233 downwards.
CGATCAACGATCTGATCGGCTCCGTCAAAGTGATGCTGGACGCCTACCTGGACGGCCGTATCGATCGCCTCTCGGTGGTTTCGAACAAGTTCATCAATACCATGACCCAGAAGCCGACGGTCGAGCAATTGGTACCGTTGGTGGCAACCCCGGATCAGGATCTCAAGCATCACTGGGACTACCTGTACGAACCCGACGCAAAAGAGCTGCTGGACGGCTTGATGGTGCGCTACGTGGAGTCGCAGGTTTACCAGGCGGTGGTCGAGAACAACGCTGCTGAACAAGCGGCCCGGATGATCGCCATGAAGAACGCCACAGACAACGCCGGTGATTTGATCAAAGAGCTTCAGTTGATCTACAACAAGGCGCGTCAGGCTGCGATCACCCAGGAGATCTCGGAAATCGTCGGCGGCGCTGCCGCGGTTTAACGGTTCACATATTCAGAGGATCCAGCTATGAGTAGCGGACGTATCGTTCAAATCATCGGCGCCGTCATCGACGTGGAATTCCCACGTGACGTCGTGCCGAGTGTATACAACGCGCTTAAAGTACAAGGCGCGGAAACCACCCTGGAAGTTCAGCAGCAGCTGGGCGACGGCGTGGTTCGTACCATTGCGATGGGCTCGACCGAAGGCCTGAAGCGCGGTCTGGATGTCGTCGACACCGGCGCTGCCATTTCCGTTCCAGTTGGTAAGGCCACCCTGGGCCGTATCATGGACGTACTGGGCAACCCGATCGACGAAGCCGGCCCGATCGGCGAAGAAGAGCGTCGCGGTATCCACCAGCCAGCGCCTTCGTTCGCTGACCAGGCAGGCGGCAACGACCTGCTGGAAACCGGCATCAAGGTTATCGACCTGGTTTGCCCGTTCGCCAAGGGTGGTAAGGTTGGTCTGTTCGGTGGTGCCGGTGTCGGCAAGACCGTAAACATGATGGAACTGATCCGTAACATCGCCATGGAACACAGCGGTTACTCCGTGTTCGCTGGTGTGGGTGAGCGTACTCGTGAGGGTAACGACTTCTACCACGAGATGAAGGACTCCAACGTTCTCGACAAAGTAGCGCTGGTCTACGGTCAGATGAACGAGCCACCAGGAAACCGTCTGCGTGTAGCGCTGACCGGCCTGACCATGGCCGAGAAGTTCCGTGACGAAGGTAACGACGTTCTGCTGTTCGTCGACAACATCTATCGTTACACCCTGGCCGGTACCGAAGTATCCGCACTGCTGGGCCGTATGCCTTCGGCAGTAGGTTACCAGCCGACCCTGGCTGAAGAGATGGGCGTTCTGCAAGAGCGCATCACCTCCACCAAGGAAGGTTCGATCACCTCCGTACAGGCCGTATACGTACCTGCGGACGACTTGACCGACCCGTCGCCAGCGACCACCTTCGCCCACTTGGACGCCACCGTCGTTCTGTCCCGTGACATCGCCTCCCTGGGTATCTACCCAGCGGTCGACCCACTGGACTCGACTTCGCGCCAGCTGGACCCGAACGTGATCGGCAACGAGCACTACGAGACCGCTCGTGGCGTTCAGTATGTTCTGCAGCGCTTTAAAGAGCTGAAGGACATCATTGCGATCCTGGGTATGGACGAACTGTCCGAAGCCGACAAGCAACTGGTAGCCCGCGCTCGTAAGATCCAGCGCTTCCTGTCGCAGCCGTTCTTCGTGGCAGAAGTCTTCACCGGTTCGCCAGGCAAGTACGTTTCCCTGAAAGACACCATCGCTGGCTTCAGCGGCATCCTCAAAGGTGACTACGACCACCTGCCAGAACAAGCGTTCTACATGGTCGGCAGCATCGACGAAGCGATCGAGAAAGCCAAGAAACTGTAATTCCTGCGCCCCGCAAGGGGCGCTATCAGGTTGAGGCAAGCAGATGGCTATGACAGTCCATTGCGATATCGTCAGCGCGGAAGGAGAGATCTTCTCCGGCCTGGTCGAGATGGTGGTTGCGCACGGTAACCTGGGTGATCTTGGTATCGCTCCAGGCCATGCGCCGCTGATCACCAATCTCAAGCCTGGTCCGATCACGCTGACCAAGCAGGGTGGCGCACACGAGGTGTTCTACATCTCTGGTGGTTTCCTCGAGGTTCAGCCGAACATGGTCAAGGTGCTTGCCGATACCGTGCAACGTGCTGCAGACCTGGATGAAGCTCAGGCTCAGGAGGCCCTCAAGGCTGCCGAGAACGCCCTGAATCTGAAAGGCGCGGACTTCGACTACGGCGCCGCCGCCGCACGTCTGGCCGAGGCCGCAGCCCAGCTGCGTACCGTCCAGCAAATGCGCAAAGGCAAGTAATCGGCCCCGGCTGATAACTTCTGTTGCGATTGAGTAAAAGGGTAGCCTCGGCTACCCTTTTTCTTTTTCTGTTTTCTCCCCCGGTCTTTCACTGACCGCACAGGATTGGTAGCCAGTAATGTCACTCGATATCGTTATTCTCGCCGCCGGTCAAGGCACCCGCATGCGCTCGGCGCTGCCCAAAGTGTTGCACCCGGTAGCTGGCAATTCCATGCTCGGCCATGTTATCCACAGCGCGCGTCAACTTCAGCCGCAAGGTATTCACGTGGTCATTGGCCATGGTGCCGAGCTGGTTCGCGAGCGGCTGGCTGCTGACGACCTGAATTTCGTCATGCAGGATAAACAGCTGGGTACCGGTCATGCTGTTGCCCAGGCACTGCCAGCGCTGACCGCTGACACCGTGCTGGTGTTGTACGGCGACGTGCCTTTGATCGAAGTGGAGACCCTGCAGCGTCTGTTGGCCAAAGCCAACGATCAGCAGCTGGGGCTTCTGACAGTCACCCTCGACGATCCGACCGGCTATGGCCGGATCGTGCGTGACGAGCAGGGCAAGGTAACTGCCATCGTTGAGCACAAGGACGCCAACGACGCGCAAAAAGCGATCAAGGAAGGCAACACCGGCATTCTGGCCTTGCCGGCCGCGCGCCTCGCCGACTGGATGGGCCGCCTGTCGAACAACAACGCCCAGGGCGAGTACTACCTGACTGACGTAATCGCCATGGCAGTGGCCGATGGCTTGGTGGTGGCCACTGAACAGCCACACGACGCTATGGAAGTGCAGGGCGCCAACGACCGCCGCCAACTCTCCGAGCTGGAGCGTCACTACCAGTTGCGTGAAGGCCGCCGTCTGATGGCTCAGGGGGTTACCCTGCGTGATCCGGCACGCTTCGATGTTCGTGGTGAAGTAAGCGTTGGTCGTGACGTGCTGATCGACATCAACGTGATTCTCGAAGGCAAGGTGGTCATCGAAGACGATGTGCAGATCGGCCCTAACTGCGTGATCAAGAACACGACCCTGCGCAAAGGCGCGGTGGTCAAGGCCAACAGCCACCTCGAAGGCGCCGTGATGGGCGAAGGCAGCGATGCTGGCCCGTTTGCTCGCCTGCGCCCGGGCAGCGTACTGGACGCCAAGGCCCATGTGGGTAACTTCGTTGAACTGAAAAACGCCCACCTGGGTGAAGGGGCCAAGGCTGGTCACCTGACCTACCTGGGGGATGCCGAAATCGGTGCGCGCACCAATATCGGCGCCGGCACCATCACCTGCAACTACGATGGCGCCAACAAGTTCAAGACCGTGATGGGTGAAGACGTGTTCATCGGTTCGAACAACTCGCTGGTGGCGCCTGTGGAAATCAAGGCCGGCGCGACCACCGCAGCCGGCTCGACCATCACCCAGGCTGTAGAAGCGGGTGACCTGGCTGTAGCCCGTGCGCGCCAGCGCAACATTTCGGGCTGGAAGCGCCCGGAGAAGATCAAGAAGAGCTGAGTTATTCACAGCCCTTTCCATCGAAAGCCGACTTATGTGAATAAGTCGGCTTTTTTATTGGCGCGGCTGCGCCTATAGGACCGCCTCAAAGCAGAAGCAAACAATCCACAGGTCAGCGACAGCTTGACGAATCGCGCGTCTTAGGTTTTGATTGCAACCATTAACTTTCGAATCGAAACTTAAACGCACATGTCGAAACGAAACACACCACAACGGCGACACAATATTCTGGCTCTGCTCAGCGAGCAGGGTGAGGTAAGTGTGGACGCGTTGGCCAAGCGTTTCGCCACCTCGGAAGTGACCATTCGCAAAGACCTCGCCGCCTTGGAAACCAACGGCTTGTTGTTACGCCGCTACGGTGGTGCTGTGCCGGTACCGCAAGAGTTGCTCGGTGAACCGGCACAACCCGTCTCTTCCTATAAAAAGGCCATTGCGCGTGCCGCCGTGGGGCGTATCCGCGAACATGCGCGCATTATCATCGACAGCGGCAGCACCACGGCGGCAATGATCCCCGAACTGGGGCGCCAGCCAGGCCTGGTGGTGATGACCAATTCGCTCAATGTGGCCCGTGCAATCTGCGACCTCGAACACGAGCCGGTGCTGCTGATGACCGGTGGCACCTGGGACCCGCATTCCGAATCGTTCCAGGGCCAGGTCGCGGAGCAGGTACTGCGCTCCTACGATTTCGACCAATTATTCATCGGCGCCGACGGCATCGACCTGGGCCGGGGTACCACTACCTTCAACGAGTTGCTTGGGCTGAGCCGGGTCATGGCGGAAGTTGCCCGTGAAGTGATCGTGATGGTCGAGTCGGACAAGGTGGGGCGCAAGATCCCTAACCTCGAGCTGCCCTGGGGCAGTGTGCACACCCTTATTACAGATGAACGCCTGCCAGCAGCAGCGCGCGAACAAATTCAAGCCCGCGGCATCAACCTGATCTGCGCCGCGATCAGCCAGGAGCAATAAAACATGTGTGGAATCGTTGGTGCTGTCGCCGAGCGTAATATCACAGCCATCCTGATCGAAGGCCTTAAGCGTCTTGAATACCGCGGTTACGACAGCGCCGGTTTGGCTGTACTCACCCAGAACGGTGAACTGCAGCGCCGCCGCCGCATCGGCAAGGTCAGCGAGCTGGAGGTTGCTGTTGCTGATGACCCATTGGCAGGCCAGCTGGGTATTGCCCACACCCGCTGGGCTACTCACGGCGCGCCGACTGAAGGCAACGCCCACCCGCACTTCTCGGGCAATGATGTGGCCGTGGTGCACAACGGCATCATCGAGAACCATGAGGAGCTGCGCGAAGAGCTGAAGGGCCTGGGCTATGTCTTCACTTCGCAGACCGATACCGAAGTCATCGTCCACCTGATCCACCACACCCTGAAGAGCATTCCAGACCTGACCGACGCCCTTAAGGCGGCGGTGAAGCGCCTGCACGGCGCTTACGGCCTGGCGCTGATCAGTGCCAAGCAGCCGGACCGCCTGGTGGCAGCACGCAGTGGTAGCCCGCTGGTTATCGGCCTGGGCCTTGGCGAGAACTTCCTGGCGTCCGACCAGCTGGCGCTGCGTCAGGTTACTGACCGCTTCATGTACCTGGAAGAAGGCGACATCGCTGAAATCCGCCGTGATCAGGTCTCTATCTGGGACCAGCAGGGCAACAAGGTCCAGCGCGAAACCGTGCAGTACCACGAAGGTGCCGAGGCTGCCGACAAGGGCGCTTACCGTCACTTCATGCTCAAGGAAATTCACGAGCAGCCAAGCGTTGTTCAGCGCACGCTTGAAGGCCGCCTGGGCAAGGACAACGTGCTGGTCCAGGCCTTTGGCCCGCAAGCTGCCGACCTGTTTGCCAAGGTGCGCAACGTGCAGATCGTTGCCTGTGGCACCAGCTACCACGCCGGTATGGTTGCGCGCTACTGGCTGGAAAGCCTGGCCGGCATCCCTTGCCAGGTAGAAGTGGCCAGCGAGTTCCGTTACCGCAAGGTGGTGGTGCAGCCGGACACTCTGTTCGTCTCCATCTCGCAGTCCGGCGAAACCGCCGATACCTTGGCCGCACTGCGCAACGCCAAGGAGTTGGGTTTCCTTGGCAGCCTGGCGATCTGCAACGTGGGTATCAGCTCGCTGGTACGCGAGTCGGACTTGACCCTGCTGACCTTGGCCGGCCCTGAAATCGGCGTGGCTTCGACCAAAGCGTTCACCACTCAGCTGGTTTCGCTGATGCTGCTGACCCTGGCCCTTGGTCAGGTGCGCGGTACGCTGGAAGCCGGTGTCGAAGCTGAGCTGGTTGAAGAGCTGCGTCGACTGCCTACCCGCCTGGGCGAAGCCCTGGCCATGGATGCCACCGTCGAGAAAATTGCCGAGCTGTTCGCCGACAAGCACCATACCCTGTTCCTCGGCCGCGGCGCGCAGTACCCGGTGGCGATGGAAGGTGCTCTCAAGCTTAAAGAAATCTCCTACATCCACGCCGAAGCATACCCAGCAGGCGAGCTGAAGCACGGCCCGCTGGCTCTGGTGGACAACGACATGCCGGTGGTTACCGTTGCACCGAACAACGAACTGCTGGAGAAGCTGAAGTCCAACCTGCAGGAAGTGCGTGCCCGTGGTGGCGAGCTGGTCGTGTTCGCCGACGAGCACGCTGGCATGACCAATGGCGAAGGCACCCACGTGATCAAGGTGCCGCACATTGCCGATGCCCTGGCGCCAATCCTGTACACCATTCCGCTGCAGTTGCTGTCTTATTACGTGGCCGTGCTAAAGGGGACCGACGTTGACCAGCCTCGTAATCTGGCCAAGTCGGTGACTGTCGAGTAACGGGTAGTCAGGTGTTGATCAACTTTGATTTTAGAGAATTAAAACTGTCGCTAGAGAATTAAAGCTGTCGCAGGAGCCGGTGAGGTCTGTCTCATCGGCTCCTGCGATGGTCCCAGCCCTTCGCCTGACCCTCCACTCGCTCACCTTTCCTGCTCCCTAGGGACCAGCAATCCATGCTGTTGCGAATCCAACCTGATGAATCGCTCCGTTCTTATGTTGAACGAAACCTTTACCTACAATTCCGTAACTCTGACTTAGATATTCTGAAGTCGGCGGAGCTCCGTTACTTCAGCTGGAGCAACAGGCAGGTAAAGCTCGTAGGCAGTATCATGGGCTGGCATGGCTGTTACGGCTTTAACAAGTTGGTGCATTTGCATAGCGATTACCCCTTTCGAAGTGTGTTTAAGCCAGCAAAGTTTTTAGCTTACTCTGGCGCAGAGTATGTATATGGGCAATACTGTTTTGACTCCCTCGCAGATACTCGAACCTACTGTCCATTGTGCGTGAATGAAGATATTCAGTCGCTAGGTTACTCTTATTGGCGACGTCTTCACCCACATGTAACTGTGTGCGCGAAGCACAACGTCGATTTGCTCTCGTACTGCCAGTTCTGTGAGCAGCCATTTTCTCGCGATGGCCACTCTGTCCAGGTAATGTGGAGCGGATGTTGCGGGCGCAGCCTAGGCAGCGCAAGGCCTGCGGCCAACAGGGACCCATTGGCATTGCGGCTGGCACAATTCTACGAAAGGATCTGCCTCCTTGAGCACCACCTTGCACTTGAAACGGTTCTACGGGTGCTCGAAAGCAAACTCAAAAACATAGACAATCGAATTGTTGATCAAAGCTTTAGGGAAGCTATTGATGAATTTATAGCTGACACTGAATTGCGTAAGGAACGTGGTTATGGGTTTATCCTCCACGAAGATCGGCAGTATGGCCTGCTTGATTTAATAGCGCTTATCTACGAGGGGTTTGATGACTTCCTAGGCCATTACTTAAGCCTAGAATCGGGTTCAGCACTGATTGACTCTTGTTGGAGCACTTATCAAATTCGCAGTGATTACTTTGATCACTACATCGAAGAAGATTACCGCCATGGAGTTGCCTTATGGTCACTCCGCGATTTTGACCACTACAAGGCACACTCACTCCGAGACCGCCGACCAAGACTCTATCGTTGCTGCAACGTAGCTGATTCAAGACGCGACTTGCGTTTCAGTCCCAGACTGGTAAAAGCATCACTCCCAGCGGTTCCTCGACTTGGAGCCACCGGTTGGGCGCCAGTGACCACGAGCAGATCCCTGCTGGGGAACCGGTCATCTATCGATGACACCTGTGAGCGTCAGTTGCAGTAAGGTAAGCCTTACCCTCGCGGTCGCGTGGTAGCGGAGGCGCTATGCTTACAACTGACCTGCTCGGTCCCTGTCCTTTCGCTCCTTCCCATTGCTGGAGCAGCCAGCACCGTTGTTTCGTTGCGCGTCGAGAACAGGTTCAAGGCCAGGCGGCCTACGTTCTTGGCAACAATCGCCTGGCGGCTGAATGGCTAAAGCGGCCAGCAATCGGCCTAGATCGACGGATCCCCTGTAGCCTTCTAGCTGATGCCCAAGGCTATCGGCAAGTCTGCGACTACCTCATGAGGATCGAGTACGGCGTTTACTGCTGAGGTGGATTGCCCTGCGGCTGGTGGAGCGGCACCTCATGGACATTCACTACCAGGCGGTTTGGCACACTAATCGGCACGAGTGAGGCCGTTGCTACCCCGGAACAGAGGCGGCTGTTGCTTCAATGTAAGTCTCATGTGGCCTAACTCTTAAACGCTAAGGAGTTACTCACGCATAAATCAAAAAAGTACCATAGATTGAGGGACTTTTCACGAGCTACAGTCATATGTACCCGTATTTCCGTGAGCTCGTACAAGTAACAGTCAATCATTAAAAATCTACTGCTGAGATATTTCGGAGACGAGCTGCCTCGTCTTTGGATAGTGCGACTTCTGCTCAAGCGAAGAAAAAAGACTAGGTACCATTTGGTACAAGTCACGTTTTCGGATTTTTCTGGGTTCGGTGGTCGACGTTACCAGTACCTTCTTAATCAAGGTACACAAATTCTCATCCCGGGCATCCCAGTCAATTGCGACATGGTTGCCGGCCCTGCCACTTGGTAGTGAGCCTGTTTGCGAAAGTAACCAAGACTGATCGTTTCTGTAGAGCCATGCATAGACGTTGGGTACTGACCGCTTAATTACATTCGCGCTGGCGAAGGGCGATTTGTCCACGGCGCAGCGCCACAAGGTACGCTGTTCCTCAAGTTTCTTGAGTTTAAAGTATATTTTTATCTTCTCGTCGACACTCGGGTTAAGCCGTAGTAGCCGATTTACCGTGCTCATAGATATCTCAAAGTTAACACAGACCTCTTTTTTGCTAGAGCCAGTCATCAGTTCCCGGAGGATTTTCTCCTTCAAGTCATTAAATAGCTTTTTGGGTTTCGGGGCTCCAGTTCTCCTTATTTGAGCTGAAATAGGATTAACGAAAGAGTTATTTAAGTTAAGCTTCACTGAGGGGCTAGTCCCTGGAAGTTTCTGCTGGTTCGCGGCATGTTGATAGGCCTTAACGAATGATTCTAAGCTCCCGAATAGCCACCAAATCAGGGTCAGATGCTTCAACGGATGGCAGTAACCACGGGGCTTACGGGTCATTTGAGAAATGAACCCTATTGCACACTTGCGCGTGGTTGGCAAAGCGGTGAAAGGCGGGTGCTGTTTGAGCATTGCACAGAGCTCAGCAAAGCGGTCGGCAGCAGCATCGCGAGACTTCTGGGAGCGGCCAAAATTACTGAAGGCTTCCTTGTAAACGTTAGCGACTGTAGTGCTATCAAACTGGCAGGAGGAGCCTGATTTCCACAGGTCCACCGCTAACTCAGACATGTTTTGTAGTGCTTCGAAGGTTGCAGGATCTATGGCCGATTGATCAGTTACGCTGAGGGCTAATTCATCAGGAAGAAGCCACTGAAAACCCCTGGACCACTGCCTGTTCTCGATTGACTCCGAGAGCAAGACTCCATGCACTGGACAAGTCGTAACACCAGGAAGCTGGTGAGATAAGTGCCAATATGTGGCGCCCAGAACTGATCGGTCAGTTGCCATGCATTTAACACACGCCTTAAGAGGGTGCGCACCACCGAAGCGGCCAGTCACAAGTCCAAGCCTATACTTCATAGATCCAATTTTGGGCCCCATCAATGCTTGTTTCAGTTCCTGAATGTGATCAGAAGATTGGAAAGGAAAGAAAATGGGTGCAATGGTGTGTTCAGATATCAATTCCTCTGGGGTTCCCCAAGTAGACTTTGCAGACTCGATTAATAGACTCAGGTTACTTGGAAAGTCGTGTGCAAATTTTTTATACCCGCTTCCAAAAAGAAAACTCAGTGTATCTGTAGGTGACGGGTTGCCCCAAAGAATATGCTGGCGGCTGCATACGCTGTAAAGACATTCATCTGGGAGCCAGTGTAAAAAGGGTAAATGCTTGCCTTTGAGGTTCATGAGATATGCCTCAAAGAATATTAATCTAATACATTGTCTTGGACTCTTAAAGTCCAATAAATTATCGGTCTAGAGCTGGTTAGAATTTTCAGTTTTGAAGCGTCTTCGGCGGTTCTCAGGGGCGGACCAAGGCAGCATGGTCCTGGCATGGACCGGAATCCTGTGAGCGCTTCGTATAGGCGGAAATTTGCTAGGTGGGAGTATTTGAAAGTTATGTGTGGTTTGCGCGCAAACTTGTTGTCAGCTAGGAATTTCCAGCGTTAACATATTGAGTTAACCAAGCTCGTAGCCCAAAAGCGCTGCGTCAGCGAACCCTGAAAGAAGGGTTCGTGAGCATGGGCAAGATCACAATCGGCGGAGACGCCTAAGGTAGACCTAACGATAGAAATTCAGACGACAGCTAGCTAAACGAGAGCGCTGAAAATGAGATAGACAAAGGCCCAAGTGCGACCTTGGGCCCTTGTGGATAAGTCAGAAAAGGCACCTGACTCCTCCATTGTCTATCCCTTGCATGTGAAACGTCAAGTTTCGCACGGATTCGCTCATCCACAAGAATCTCCGCGTTATCCACAACCGGAAACGCGGTTACCTGCCCGCAGGATAAGGGTTTTGCCGGTGTGCGCGTTGTTATCCCCAACGTGCGCCTTCAGCAACAAATCCTGGTTAGATTGGAAAGCTTGGATGAAACCGCAGGAACGATTTGACCTGATCATGAAACGCCAGGCCCGGTTCGAATGGGGCCAGGAATATGTACCGTCCACGCTGGCGGTTCCACGAGAGGCACCTAAAGGCTCTCGCATTAGCAGACTGCATAGCCGAAAGCTGGGGCGCACGATTCATCTCCTTTCCCACCCAGAGAAGGTGTTTGCTCAATTAGCTCTCTTCCACCCCGAGCTTTTTGAGCTGCACGAGCAGAAGATGCTTTGGCCAGTGAACACAGGGCACCCACTGAAAGGGCACCCATTGACGAAGGGCACATTCCCGCCCCCTCTCCGCGGCACCATGGATATCGCAAGAGAGATCGGTTTCAAACATCATGAAATCGTAGTCGAAGACGCGAGCGGAAACAGGGGCTGGGTCCCGTACCCGTACCAAGGCGACCTCCTGCTCTTCCTCTTCAACTGTCGAGGAGAACCGTTTGCCATCAACTGGACGGTCAAGGACCAGGCCCAGGAATTTCGAGAACGTCGAAGCACGTCTGCGAAGACCCCTGTTCAACAAAAGAAGGACCGCGACCATGCCGAGCTTCGGGGAGAGCTCGAGCGCCGATACTACGCCAGCGCCGGCATCCGGACCGTAGAGGTTTCCCGAGATCTGATATCGCCCACTATTCAGGCGAATCTAGACCTGTTGTTTGGTATGCACGGTCTTGATTTTTCACTTGAACCGAATCTGCTTCAAGACTTTGTCGGTGCGATTGCTGAGGCTGTTCAGGTCGGGAAGCCCGTGGCCTACGTGGCGATTGAATACGGTGCTCGGTGGGGCTTCCGTGACCAGTTCATAGCCAAGATCTACCAACTGATTTGGGACCGAAAGCTTCAAGTCGACTTCAGCGAACCTATCTTGATCGATCGCCCGTTGATTACCGGTGGATGCGATCTGCTCCAGGAGTTCGGCTCGCTTTTTGAAGAGGCCGCGCCATGAGGGCAGGCTCGCGAATCATAGCCCCCGAGGGGTTTCGTAACCTTCCACAAGGCGATGTATATCACCTATTGGTCAGCGATGGCCGGCAAAACCGTGTTCGCTTGGTCGAATTCAAAGACGATGGCAAACACATCAGCACCCACCTGATCCAACTGAGCCAGTTTGATTTTGAGGAGGCAGTCGAGAATGGGTGGCTGGTTGAGGATGGATCGGCCGATTCAAGTCCTCCATGGCTTACACCCATCGAGGGCGTTGCCATCGAGCATCTGGAGTATCGGCGAGCTTCAAAGAAAGAAAGCTACGAGCAGAAGGTGGACAAGCGTTTTGCTGCGATATCTGGCTTGGTTGCTCGCCAAAATGAAATCCTCGCGAGCGATGATCCTGACGCCCTAATTAACGCCTACGCCAAAGCACAACGACCCCATCAGAACGCAGCCAGGACAAGGCTCTGGTTCTACTCATACATGGTGTTTGGTCGGACTAAGTGGTCCTTGCTGCCACCTCTCCACCGTATTGGGGCATGGAATCGAGAAGGGCCAGGGCGTATGACGAAGCTTGGTCGGCCCTCTCGCAAGGGAAAAAGGCATGGTTATCGTTGCGATGCAGAAATGCAGCAGAGGTTGCTAAAGGGGTTCCTCGCCAATAAATCCCCCCACAAGACTCAAAATAAGGTAACCGATCCATGAACCCCACCTACCACAAGGTGGAAGCCAAAGTTACCGTGGCATCTCTGGCGAACAGTTCCATGGCAGCAGCGCTTCGTAGTCTGCTACCGATGAGGCGTGCGGCAGTCGCTCCAGGACGTGGCGCAGCCACGTATAGGGCTCTTGGCCGTTGACCTTGGCGGTTTCGACCAAGCTGTAGATCTGCGCGCTAGCCGTGGCTCCCTTGGGCGTGTCACTGAACAGCCAAGCTTTGCGCCCGATCACAAACGGCTTTATGGCCCGCTCTGCCAGGTTGTTGTCGATCGGCAGGTGGCCCGCCTCGACATACCGCTCCAGGCGGTTCCAGTTGTTTGCCAGGTAAAGCACCGCCTTGCCCAGTACGCTTTGCGGTGTCACCTGTGAGTGCGTCTTGTCGAGCCAACTTTTCAACTGCTCAAGGATCGGCAGGCTTCGTTCCTGACGACCGATGAATCGCTGTTCATCGCTGGCATCCTTGAGGTCGCGTTCGATGCCATACAGTTTGTTGATCATCGTCAGCGCAACATCGGCGCGACCGCTCTTGCCCTTAGGCTGCACCTTCTGCGCTTCGACGAATTTACGCCGGACATGCGCCATGCACGCCAGTCGTTCAACGCCCGGCTGTAGCGCCAACGCGTTGTAACCGGCGTAATCATCGGTCATCACGTAACCGCGATAGCCCTCCAGCAGGCGCAGCGGCACCTCCTGCGCGCGGCTGGTGGTGTAATCGAACAGCACGACTTGTCGATCAGGCGGGCCACTGGCCTGCACCCACATCCAGGATTGACTGGTCGGATCACGATCCGGCTCTTTGAGCACCTGCACGCGAGTTTCATCGCAATGGATCACCGGGCTTTCCAGCAGGCGGTCACGCATCAGGTTCAGCAGTGGCTGAAAGTGTTCGCTGCACTGGATGACCCAGCGGGCCAGGGTTTGCCGGGGGATCTCGATACCATGTCGGTTCAGCACCGTTTCGAAGCGGTGCAGCGGCAGGCCATCGACGTACTTGGTGGTTAGCAACATCGCCAGCACGCTGGGACTGGCCATGCTCTTTTCAATCAATTGGGCCGGCTTGTCAGCGGTGACCGGCGCGGTTTCGCAGCCACGGCAGCCATAGATTTTGCGTACGTGTTTAAGCACACGGATCTGCATCGGCACGATGTCGAGTTGTTCGCTGGTTTGCTCGCCAACCACGTGTTTGCGGCAACCACAGGCGCAAGTCAGTTCGTGCTCGGGCAAGTCATGAATGACTTCAATGCGTGGCAGGTCAGCCGACAGTGGCTTGCGTTTGCCGCGCTGCTTGCTTGGCGCAACAACTTCTTCGTCGGCATCATCAGCGGTAGGTACCCACTGACTTTCGGGTTCATTGAACAACGCCAGTTGGGGCGTGTTGGACTCGACGGTTTGCTCGGACTTGCGATTGAATAATCGGTCACGCAGCAGCTTGACCTGTTCTTTAAGGTCGACGATCTGACCTTTGTCGACCGTGCGCTCGGCCAACAACTGCGCAAGCAGTAGTTTGAGCGCGGCAGGGTCGTCAGGAAGGTTATCGGGCACTGAAATCATGGCCCGGATTATACCCGGTCAGGCGACGAAACGAGGAGTCAAAACCTGATGCGGACGGTTGCGCCAGAGATCGAAACCGTCGAGTAGCCAATTCAGTTCCTGGACGGTCAGTACGATAGCTTCGTCGGTCGCGTCGGGTGAAGTTTTGAAACGCTCGGCTTCGAGGCGCTTGAGCCAAAGGCAGAAGCCGTTGCGCTCCCAATACAACACCTTGATGCGGTTACGGGCTTTATTGAGGAAGACGAAAAGTACCGGGTCGAACACGGCGACCTTGATGTCCAGTTCGACCAGGGCAGTGAGGCCGTCGATGGACTTTCGAAAGTCCACGGGCTTGGGGTAGAGGTAGACTTTTTCGACTTTGCTGTCGGGGCGCATCATGGCGGGCTGGCTCCAGAAAGAAATCGGGAGCACAGCATCGGGAATCAGGTGGACGGTTGGAATGTGGGGATGATGGATCCCTTACAAAATAAGATCTACAGCGACATCCTTATAGGAGAGTTTGGCTGCAATGCATACAAGCTGGCGGGAGAGGCTGTTGAATACAGACATCCTAAAGGCATGCCATTCCCTTCATTCCCACAGTTTAGGTATTGGATATCTAAACTAATCAGCGCAAAACAGCTCCGTATCGCTTTGAAAGGAGCGCACCGGGCTCGTGCTCAATCTGGTTCAGAGGGAAGTTTTGCCGACAACCTAATTAATGTGAGTCAGCGAATTGAGTTTGACGGATATAATATTTCCGAGAAACTATCTGGGTTGACTGAAGGCAGTGCAGTTGACAGCTTTTGTGTCGTCCGTGCTGTTTGTGCGTTGTCAGGGATGGTGCTTGGCATTGGCTTTTCGGAAGGCAAAGAAAATATGGCCGCTTATCGCATGGCAATCTACTGCATGGCATGTGACAAAGTTAAATTCTGCGAGCAGTACGGTATTGAAATCAGTGCCGAAGAATGGCCGAGTGCTGGTTTGTCGGGCTCTATGGTGCTTGATAGAGGACCTGCTGCAGGGTACGAAGTAGATCCAGAGATTCACTGGTTAAAGTCGGTAGATCTGACGCCAATCTACTCAGGTCAGTCCAAGGCTACTGTCGAATCCTCACACCCGAGAGACAAGAAAACCCTCGGGCAGCCGACCTATTTTCACAGCAAGCTCGATTTCGTACAGATGGCCAAGCGGGAGATTGTGCGGGTCCTGAAGGATAACCATACCTCTGACGCTGGCCTGCGTATGGACGAGGAGATGATTCTGGCCGGCATTAAGCCTACCCCACATGACATTTACTGCTATTGGAGTATGCGTGGACGAGATTCCTCGATTGGGGTCCCCTTCGAAACGGCTGTGAGGCAGTTTCTGGATGTACGACCAGCTGCGATAAGAAAGGACGGTGTCTATTTTTACGGGCGAAAATACCGATCCCGTGAATTGGAAGAAACAGGAATTTTTGATTTGGTGGCCCGGCAAGGTGTCATCAACACCTCCGTATATGTTTTGGTCATGTGTGTTCGTCATATATGGATAGAAGTTAAAGGGGTTTTATACCAGTTAGACTTCATGCGGCCATCGCGTAGTCCGCAAAGCTCCGTCGATATTTCCTTGCGTGATCTTCAAGACATTGATCAGGTACGTCGAGGAGCTGCTGCTGATCTCAGAGACGAGCGCCCTGCGCATGAGCAGCATTTCGAAGACAGATTCAAACAGAATACAGGCGAAGAATGGGATGCTGGCGAGAGAAAATTTGGGCGGCCCTCGAAAGGAGGTGCTGCCCAGCGCGACACGGACGATTTCAATCGATTCAGGGGCGCTAAAAAATGAACAGAATCATTGAAGCTCGCTTCGATGGTTATATGGACATCGAATCCATCCGTAGTCGAGTGACTGTTCGACCAGATCCGATAAAGGATTTGGAGGCGCTTCCTCCCTTGCTCGGTGCTGAGCTACTCGCTGAGCGGCTCAAAGAGATGTACCTCCCCAACCAGTTCTCGCTTGCCTTTATTCAAGAAATGATCGGTTTGGCATATTTGCACAACCTCAAAAATTTCAGGAGTGAAGCAGAGTACGCCGGAAGGATCTTTAATCCGCCCGACGTGGAAGCTTCACCGATTTGCCTTACCGGCCTAGCTGGGGTCGGTAAAAGCCAGACGATTGCTGCTCTTCGAAGAGCGATGCCCCCGCCGGTAGAACTGACTTGTGACCTGTTCGAGGGCAGCATAGAGCTTGCCTCGATGTGGTATGCGAGCGCCCGCGGTAAAGCGAGTGGTAAACAGCTCCTACTAGACTTCATTCATGGAAGTGGTCATGAGGGGCGGGGTGGTAACCTGGCAAAACTGCTTGTGGAGTGTCGCCGTCGCGCCAACCGGGACGGGGTTTTAACAGTTGTCCTGGATGAGACGCAGCACATCAACACCGGCATGGGCGCGTCCAAAGTGACCGACATACTATTGACGATGGTAGCCATCGGAGTGCCGACGATTTTTGTGTCCAACTATAGCCTCGGGCACAAGCTGTTTCGTCGCAACAGTGAGGACAAGCAGAGGCTGCTTTCTCAACCCAGGGTAATGCTGCCCGAGGATCCAAGGAGCCAGGATTGGGCAGAGTACGTAGGCGAGTGCATGAGGCTCAGTGACGGCCGTATCAGTTCAGGAAAGGATGAATTTGCGGCTGAGCTTTACCGTTCCACTTTTGGTATCAAGCGGCTTGTCGTACAACTGCTGAAGCTTGCCTACATCGAATGCCGAGTCGCCGGCAGAAACCGGATTGAAGTCGACGACCTCCACAAGGCCTACAGATCGAGCGCGTATACCACCAGCTCGAAAGAGGTCGAAGAGTTGCAATTGCTGGCCATTAGCAAAGGCAATCAAGGGGGGCATTTGGACCTGCGCTGTCCATTTGACTTACCTGTTGAATACAAGTCGAACGTGGTGAGCTTTAACAGGACAGACCGTGATCAGCGTGTACAGACAAAGGTCTTCGATTCGTCGGCTACCGAGACTGAGCGCTCCCTACTTAGGCAGATTACCCAACCGGATGAGAAAGCTCCGGCCAAAGCGCCCCGTCGTAAACCGCTTCCAAAGGCGACCGACGAAGACCTAGCACTAGCCTTCCATCGATATGCGGACTCACAGTCCCCGTCCTCACCCCCTAAAAAGCCGAAGTAGCATGTCCAGCTCGGCTTTCAAATCAGTGACCATCACGGAAAAAGTCATCCCTGGAAGCGAGGCCGAAGTCATCCTCGGGCTGCTGTGGATCACCTTCAAACATGTTGGCTGTGCGCCGCTCTTGCTTGAGGTAAGCGATGGTCTGGAAGAAGCAAGGTTCACATAGGTGCACCTCATAGCGCTCTCCGTCATGCAGTGCACCGAAGCCCCAGTGCGCGTGGAGCACCCCATACTGAAGACTGCCGGTTTCCAAACGTGTGGAGGAGCCGCATACGTCGCAGCTCACGTCGACCACCGCTTCCGTTTCTACACGACCAGTGATTTTCATCATCAAGCCTCTGCCAACGTTGGGACAATTGGTTAAGCCAGAGTCGCGCCTTTGACAGCATCAATATGTGTCGTATCGGTATTCCTGCGGCGAGAGTCGGCCGCCAGGGCCGAATAGCAGGTGGGAGGTGTAACGCTCCAGAAAAGCTATGGCTTCCTTCTGAACGCATCCCTCGTAGTAGGCGCGCCGAGCTAGCGGAACTTTGGCCCGATTTTTCAGGCAAAGCTTCACCAACTCTGATAACAGATAACCGCGAACGTCATACCGAGCATCAACCGCCTTGATCACCGTCGAATAGCAATCATGGAAGACGGGTCGCCAGTTACGATCGCTGCCGAGAGCTGCTTGACTGTTCATCTTTGATCCCCTGAGACGCCATCCATCGGACGCGGCACGGTATGCAGTCTGAAGCCGTTCATCTGCTCACACGTCTTCCTCTTGGCTTTTTCTTTGCGGCAGCTAGCACCTGTTCTGGGGCGGATAACAGCAAGGCCTTGGGAGCGATACCGCCCAGAGACGAATTTTCTGATTGGAACCAAGCCGCCATAGACCACTCGTCCATGCGAGTCGAGAGAACGGACAGTACGTCGCTAAGTCTGCTGATCGGTCGATAGCCGTTGCTACCGTCCAAAGCATAAACGGGGAAGAAGTCGACCTTCCCAGGTCGAAGCGAGAAGATCTGACCATCAGCCAGTGACTGGTTGGGATCAACTTCACCGCCTGGGGTGGAGGTAGATGCCAGCTGAAGCCATTGCTTGCCTGATATCCAGTCTCCGCTTTGGAAGACCCTGGAGCGGATGAGCCCGACTGAAACGCCGTTCTTCAGGATGGATTGAGGCACCGACTCTGCGGGGAGAAAGCAGTCGATGATGAGATCTAGCGCTTTCTGGGGGTACTCATCCAGCCGCCACTCGAATAGATCGTTGTACATCTGCAGCCCACCGAGGTAAGCATCGATCGTCTGGTCTGTATTGGCTTCAATCGACAGGGTAGCAACCAAAGCGACCTTGCTTTTATTCGGCTCGGTTGAAGGCTCATGTCGGGTCTGGATGTGAGCAAAGGGAGTGGTCACAAGCACCTCCCGCGATGGGGCTACGGCTAGCTGTAGATCGGGAAGCTGAAATCCATTGGAGCTTTCCTAAAATCGGTGAGATCAGTATGCGGCACCCTGCACTCAACGCTTGGTTTTCCGATCAAACGCGAGTGCTTTAGCTAGGATGTGCGGCTTTTCCCGTGTTTACTGCAAGGGTGTCCCTGCTGCGGGGCTGAGGTGTGTCCAATGAGCAATTTGCGAAGAGCTGCTGAGGCTTTGCGCAGGTCCAAGAGGGTCGTTTTTTTCACGGGTGCAGGTATCTCTGCTGACAGCGGAATTCCGACCTTCCGCGACAAACTGACAGGGCTCTGGGCGAAGCATGACCCTCAGCGTCTCGAAACAGCGAACGCCTTTCGCGAGAATCCAGCTCTCGTCTGGAGCTGGTATCTCTGGCGTCGACAGCAGGTTGGCCAGGCCAAACCTAACTTGGCTCATCTATCTATTCCACGGATAGCTGATGCTGGCTGGAACGTATCTGTCGTTACCCAGAACATCGATGATCTGCATGAACGAGCCGGCTCCAGTCCGGTGATACACCTCCATGGCAGCTTGATGGACGTGAAATGCTTTGGATGTCACCGGCCAGCAGAGTTATCACCAGACCAACTGGCGGTTCCCCCGGCGGGACAGATGATCGAGCCCCCGCGATGCACTCGATGCAACGGAAGGTTGCGCCCTGGGGTGGTCTGGTTCAGAGAGAATCTTCCAGAGGATGCGTGGCGTTCAGCAGTAAGGCTTGTGGAAGCCTGTGACTTGCTGATTTCGGTGGGTACATCTGGCGTAGTCATGCCGGCAGCCGGTATTCCAGATATGGCTCTGGCGGCCGGGGCAACCGTGATCCATGTGAACCTTGACGACGTGGGGATGGACGGGGCGGAAGAGATAATGCTCGTTGGGCCTGCAGGGGTGGTATTACCCGCTTTGCTTCAAGCCGCAGGAGTTGCAGGTCCGTTGCAGCTTGATGGTTTTACTTAAGGAGCCAAGCCAGCTCTCCAATCCGCAGATGCTGTGCACATTTTTTTGCACATATCTCACGCCACGATACCCCAGTAGATTCAGGCTTTTCGCAGCCTTTGCATAGGTGAGTCGCGATGGATTTCTACACATCTCAATGAGGAAACCTAAGCTCCGTTTTCCACGTATTCCTCCGCTACAGAACGCTTTTCTGCGGTGTGTCCCCTGACATTCGCTTTTCAGGGCGAGCTATGGGGGCCACTCAAGACGGCTATCTTTTGCCTGGCACCAATGAAAAGGCCCTCAATATTGAGGGCCTTAAATTCAATGCGGATCCGTCACGCGGGCATTTTTTGCAGCTGTCGAACTCGATCATGGACCACAAATTTAATGATTCCTTTGACATCGTTGGTGCAGTTTTCAAAGGCAAGGCGCGATACCACCTGGCGACCCTCCTTCAGAATCAGCGCCCCGATCAACTCGTCGACGAAGGACTGAGTGACATCGTTCCCAGCGAAATCTATGACAACGCTCTCACCACTACTGAGCGAGCGTTCGATTTCGGTACGGTAGGGGATCGCTGAAGCTCGCATTCCGTACGTTCGGATAGAACTATCCCTACTTAATCGAATTTGAGTTTGCATGTCGTAACCCCTTGTATTGCATAATCCTTTTTTGCAGCCCGAGAGTTTCAGTTGACGCTGAATCTCCCATTTACCGCTCCTTGCATGATCGACTCTAGCCCTCGAGCTATCAAAAAGCCAGAGCTAGCGGAAATTCAGATCTAGGTCGAGATCGTCGTCAACCTGTCCCGCATCGTCCTTCGGCAGCAAGTCACTGATCGAAATGGTGGGCAGCAGCTCACGGGTACAGCTAAACGCGATCGATACACCATTCCACAGCGCATCATGCAGCTCCTGAGACTGCCGACGCTTTGTGTCATGTATGCCATTGCCGCTCACGATGATCAAACCACCGCCCGCCGCGTCTGCAATTTTTGCGGTAGTTGTTAACCCGATACCTTGGTTCTCGCTACCCAGGATCTCGGCCATCGCACCCCGGTTGCAGCTCACTCGCGGTTTGAGTGCCGCCTCGATCGCGTGCAAATGCGTGCGGTCATGAAGCTCAGGGTGATTCCTCAGTGTCGCGAGAAACCCACACCCATTATCGACGATCGCCATGCGTACAAGGTTCAATTTTGGATAAAACTGACAGGTCAGCCAAACGGCGGCGTCACCACGTCCCTCTCTGCGGGCGTGAGTAAGCGAGTTTTCCAATAGCTCCTTGAGCGAATACTCCAAAGGGCCCCGGTAGGAGTCAAACTCATTCCGTCCCGTGTACTCGTCGACTGGAGCGTCCGGGTCCGACTGAGTCAACCTTCCCGTGATAGCCCTAGCGAGGCGAGACGCTGCAGCCTCTGCTTGATGGTGTTCGCTGATTTTGGTGATTTCCACCAACGAGGTGCTTCGGTCGTTTCGACGTCCTACTCCCGATAGATCAACACCCTCTACATCAATGTCCTTGAAAAAATCCATCCTGGCTAGGTAGGAGGTCAGGTCTCTGCTCAGAAACTGCATCGAAACTCGCTTCTGGGCCAACTGGTTCTCAAACAACGCCCGCAGCGTGGCCATCCCTAACGGATCGATATACGAGAGGTTGCTAGCGTCTAAAACGATGTCGCCAGGGCAGTTAATGATTTCTGAGCACACAGAAAACAGGTCATGGGGCGATCTTGAGCCAAGCCCCCAAGGAAGAACGATCGCGTTTTCAATATCGATGGCCTGCATGCAATTCCCTGGCAACGGAGCTAACCCTTTCGGATAGAGATAGGGCTCGATAGTAGCCCATTGCCTGCCGGGTAGGCACTCACCTAATTTTTGACGAGTAGTGCCGGCATAGAATTGGCGCGCGGCAGTAGCGGCCTGTGGATGGTGGATCGCGCTCGCATTGGGCTCAACACGCACGAAGAAAACACGGCCAACGCCCTGCCACGGGTCAGCCATTCAAGCAAAGATGGCCAGATCAAAGCCTTGTGCGAGAGCACTGGAGCAGGTTTGTGAGTCCGCCGAGCAGTTTCATCTCCGACGTCTGCTGTGGGCAAAGGCAAAGCTGGAAGGGGAACAGCGAAGAGTGACCCGATCAGCGCTGTATCGCACCGCATGTATCAGGTCTGGGGCTTGAGCTGTTAGATCGCATAAGGCTACCTAGGCCGGCAACTGGAGAACGAACTGCACCTCGTCTTCCAATGCGTTGGCGTGGAAGTAACTGAGGAAGTACTCGCTTTGACGGAACTGGTCAGAAGCGATCTCCTCCAGGCGTTACAGCCCACTGGGCAGGCCTTCCTGACAGGCCCGGTAGAAGGGGTCGAGCAAGTATAGGCCGTCCAGGCAGGAAAGCATGGACGGCGTTCCCCTCCGGGAGCCGGCGTCGTACTCCTCCAGCGGCTTGGGCACTCCCTCGCCGGGGTACAAGGCAGCCAGCGCAGTGTCGAAGGGCAACCACTGGTGCAGCAGCAGGATCAGCAACCTCCAGAAATGATCTATGCCATGACGCTACACCACAACAATAATCGACACCCTTACAGGAGCATTGATTGGCGTCACAGTTGTACAAGGAGATGTTGTCTAGGCTGAGCAATACGGCAGCGGCCGATATTTCCCACCCAGCTTGGGAGTTGATCATGACGGAGCCCATCGCCATGGTGCTGATCTGGCAATACCTTTTTGGCGGACTAAAGGCGGTATCGCACTGATCATACAGGTCATATTTGGCCTGTTATATGTGGCTCGTGAGCACTATGGCCACCTGTCACAGGTACTACACTGATTTAATTTTGTTGCTCTGTCTGCTGACGCACCTCTTCGGGCACAACCATGGCGGGTATTCTCACCAAAAGGGTGAAAACTCGTCCAAACCGGACAACAAAGGGAACTACTTCATGCACACCGAATCGTGCCAGCATGACCATGACCACTCGCACCCGCATGAGCAACCGGATGGTAGTCAGCGCGATTTGGTATGCGGTATGACGGTGCCACCGGATAGTCGCTACTTCGAGCTATACGAGGGAAGGACATACCGCTTCTGCAGTGAAAAGTGCCTGACGAAATTCCGCGCAGCGCCTGTGCATTATCTTAGCCCTCCCCAGGACCAAGAACACGCGGGCCATCTCCACTCGGCTGCCCCGCAGCCAAGCAACGCGGCGGACGCCGAATACACTTGCCCGATGCATCCCCAAATCCGCCAGCGTGGGCCGGGCAGTTGCCCAATCTGTGGCATGGCCCTAGAGCCGGTAATACCGGAGCTTGAGGAAGACGAGAACCCGGAACTCAAGGACTTCTCCCGCCGCTTCTGGTGGACCTTGCCCCTGACGGTCATCGTGACCGTGTTGGCCATGACTGCCCACCAGCTCCAATTGCTGCATGGTGCCACACAGAATTGGGTGGAGTTGATTCTGGCCACTCCCGTGACACTATGGGCTGGCTGGCCGTTTTTCGTGCGTGGGGTCGCATCGATTCGTAATCGCAGCCCGAATATGTGGACCTTGATAGGTTTGGGAACGGCTGCGGCGTACCTATACAGCGTTGCGGCCACAGTGTTCCCGCAGGTTTTCCCGACGACTTTCATGCAGGATGGCCGCATTGGCGTCTACTTCGAAGCGGCCGCGGTCATCATCTCATTAACGTTGCTCGGCCAAATGCTCGAGCTCAAGGCGCGCTCACAAACCTCTGCCGCCATCAAGTCGCTCCTGGGCCTTGCCCCCAAGACCGCCCGTCGCATCGGGGCCGATGGTCAGGAGGAAGATATTCCGCTCACCCACGTGCATACGGGCGACCACCTGCGCGTTCGCCCTGGCGAGAAGGTGCCGGTCGACGGGGTGGTCCTGGAGGGCGAAAGTGCTATCGATGAATCCATGCTGACAGGCGAGCCCGTGCCAGTGATGAAGAAAGCTGGGGATGCACTCATCGGTGCCACGCTGAATACCCACGGCAGCCTTGTGATGGCGGCGCAGAAGGTCGGCGCCGAGACAGTGCTCTCGCAAATCGTGCAGATGGTCGCGCGGGCTCAGCGCTCGAAAGCCCCGATGCAGCGGATGGCGGACACCGTGGCCGGCTATTTCGTCATGGGGGTGATTCTGGTCGCGCTGGTCACCCTCTTCGGCTGGGGGCTTTTCGGACCGGAGCCTGGCTGGGTCTTCGGCCTGATCAATGCGGTCGCGGTCCTGATCATTGCCTGCCCCTGCGCGCTCGGCCTGGCCACTCCCATGTCGATCATGGTCGCTACCGGGAAGGCTGCCAGCAGTGGCGTGCTCTTCCGAGACGCCAGTGCTATCGAGAACCTCTGCAAGATCGACACGCTGATCGTCGACAAGACCGGGACCCTCACCGAGGGCCGGCCAGTATTTCATAGTGTGGTCGGTACCGGGCAGTTCATGCCACCCGAAGTCTTGCGCCTTGCCGCCAGCCTGGACCAAGGCAGCGAGCACCCGCTGGCACATGCGATTGTCGATCATGCGCGAGCGCATGGACACAGCTTGTCCAAGCCAGAGACGTTTGAGTCGGGCTCTGGGATCGGTGTACGTGGCCAGGTGGACGGCAAACGGCTGCAGCTTGGCAACACGACCTTGATGGAAGAGGCTGGCCTCGACACCAGTCCGTTGCGAGACCGCGCCGAGCAGCTACGTCTGGAAGGCATGAGCATCATGTACCTGGCCGTCGATGGCGTGCTCGCTGGCCTGCTAGCGGTGTCCGATCCGGTCAAACCCACCTCCAAGGAGGCGGTAACCCGGTTACAGGCAGAAAATGTGAAGGTCATCATGGCCACCGGCGACGGTCTGACTACGGCACGTGCGGTCGCGAAACAACTCGGCATCGAGGAAGTCCACGGAGAAGTGAAGCCCGAGGACAAGGAGCAACTGGTGGCGCTCCTGCAGGGCGATAAGCGCCGGGTTGCCATGGCAGGAGATGGGATCAACGATGCCCCCGCGCTGGCCCGGGCTGATGTTGGGATCGCCATGGGAACTGGCACCGATGTTGCCATGAACAGCTCCCAGTTGACGCTGGTCAAGGGCGACCTGATGGGCATCCTGCGGGCCAGAACACTATCCGTGGCCACGGTGAAGAACATGCGTCAAAACTTGGGCTTCGCATTTTTCTACAACGCTATGGGCATACCGCTGGCGGCAGGTTTGTTCTACCCGCTTACCGGCCATCTATTGTCACCGATGATTGCGGCATTGGCCATGAGCGTAAGTTCGGCTTCCGTGGTGTTCAACGCACTGCGACTGAAGCGCGTAGTCACAGACTGAAATGGGCACACCGCAACCTATGAGAGGAAGTTCCGCCATCAGCGTTTCAACGCCTGATCCATATGACTGACTGTCTAGGGCTTTGGCCTTAGCGGGTATGTCCGCGAGTTCGGCGCCAATCTGGTCCTGATGGAGGACATCGGGCAACTGCGACGTCCGCCATCTTCTGCCAAGATCGTAAGGGACAATTGTGATGCAGCAGGGTCCGCCGCCAGAGGAGTTGGACAAGATTTCAGGGCGAAGATAAATCCCTTGACCGGGCCTTGACCTTGTCATCGTGTCAAGGTTGAAGCTGTAAAAGCGGCGAGAAAAGCCGTACCAACATGAGAGGCCCGCTATGTTCGTTTTGGAAGTTTCCGGTATGGGATGTGGCAGTTGTGTCAACAAGATCACCAAGGCCATCCAGGCTGCCGATGGCGACGCGAAGGTGATCGTTGATCGTGCTGCCGGTACAGTGAGTGTCCAAAGCAACATCGAGGCGGAACGCGTCGGTGCACTGGTCCAGGCGCTTGGTTACCCAACCAAAGTCAGTCGCTAAGTCTCGTTACCGCTCAGATGGCAAGCCGCCGTGCCATGTTTCATGGCGCGGTTTCTTCATATACAGCCTGATGTCGACTGACTCCGGGTCGGGATAGCCAGCAATACTCCCCAAGAAATGGACGGCCTTCGATCACCCAGCGCCAAGTCAAGCCGTGGACGTTGACGCTGATCAAGAAAATGCTTCGCGATTGGTGTTTATCTTGAGTAAATGTATAGGCCAGCCTGGCTCACATACCCCGGCCCCTCGTTGGAGCTCATTCACAATGATGACTGCCAAGCGGTTTAGTTCTATGGCCTTGGGGATATCCCTGCTCATCCCTCTGGGGCTGGTCATGGCAAACCCTACGGGTAACGTCTACACGGCCAATGAACGGTCCGCTTCCATTAGCCAGGTAAATCTTGCGACAGGTGATGTGAGCACGGTCGCATTGCCGATCGCACCCCACAACCTACAGGTTTCGCCCGACGGCAGCTTGCTTCTGGTTGTTGGAGTGGCTGGACATGCGGGGCATTCGAGCGGTGAAAAGCCCGGTGGGCAGTTGCTGGTGTTCAGTACCAGCGCGCTGGACAGGCCACCGTTCAGCTTCCCGGCAGGCGATCACCCGGCTCATGTGGTCACCGACGTCACCGGGCTGCGAGCTTTTGTGACCGATTCCGCTGCCAACCAGGTGCGAGTATTTGACCTTGAGCAGCGAATCGAGTTGCCCGGTATTCCAACTGGGCGTTATCCCCATGGGCTGCGCTTGAGCCC
Source organism: Pseudomonas alloputida (assembly GCF_021283545.2). Lineage (NCBI taxonomy): Bacteria > Pseudomonadati > Pseudomonadota > Gammaproteobacteria > Pseudomonadales > Pseudomonadaceae > Pseudomonas > Pseudomonas alloputida. The sequence continues at coordinate 6,398,090 of NZ_CP128540.1, read as the reverse complement.
TGATGGCCGGACACTCTATATCGCGAACATGAAGAGCGACAGCGTATCGCTTATCGATGTCGTCACACTCAAAGAAACCGCGCAGATTCCCGTGGGCAAAGGCCCTGTCCAGGTCGGCTTTGCCCCTGACGGTCGCCTGGCATTCGTCTCGCTCAGTGCGACAAATCAGCTTGGCATCATCGACACAGCCAGACGCAAGGTGATCAGCAAGGTTGATGTTGGCCGCACGCCAATCCAGATGATGGCCACCGTTGACGGTCGCCAGGTCTATGTCGCGAATCAGGGCAGCGGCCAGAATCCGGACGACCGAGTCTCCATCGTAGATCTCCAGACGCGTAGCAGCCTGGGCACCGTGACCACCGGCAAGGGTGCCCATGGTGTGGCCATCAGCAGCGACGGCGCTTATGTGTTTGTCAGCAATATTGAAGCGGGCACCGTATCTGTCATCGATACGAGCAGCCGTAAGGTCGTTGCTACCCATAAGGTTGGCGCCGGGCCAAACGGGATCAGCTTCGAGCCGCCGAGTGCCCAATAGCCCGTCGGTGTACAACCCGAGCACGAGGCGAAAAATGAGCATTCACGCCGGCGCAGTAATTTGCTTGTCGTGCCAGGTGAGGCCTGGCGCCCAGACCAAGGCATCCGGCTTTAAAACAGTGCTAAGGAGATGATGATGAACAACGTTCGAAATTTACTGATCGGACTTTGTTTGGCCGCAGCGTCCGTGGGCGCCATGGCGCAAAACACCGATGAACACTCGACACATCAACCGGCCGATGCACCAAGCGCGGCGGCTACCGAGAAGACGCCTTCTCAGCCAATGGACAAAGGGCAAATGGCGGCGATGGACCAGCAAATGAAGGCCATGCAAGCCATGCACGAAAAGATGGCTGCAGCCAAAACGCCGGAAGCCCGTCAGGCGTTGATGGCCGAGCATATGGCGCTGATGAAAAATGGCATAGCCATGATGAAGTCCATGGAGGGTGGCATGCCTGAAATGGGGGGCATGCATGGCGGCATGGGCGGGGATATGGCCGCCCGCCACCAGATGATGGAAAAGCGCATGGACATGATGGAGTCGATGATGCAGATGATGATGGACCGCATGCCATCTCCTGCATCGAAGTAACCCATCTCCTTTCCCAGGAGTCGCTATGAACCCTCACTTCGATGAAAACGGCTCACCACCCAGTTTCTGGCGTTCACGCTACGCAATCGGCCTGGTGGTAATCGGCGGGGTCGCCGTCTACTTCCTGCTCACCGAGCACCTTGTCCATGTCGTTGGAGCCCTGCCTTATCTGTTGTTGCTCGCCTGTCCGCTGATGCATGTCTTCATGCATCGAGGGCATGGGGGACACCATCACCAGGGCCAGAGCAAACCGGCCCCCTCCGATAAGGCTGATATCCATAAGCCGGGAGATCCATCATGAATCATGGTGAAAGCGCGTATGGCCTCTGGTCGCTGGTTTTCATCAACTCCGCGATCTTCATCATGTTTGCCTTCAGTTTCTTCAAGCCGGCAACGGCGAGAGACTGGAGGAGCTTCGGTGCATTCTCGGCCTTCATCGTTGCCCTGTTTGTGGAAATGTATGGCTTCCCCCTGACGATCTATCTGTTGTCAGGCTGGTTGCAGGCCAGGTTCCCCAACCTTGATCTGCTTTCCCACGAATCCGGCCATCTGTGGTCGACGTTGCTCGGTGACCAGGGCAACCCACACTTCAGTGTTTTGCACATTGCCAGTTACCTATTCCTGGGTTTCGGCTTCTATTTGCTTTCTGCCGCCTGGAACGTGCTATATCACGCGCAACGCCGCCATTCACTTGCAACGGTCGGGCCATATGGCTGGATCAGACATCCGCAGTACGTGGCATTTGTGCTGATTCTTCTGGGCTTTCTCCTTCAGTGGCCGACGCTGCTGACGCTGGCAATGTTCCCGGTGTTGCTGGTGATGTACGGGCGTTTGGCGGTTTCCGAAGAGCGGGAAATGCACAAGCAGTTTGGCGCTGCCTACGAAGCTTATACCCGCGTTACGCCTAGGTTCGTTCCGCACCTGCGCGAAAGGTTGGGTGGGGGTCATAGAGGCTGAAGCGTAGGACGAAGGAGCTACATGCCAGGAGGGTTTCAGCGGCAGTGTTTCTAGCGGGAATAGGGTATCCAAAGTCTGTTTGCTCGGATAACACTCTGAGTTGTCGCGGGTTTTCTTGTCGACAAGCTCGGTGGAATCCTTTTTGGCGTTCGGATAACTCAGGCAGTTGGATGACTTTGCGATGCCCTGTCCGCTTTCGACCCATATAGATCGTGATGCACGAAGATCTCTGCTCAAACGTCAGCTACTACTCTGATCTGAATGCATCCCGGCTACAGAGCGCAAAGACCAACTAGCGTCCCGAGGCACAGAGCTGAAGGCGGCGCGGTCAGGAATTGCGGCAGCACTTTTTCCAAAGTTTGGCTAAATGACCCTGCCTATCAGCTCTAATAGGCAGGGTTAGAAGTCAATCCGTCACTGCTTGCGAATACCTACGATCGTCGCTGTGCCCCCATTCATTCGGAAATCGAAGCTGACCTTGTCGCCTACCTTGAGTCCCTTGAGTTGCTGCTCGGTAGCGCTGAAGCCCATGGTCATTGCCGGCCATTTCAGGGCTGATACTGGTCCATGCGCCAAGGTAACTTTACCTGGTTCCAAAGCTTTGATGGTGCCCTCAGCCGATGCAGTCGGAGCCGCCTGGCTGCCTTGGGTCTCGTTGCCTTCCATGGGCATATTCTTCATATCCGTGCCATACATGTCTTGGGCCTGCACCGCCGCCGCAACGGCGAACACCAGGCCAGCGCTGATCAGTAGCTTCTTCATCGGGTTACTCCTGTTTGGGGGTTATCGTGTACAGCGAGTCCGCGGCGCCTGACGAGCCAGTAAGCCGCAGGGATTACAAATAGTGAGAGCAAAGGCGCGGTGAGCATGCCGCCGACCATGGGTACAGCGATCCGGCTCATGACTTCGCTGCCGGTACCGCTACTCCAGAGGATTGGCATCAAGCCTGCGACGATCACTGCTACGGTCATGGCTTTGGGGCGGATGCGCTGCACGGCCCCTTCGCGGATAGCATCCAGAAGCGCAGGTTGCCCCTGCGTACCGTTGCCGTTTCGTTCAGTCCAGGCATTGTTGAGGTAGATCAGCATGATGACTCCAAACTCTGCTGCGACCCCAGCCAAGGCGATAAAGCCGACACCCGTGGCCACCGACAGGTTGTAGCCCATCATGTACAGCAGCCATACGCCGCCGGTTAGCGCAAATGGCAAGGTAGCCATGATCAGCAGCGCTTCACCGAGGCGGCCAAACGTGAGGTAGAGAAGGACGAAAATAATGGCCAGCGTCGCCGGTACTACCCATGCTAAGCGCGCATTGGCGCGCTCCAGGTATTCGAACTGCCCGGAATAGCTCAAGCTTATGCCAGGATCGAGCTTCACCTGCTGATCGACTAGCCGGCGCAGGTCGGCAACGACGGAGGACAGGTCCCGTCTCCGCACGTCGATATACACCCAGCCCGAGGGGCGCGCGTTTTCACTCTTGAGCATGGGTGGACCGTCCGCAATACGCACCCGTGCCACGGTTCCCAGTGTGATTCGCCCCCCTTGGCTGGTGTAAATCGGTAGCTGCCGCAGGGCATCAACAGAGTCACGCCACTCCCGTGGGTACCGAACACTGATGGGATATCGCGCCAGGCCTTCTACGGTTTCGCCGATGTTTTCGCCCCCAACGGCGCCGGCAACAATCGCTTGGACATCAGCAATGTTCAGGCCGTAACGCGCTGCGGATTGGCGGTCGATATCCAGATCGATGTAGCGTCCACCGGTTAATCGCTCGGCGAGGGCGGAAGTCACCCCTGGAACCGTTTTGGCCACCTTCTCGATAGCCTGAGTCACCCGGTCGATCTCATTCAAATTGCTGCCGGCGACCTTTACGCCGATCGGGCTTTTGATACCGGTGGCGAGCATGTCGATACGGTTTCGAATCGGTGGGATCCAGATATTGGTTAGCCCAGGTACCTGCACGGTACGGTCCAGCTCTTCGATCAGCTTCTCAGTGGTCATCCCTGCTCGCCACTGATCCTTCGGTTTAAGTCGGACAGTCGTCTCGAACATCTCCAGCGGGGCCGGGTCGGTCGCTGATTCAGCCCGGCCCGCTTTACCGAAGACACTGGCGACCTCCGGCACCGTTCGGATCAGCCGGTCCGTATGTTGCAAAAGCTCAGAGGCTTTCTGCGCCGAAAGACCTGGCAGGGCAGACGGCATGTACAGCAAATCGCCTTCATCCAGTGGCGGCAAGAATTCGCCGCCGAGCCGGCTCAGGGGCCAGACACTGCTGAGCAAAATTAACAGTGCACCCGCCAACGTGAGCTTTGGCCGGCGTAGAACGATCTCCAATGCTGGGCGATAGAGCCGTATCAGAGTTCGATTGAGTGGGTTGCGCTCTTCTGCCGGTAAACGACCCCGAATCCAGTACCCCATCAGCACGGGCACCAGGGTGACCGACAGGCCCGCTGCTGCTGCCATGGCGTAAGTCTTGGTGAATGCGAGGGGCGCAAACAGCCTTCCCTCCTGAGCCTGCAAGGTGAATACCGGTATGAAGGACAGCGTAATGATCATGAGGCTGAAGAACAGCGCAGGCCCGACCTCGACTGCTGCCTCAGTCATCACTTTCCAATGATCTTCGCCACGCAACGACTTTCCAGGGTGCCACGTATGCCAAGCCTCAACCCGTTTGTGCGCGTTCTCAATCATCACCACAGCGGCGTCCACCATCGCACCGATTGCAATGGCTATGCCCCCAAGCGACATGATGTTGGCGTTGATGCCCTGGTGGCGCATGACGATCAGGGCAATGAGGACACCAACCGGAAGCGAGACGATGGCGACCAACGATGAGCGCAGATGCCAAAGAAATGCAGCGCACACCAGTGCGACCACGATGAACTCTTCAATCAGCTTCTGGCTGAGATTTTCCACAGCACGATCGATCAACTGGCTACGGTCGTAGGTAGTGACCAGCTCGACCCCGGCAGGCAGGCTTTTTTCCAGCGATTCAAGCTTGGATTTGACGTGAGCGATGGCATCTTTCGCATTCTTGCCATTGCGCAGGATTACTACGCCGCCCACCGCTTCGCCCTGTCCATCAAGTTCGCCGATGCCGCGACGTGCCTCAGGGCCCAGCTGTACAGTGGCTACATCGCCCAGTGTTACGGGTATACCCTTCGCAGCCAGGCGCAGGGGAATAGCTCGGAAATCATCGAGTGACTTCAGATAGCCGGAAGCCCTTACCATGAACTCAGCTTCGCCTTGTTCGAGCACGCCGCCACCGGTTTCCTGATTGGCCTTGGCGATGGCGTCCGAAACCTCAACTTGAGTGATTCCCAAGCTGGCCATGCGCAGCGGATCGAGCACTACCTGGTACTGCTTGACCATCCCGCCTATCGTCGCCACTTCGGCAACGTCCGGAAGAGTTTTCAACTCGAAGCGCAGGAACCAGTCCTGAAGGCTGCGCAGCTGTGCCAGGTCATGGGTACCACTGCGGTCCACCAGCGCATACTGGTAGATCCAGCCTACACCAGTGGCATCGGGTCCGAGCACTGGCTTAGCGGACGCCGGTAATCGAGACTGAACCTGGCTTAGGTATTCGAGCACCCTGGACCGCGCCCAATAGAGATCTGTGCCGTCCTCAAACAACACATATACGAAGCTGTCTCCAAATGCTGAAAAGCCCCGCACTGTCTTGGCTCCGGGTACGGAAAGCATTGTGGTGGTCAGGGGATATGTCACCTGATTTTCCACGATCTGCGGTGCCTGCCCTGGGTAGGAGGTGCGGATAATCACCTGCACATCTGACAGGTCAGGCAACGCGTCGATCGGCAAACTGCGCAGAGAGAAAACGCCCCAAGCTACGGCAAACAGTGTTGCCAGCAAGACCAGGACGCGGTTGCCAACCGACCAACGAATCAGGTTCGCGATCATGGCTGGTTCTCCTGCTGGGTTATTTGCTCGATGACCATGCCTTCATCGCGCTCGCGCACTCCAAACCGGATGCGTTCGCCAACCTTGAGTCCGGCAATCAAGCGGGGATCTGCCACAGGGAAAGTCATCGTCATTCCAGGCATGCCCAGCGTCACGAACGGTCCATGAGCGATGGTCAGCTGATTACCTTCTATTTGAACGATGCGCCCATTGGTCTGATGTAGAGCTGGCTGAACAGGTTGCGCAAGTGGAGCATCGCCAGCAGTAACGGCCTCGATACCTTTCAAGCTCGCTTCAGAGTCCAGCAGAAACTGCCCGGACGCCACAACGCGCTGGCCCGCCTGAAGGCCTCGCAGCACGACCACCTGGCCAGCACTTTCCTGGCCGAGCACTACTTCCACCGGCCAGAATCGACCTCCGTCTTCTGACACCATTACGAGATCGCGTTTCCCCGTCCGAATGATCGCCTCGGCTGGCACCAGTAGGCTGTCATCCTGTTGCCCGGACGGATGGAGGGAAACCTGCGCGGTCATGCCTGGGCGTAACCGGCCGCCGGGGTTGGGCAGTTCTATACGAAGCCGCAAGGTGCGGCTTTGCAGATCAGCATCAGCCAGCAATGCGGTCAGCTTGCCGGGAACAGGTTCGCCTGGGAACGCTGCCAGATTCGCCTGCACTGCCTGTCCTTCCTGTAGGCCTTGGGCTTGCGCTTCAGGTACTGCGGCCTCAAGCCAGACGTTCGCGATACCATTGATCTTCGCCAACGTTGCACCCGGTGTCATTGTCATGCCTGGCCGCAATTCCAGAGCCTGAAGGACGCCTGCTGTTGGGGCCAAGAGCGTTACCGAATTCTGGACCCTTCCCGTACGGTCAATCCGGTTGATAAGATCGGCAGGCATACCCGCCAGCAGTAGTCGTTGCCGAGCTGCAGCGCGCAATTCAGTGTCCCCAGATCGCTGAAGCGCCAGGTACTCTTCCTGCAAGCCCGCCCATTCAGGCGTCAACACATCTGCCAATGGGGCGCCCTTGGCAACCATGTCGCCTGTAGCGCGGCCATAGGTGCGTTCGACGTAGCCACCGGTACGAGCCTGCAGAACGCTAAAATCCCGCTCATCGAAGGTAAGCACGCCGCTCACCTGGAGGGTTCGAGCAAGCTGCCCTTTCGCTACGGTAGCCAGACGGACCCCCAGATTTTGTTGGAGCCCCTGTGAAACTTGAACTGCGGGGCTTACCTCAGCAGCAGTGCTTTCCTGGTACTTCGGCACCAGTGGCATGTCCATAAAGGGCGACTTGCCCGGTGCTGGAAAGTGCTGCTGGGGGTACATCGGGTCATACCAATACAGCACCTTCTGTTGCGTTTCAGGGGAGGCAGTGGACACCTGCCCACGCTTTGCTAGCTGATAGCCAACGCCACCGCCGATAGCCAACGCGGCCAATACCACAAGGCTGATAGTTGAATTTCTCATGCGCGCACCTCTCCATACGCGAAGTGCAGCCGTGCAGCTGTCGCGGCCAATTGTCCTTGAAGATCGATGTCTTGCAGTCGTACCTCAACGCGCTGACGTCGAGCGGTGAGAACCTCACTTAAGGGCGATTTACCGGCGCGATAGTCGGCAAGGGCGAGGCGGACCCGATCCTCGGCCAGCGGCAGCAGTGTTTCACGGCTGCGCTGCACTGCTCGCTGCAATCGCTGGTAATCCGCAAGATCTGTCTCCAACTGCGCCTTATGCTCACGCAATGCCGCTTCCTGCTCGTCTTCCAGTTGCCGGACCTGTGCGCGACGTGCCGCGATCATCGGGTCCTGCCGTGAGCCAGCGAACAGGGGTAGTTGGAAACTTACCTGCAGGCTCACCATATTGCTGAAGTCAGGCCCGCGCCGCTGGTAGTCCACCTGCCACCCCCAGTCCGACTTCTTTTCTGCCAAGGCTTGGTGAACCTGAGCTTGTGCTTCCCGCGTAAGGGCGTTGTAGGTCGCCAACTCGGGGTGTGCATGTATGGCGTGTAGATAGTCCGGCGCGCTCACTGCCCACTGCGGAAATGCTTGGGCTTGCGTATCAGCATCCTCCCCAATCCAGCGCTTGAGCGCAGCCCGTGCCTGAGCGGCCTGTGTGAGCAGAACATCTTTTTGCTCATCGAGTTGCGCAGCTTCCTGGTCAGGAGCAAGTGCGTCGGCCGTCGCGCCGGTACCGCCGGCCAGGCGTGCGCGGATTGCTGCGGCCAACAGACGGTTTTCTTTGTAGAAGTCCTCAAACTGCTGCAGTTTCCGTTGAACGGTGTACGCCGCGACCCAAGCTTGGGCTGTGGCAGCACGCACTTTTAAGCGCTCGAACACCGCCTCTGCATCGGCTCGCTCAACGCTCGCTCGTGCCGTCTCAACTCGTGCCTCCCGCTTGTCCCGGTTTGGTACTTCCTGGGAGAGGCCGACAACCTGCATCGTCATGAAATCGCGGTTCATGCTCCAACGATCACTGCCGTCAACAGGAAGGTTCTGCACTCCTAGGTTGAGACGTGGATCAGGCAGCTCGCCTGCTGGGATCACCGCGTGTCGAGCGGCCGTCATTTGCTCTTGCCTGGCCTGGAGGATGGGGGCATTGCGTTCGGCAAGTTGAAGCGCTTCCTCCAGAGACAACGGTGTAGCCTGAGCCGGTAACGTCGACAACAGGCTGATCAGAGCGGCCAGACATGCCATCCCTAATCGGTAACGTGGGGGAGTCATGGAAATGATTCCTCAAAAAATCAGCGCGCAAGCGCATGCCATCATCCGGCTGCAAAACAGGACGATGGGGTGAATTTAAGAGGTAATCAGGCGCGGGGTGGCCGCCAAGGGTCAGGAGGCGCCCTGTTTACGAGGCTCACCGCATAGGTATCCACTGGCCTAGGCGCAGAATAGGTGAGCGTGGGGTTAATTATTTCGACCTGAACTGTGCTCGCGGTTCTACACTCCTGGCCCACTTTGCAGGCTTTGGAGTGGTCGGCAGCTGATCCTGGATCAGTATCCTGGCAACAATCGGGATCCATCCCCGCCATCATCTCCATCCCCATGGTTTGCATGGGGCATGGTTCAATGGCCGAGTCGACTCCCGCCATTCCGTTGAGAGGAAGCGATGCGATTAGAAGCAGGATGGTGAACAGTCGTAGGAGCCGGTTCATGATGGCCGAGTATAGGTTACACGCATGAAATGAGCATTAAGCCGTTTGAGGCTTGGAAGTGGATTGTTTGGCGTGCGGCAGAGCGATGTGAAAACTCGTCACGCCGTCAGCGGAGGTACACCAAATCCGCCCACCATGAGCCTCGATGATCGAACGCGTTATGGCCAGACCCAAGCCGGCGTTGCTTGGGCTTCCTTCCCGCCTTGCAGGGTCAGCGCGATAGAACCGGTCGAAGATTTTGTTGATATGTTCCGGATCAATCGTGGCCCCATTGTTCTGGACGGACAGGTTCACTTGATCAGCCGCCTCGACAATCCGGACGGCGATATCGTGGCCTTCGGGGGTATAGCGCAAAGCGTTGGATAGAATGTTGGAAACCGCCCGGTCAATCATTAGCCGGTCACCACGGATCGTACCTTCGCCTTGAAGGGCAAGCCGAATGCTTCGGTCTTCGGCTGCAAGCTGGTAGTACTCAATCAGTCTGGACACTAGCCCGACCAGATCGATATCAACCTGCTCGGGGATGATCAAGCCGTTATCAGCTTTTGCCAGGAACAGCATGTCATCGATCATGCGCGACATGCGCTTGAGGTCTTCAAGATTGGAGTAGAGGTTGTCTTCGTAGGCATCGAGGTCGCGTTTTTTGGTCAGAACGACTTCGGTATGCGTCAGAAGATTACTTACCGGAGTCCGCAGCTCATGTGCGATGTCGGCTGAGAAGTTTGATAGCCGGACGAACGCGTCTTCCAGGCGTGCAAGCATTCCGTTGAAGGAGAGGATCAGCTCCTGCAATTCAAGCGGCACGGGCTCCAATGGAATTCGCTCGCGAAGGGACCGGGCAGACATGGATGTCGCCACCTTGGTGATCTGCCCAACCGGCCGAAGACCGCTCTTGGCCACGATCCACCCTAATCCTGCACTAACCAGAGCGCTGATGACCAAGCCAATGCCGAACCACCATTGCAGCGTCTTGAAAAAGTGGGCATGGCTGGTGACATCCAGCATCAACATGACTGTTACCGGCGCCTGCGACTGCGCTATAGCCAGTTGAGAGGTAATCCCCCGGAAGTTCCGCGAGTCGATTTTCCAGTCCCAAACGGCGCCAGAAGAGGCCTGCTTAAAGCGCTCAGGGATGCGGGATGCCTTGGAGTCCGAGAACAGGACAGTACCGTCAGCATCAAGAATCTCCGCAGAAAGGTCCTGATGAGCCCCCAACAAAGCACGCAGTTGAGGCTCCTGATCCTCAAGTTCATCACGTGCTGCTGAAAGTGAAAGGATGTGCCGGGTGGATTCGAGTTTCTCGGCCAGGGCTTGCTCATCCAGCATCTGGAAATGGTGCTGACTGAGCATGTAGAAGCTCACGCCGGCAACGACCAATACGGCGATGACCGCGAACATGAACATGAGGGTAAGGCGTTTAACGAGCGACGATTGGGCGCGCATTACTCGGGAACATCCATCAGATAGCCCATGCCACGAACTGTATGTATGAGCTTGGGGGCGAAATCGTCATCAATCTTGGCCCGCAACCTACGAACAGCAACCTCGATCACGTTAGTGTCGCTGTCGAAGTTCATATCCCACACCTGCGATGCGATCAGGGACTTCGGCAGCACCTCGCCGCGTCGGCGCATGAGTAGTTCCAGTAAGGAGAACTCCTTGGCTGTGAGGTCGATCCGCTTGCCATTTCGGGTGGCCCGGCGCTTAAGCAGGTCTACCTCCAGGTCAGCCATCTTCATAGTGGTCTGAGCAGAGCCACTGCTGCCTCTTCGCAGCAAAGTGCGCACACGCGCTAGCAGTTCCGAGAATGCAAAGGGTTTGACCAGGTAATCGTCAGCCCCGAGTTCTAACCCTTTCACGCGATCGTCCACGCCATCACGGGCCGTCAAAAACAAGACTGGGACCTCTTTCCCTGCCGCACGTACCATCCGCAGCACCTCCCAGCCGTCTAGCCCCGGCATCATTACATCAAGAATCAGCAGGTCATACGCCTCGCTCAAAGCGTATTGCAGCGCGTCGGTCCCTGTAACCACACGATCGACGGTAAAGCCTGCCTCCGTCAGCCCTTGCTGCAGGTAGGCCCCGATTTTTGGCTCATCTTCGGCTACGAGTAATTTCATCTGCTGCGCCCCCTTGGATGCCCTTCAGTGTGCAGCAAAAAAGGCACCCAACCAGAAGCTGACGGAAAAGTAATGTCGGGCTCAGCTTGCTGACAGTGCCGGGTAGCTAGCTTGAGCACTGTGAACGGCGCCAATCAGGCGAAACTGACCCTTAGAGGAAACGCAAATGAACATGATCAAAGCGATTGTGATGGTAGTCACCTTCGGCATGGCGAGCCTCGCCCTGGCTGAAGGCGGCGCGGATCGCACCTTCGCCAGGATGGAAGCTGCACGTGCATCTTCCATGCAGGCTTACCAGGTTGCTCAGGAGAAAAAAGCAGAGGCTCCCGTTACCGCCCAAAGCCAAAAGCACCCCGGCCACGAGAGCTGCTGAGCTTAGCTTACAGAAATGTAATCACCCCGGAATCTGAACTATGTCAGCTTTCGGGGTATTGCCTCCCGCAATCCTTGTGCTTTGGCGAAAGTCTACGAGGCTTGGGGGAGCTCAATTGAAACCAGATGGCTGCGGACCCCGCAGTCTGGATATCAGCGATCTACCTGATTGGACGCAACGGCATGCAAAGCAAAACCACGAGACGTTCATTCGTCAAAGGCCTGGCTGCTACCGGACTACTGGGTGGGCTGGGCATGTGGCGCGCGCCGGTCTGGGCCGTAACCAGCCCTGGCCAGCCTAACGTACTGACCGGCACCGATTTTGACCTGTACATCGGGGAGCTCCCGGTGAACATTACCGGGGCAGCTCGAACGGCGATGGCCATCAACGGTTCGCTGCCAGGACCAATACTCCGTTGGCGCGAAGGCGACACGGTCACGCTACGGGTTCGCAACCGCTTGAAGCAGGACACGTCCATCCACTGGCACGGCATCATCCTGCCGGCGAATATGGACGGCGTGCCGGGTCTAAGCTTCCATGGCATCGCTCCCGACGGCATGTACGAGTACAAGTTCAAGGTCCACCAGAACGGCACCTACTGGTACCACAGCCATTCGGGCTTCCAGGAGCAGGTCGGTGTTTACGGTGCGCTGGTGATTGATGCCAAGGATCCAGAGCCTTTCACCTACGATCGTGACTATGTCGTCATGCTGAGTGATTGGACCGACGAAGATCCGGCGCGAGTTATGTCCAAGCTCAAAAAACAGTCGGACTATTACAACTTCCACAAGCGCACCGTTGGCGACTTCGTCGACGACGTGAGCGAGAAAGGTTGGTCTGCTGCTGTGGCCGATCGAAAGATGTGGGCCGAGATGAAGATGAGCCCAACCGATCTCGCTGACGTGAGCGGGCACACCTACACCTACCTCATGAACGGCCAGGCGCCAAATGGGAACTGGACGGGAATCTTCAAGCCAGGGGAGAAAATCCGGCTTCGCTTTATCAATGGCTCGGCGATGACCTATTTCGACGTGCGGATCCCCGGCTTGAAAATGACGGTTGTCGCAGCCGACGGTCAGTACGTTAAGCCAGTGTCGATCGATGAATTCCGGATTGCCGTTGCTGAAACCTACGATGTCATTGTCGAGCCTGAAAACGAGCAGGCTTACACCATCTTTGCTCAATCCATGGATCGCACCGGCTATTCAAGGGGTACCTTGGCTGTCCGTGAGGGCCTGCAGGCACCGGTGCCGGCTGTAGATCCAAGGCCTCTCATCTCCATGAGTGATATGGGGATGGACCACGGCAGCATGGGTGGCATGGATCACGGCGGTATGGCCGGTATGGACCACAGCAAGATGGCCGGCATGGACCACGGCAGCATGGCCGGTATGGACCACAGCAAGATGGCTGGCATGGACCACGGCAGCATGGCCGGTATGGACCACAGCAAGATGGCTGGCATGGACCACGGCAGCATGGCCGGTATGGACCACAGCAAGATGGCTGGCATGGACCACGGCAACATGGCCGGTATGGATCACAGCAATATGGCCTCCAGCGGTGGCATGCAAACTCATCCCGCCTCCGAAACAAACAACCCTCTGGTCGATATGCAGACCATGACCCCTACGCCAAAGCTGAACGATCCGGGGATCGGGTTTCGCGATAACGGGCGTCGGGTTCTCACGTATTCGGATTTGCGTAGCACCTTCATCGACCCGGACGGCCGGGAACCTGGCCGGACCATCGAACTGCACCTTACCGGGCATATGGAAAAGTTCGCTTGGTCCTTCGATGGGATCAAGTTTTCTGACGCAGAGCCGCTGCGGCTCAAGTACGGCGAGCGCCTGCGTATTACCTTGGTCAACGACACCATGATGACTCACCCCATCCATCTGCACGGCATGTGGAGTGACCTGGAGGATGAGGACGGCAATTTCATGGTGCGAAAACACACGATCGATATGCCGCCTGGCTCGAAACGAAGCTATCGCGTAACCGCAGATGCACTCGGGCGCTGGGCCTATCACTGTCACCTCATGTACCACATGGAGATGGGCATGTTCCGAGAAGTCCGCGTGGACGAATGAACTGGAGATACGAGATGAGCAAACCAATGAAACGAAGCGCCTTTTTCCTCTCTGCCGCGATGGTTGGCCTGCTCGCGGTGTACGCCCCGTCTTCCTGGTCCAGTGACAACCATGATCAGCACTCTCAAAAGTCGTCCAACGCGGCGCAATCGAACGGCTCGAAGAGCAAGCAAGCCCAGGGCATGAACCATGAAGGCATGGATCACGGCTCCATGAAAGGCATGGATCATGGCTCTATGGAGGGCATGGATCATGGTTCCATGGAAGGAATGGATCACAGCAAAATGATGGAATCGCATGGCAGCGACAAAGCTAAGGCAGGGAAAAATGGCCAATAGCGTTGCACGACCATCGCTGCTGGCATTCGCCGTTTCTCTAGGTGTGCTGGGCGTTTCGCCCAGCTTCGCCGCTGAAATGGATCATTCCGGAATGGACCACTCGGCAATGGGCCACGGTGCCATGCAGATGGACGACGCCTCATCACAGGCTGCGATGCCGGGCATGGACCACAGCCAGATGGGCGCGAGCAAGCAACCCACGCAACCTGCACCCGTTGATCACAGCAAAATGGGCCATGGCCAGCCCAAAGCGAAACCCGCCTCGATGGACCACAGCAAGATGGACCATGGAAGCATGAAAGGCATGGATCACGGGTCCATGGAAGGCATGGATCATGGCGCGATGGGTCATTCCACGATGGGAAACGGGAACGCTGATTCGCCGACCCCGACCAGCCGTACGCCAATCCCGGTGCTGACTGATGCCGACCGGCAGGCTGCCTTCCCCCCGCTTGACGGGCACAAAATGGATGACAGCGGGTTCAACAGCTTTTTCTTGCTGGACCAACTGGAATACCAAGATGCCGATGAAGGTAGCACGCTTGCTTGGGATGCATCCGGCTGGGTGGGCGGCGATATCAATAGGCTCTGGATTCGCTCGGAAGGTGAACGAACCAATGGTGTGACTGAAGATGCTGAGCTGCAGCTCCTCTATGGCCGCTCGGTAAGCCCGTGGTGGGATGTTGTCGCCGGCGTCCGGCAGGATTTCAAACCGGAGGATCCGCAGACCTGGGCTGCGTTCGGTATTCAGGGCCTGGCCCTGTATGACTTCGAAGCTGAAGCCACCGCCTTTATCGGCGAGAACGGTCAAACCGCTGCCCGTCTGGAGGGCGAGTACGACATCTTGCTAACCAATCGTTTAATTCTTCAGCCAACCGCTGAGGCCAACTTTTATGGCAAGAACGACCCGGAACGCGGCGTCGGCTCTGGCCTGGCAAACACCGAAGTCGGGCTGCGGTTACGGTACGAGATTGTTCGCCAGTTCGCGCCATACATAGGTGTCACCTGGAGCCGTTCCTACGGCAAAACCGCCGATTTCATTCGGGATGAAGGCGGGGACGTGGACGAAGCTCGTTTTGTGGCCGGTATTCGGATGTGGTTTTGAGAACTCAACATGAAAAAAACAATTACAACGCTGGTGGCGGCAGGTGCTGTTACTAGCGCAGCAGTGCTAGGTGCTGCTTACTTCGGTCTCGTGAACGTTGGTGCGGACGACCCACACTTCCCCGCTGTGCATGCGTTTTTGGCCATGGCGCGGGATCGCTCGATTGAAGTCCGAGCAAGCGACATTGAGGTGCCAAACCTTAAAGATCCTGCTCTCATCCAAGCAGGGGCAGGCAACTACAACGCCATGTGTATCGGTTGCCACCTCGCGCCAGGGGTGGAGAAAACTGAACTCAGCCAAGCCCTATACCCATCCCCACCAAACCTCACCGAGATAGGTGTAAGCGGTGACCCTGCTGCTGCGTTTTGGACCATCAAGCACGGTATCAAAGCGACAGGCATGCCAGCCTGGGGTAAGAGCATGGACGACCAGTACATCTGGGGAATCGTCGCGTTCCTGGACCAGCTACCGCAACTCAATGCTGAGCAGTACCAGATGATGGTCGCTTCCAGTGGTGGTCACCAACATGGCGGTGGCGAAAGCGATATGCATAACCATGAAGGCCAACACGGTGGTGCGAAATCAGGTCATGGAAATCATGATGATTCCGCAGCAAACGGCGTGGCTGAGGAAAGTCATGATCATGGCAGTTCGCATTCGGAGTCTTCATCAGTAGCGGAGCACCACGGTGAACACGAGTCCGGCGAGGCGCACTCGGACCACCACACAGGTTCTACTCCCAAAACCCATGTGCACAAAGACGGGAAGGAGCACACTCATGACAAGTAAGCGCCGCTTCCTCGGTTTAAGTACCGCAGCGTCACTTCTAATCGCCTCAGCCGCCTTTGCTGCGGAGCCCCTGACTATCGATGTGCACCGGGACGCTAATTGCGGTTGCTGTAAGAAATGGATAGCGCACTTGGAGGCAAACGGCTTCAAGGTCGTCGACCACGTTGAAACGGACATGAGGGCGGTGAAGCAAGAGCTAGGAGTAGCTCCGAGGCTGGCTTCGTGTCACACCGCGGTTATCGATGGCAAGTTTGTGGAAGGTCACGTCCCCGCAGCCCAGGTGCAGGAGCTCATAAAGCGCAACGACCTGGCAGGCGTCGCGGTACCTGGCATGCCCGCTGGCTCACCAGGTATGGAGGTTGATGGCATGAAACACGCCTATCAAGTCATCGGCCTCACCAAGAGTGGGGACGATCAAGTAGTTGCCAGTTATCCTGACACGTAATGCAAGATGCCCCGGGGGAAGGGCTTCTGCCGGCCAGCCGACCAGCTGCAGCGCTGGTCGTGGTCAGCTTACTCCAAGACTTACCCTGTCCCTTCGGTCAGTTTTGACCTCTACAGTTAATTCCAGCAGAGCGATATTCGAGGATTTTCAACTCACCTGTTGAGTCCTCGTAATTCATCTGTGTCGGCATCACGTCGCAGCTACCTTTGAGCGAAGTCATACTGATAACTCTCGCCACATCCAGTTTCATTCCGTAGCGATAATGGATCACTTCAGGTGGTTTTTTTCCATTGGCAGCGGCGTAGGCACGCATTGCTTGCTCATTTGCCTGAATCATCTTTCCGTGTAAGCGATCAGATCCTCCTTCAGCTAAAGCGGATGAGGAGGCGATTACGAGCATGAGGGCGGCAATGCTTTTAGCGGTGTTCATTTCTGTTACTCCATGAAGACATGAGTGAAGCTTACCGACTGGGAGCTGTCATCCACGTGATCCAGGAATTACATGTTTGTAAGCAGGCTATCGATAATGATGGCTCTGAATACACGTGAAAGCCGCGTCGTTTCAGGCTGCGACAGTTTTAATTCTCTAGCGAATCAGTCTGAACCGGCGTTTTGGGTGATTGCGACAGTTTTGCGTTTCCTCTCCAAATGGCTGCAGGCCGCGAAAGACGGGACCCTCTAGCGACAGTTTTAATTCTCTAAATCCAACTTGGTTTCGTTGAATTAAAACAGTCGTCGAACAATTAAAACTGTCGCCGGTAGAGGGGAAGCGCTCGTTTCCCTTCATCGGACGGTTTCAACCGTCTCCCTCGCGTCCCGTCTCCCCCTTGGTCTGGCGTTCGCCTATGCCCCTTCCAATTCAGACTGATGAACCTTTTCTGTCATTACATGAGAAGGAATTTGCTGCTCTCCTGGGCTGATCCCAAGGCAGCAACCTTCGAAATCCTGGCCCCAAGCCATGTGATCAAGAGCTCCGAGTTCCACATGCTCGCTGCTGAACTCGGGTGACCACGGTGCTATGGCTTCAATCGGCTTGTTCACTGTCACACAATGCACGCCGCGTTCAATGTCATTAAAAGTGATTGGGATATTGCCTATTCAGGGAACGAATATCTTTCTGCAAATGTGCAGTATAGTGAACCGGTTGCTTCGTTCTGCCCTGAATGCGTTAGGGAGGAAACCGCCACTCCAGTGAGCGGATGATAATAAAAATGAGTGGAACCCCTGCCTGTGAAAATCCAGCCTCTTCCGCCGCTCAACAGTCTTCATGCGTTTGAGTCTGCGGCACGCCACTTGAGCTTTACCCTTGCCGCCAAGGAATTGAATGTTACCCAGGGTGCAATTAGCCGTCAGGTTCGCCTTCTTGAGGACTACCTGGGCAAGGCACTATTCACCCGTACCACCCGTAGCATGTCCCTGACCCCCACCGGCGCGCAGTATTACGAAACGGTGCGTGAATGCATGCTTCACCTGGCCCGCGCCACCGGCGATATACGCCAGTGGCAAGGCAACCAACAAGTCACCGTTGCCACCAGTACCGCCATGGCGTCGCTGTGGTTACTGCCCAAGGTGTCGGAATTCCAGAGTGCCCATGAAAACATCGACCTGCGGATCATCGCCCACGATCATGTGAAGGATTACGCCAGGCTCGACAGCGACCTGGCGCTTTACTACTGCAACCCACCGCCCAAGGACATGGCTGTCACGCCGCTGTTCTCGGAAGAAATCTTCCTGGTGTGCAGCCCGGCCTATCTGGCCAGGCATCCGCAACTGAGCAGCATCGAAGGGTTGTCGTCGTGTACCTGGCTCTGGCTTGAAGACTCCCAGCGCGACTGGGTAGGTTGGCCCGAATGGTTCAAGCGCCTGGGATACGAGCCCATGACCCCCAAGCATCGCGTCAATATCAACAGCTACGGTATGCTGATCCAGTCGGCGATCAGTGGCCAGGGCGTGGCCCTGGCCTGGGGCAACCTGGTGGACGATGCGTTGAGCACCGGTGCGCTGGTCAAGCCCAACGATGTGGTACTCCAGACCGACGCCAAGTTCTGCCTGCTGGAGTCGTCCACCGAGCGTGGTCCTCGTGAAAGCGTGCGGCTGTTCCGGGACTGGTTGATGGCCCTGCCTTCGGTGCAGAAATAGCCTGCCCAAAACACAAGACCGACAGCTGATGGCTGTCGGTCTTGTGTCTTCCAGGGTGGCTTTAGGTTAGCTGGCTTTCTTCGCTGTCAGCCCCATATCAAGCCCCTCGCAGGCCAAGGGCCCAGCCACCGGCGTGATGCCTTGCGGGTGAATCCCAGGTATAGGAAGGCGCCCACCCGGCGGCGTATCAAGCAGGCCGTCAGCCATCTCCTGGCGCAAGCTGCGCATCAGGGTGTAACTAATCAGCAGGATGAACCCCGCAATCGGCAATCCCGCCGCAATGCTCGCCATCTGGATCGCCTTGAGCCCCCCCGCCATCAGCAGAGCCATGGCTATAGCACCTTCCAGGATGCACCAGAGCAGGCGGATACTCTGCGGCGGGTTGGCGCTGCCCATGGAGTTCAACGTACACAGCACCTGGGTGCCGGAGTCGGCCGAGGTGATGAAGTACGTCGCCAGCAGGATACAGACCAGCACGCTCAGCACCTTGCCCAACGTACCGGCGTCGATCTTGTGCAGCAGGGTGAACATGGCAGCGGTGGTTTCCTGCTTGGTCGCCAGCAATACCGTGCCACCTTCGTACTTGGCCTTGTCGCCCTGCAGCTCACCACTGGCAACCAGTTCTGCGTGCTGCTGACGATCGAGCTGCTCAGCCTTGAGCGCGGTACCACCGAACACCGACATCCAGATGATCGTCACCAGGGTGGGTACCAACAGCGCGCCGGCGATCAGTTCACGGATGCTGCGGCCTTTGGAAATTCGCGCAATGAACAGACCGACAAACGGGCCCCAGGTCATCCACCACGGCCAGTAGAACGCCGTCCACCAGTTCTGCCAGCCGCTGTCCTTCTGGGTATCGCTCCAAAAGCTCAGACCCACTACATGGCTGGCGTAGTCGCCGGTGCTCTCCAACATCAGGTTGATGATGTAGCGGGTTGGCCCCAGCAGCAGGATCAACACCACCAGCACCACCGACAACAGCATATTCCATTCCGAAAGGCGCTTCATGCCACGCGACACGCCGGCCATCACCGATACGGTAGTAACGAGGGTAATGAGCACGATCAAGGTGATCTGCACCCCCAGGCTGATGGGCAGGTCAAACACCTGGCTCAGCCCGGTGTTCATTTGCACCACGCCCAGGCCCAGCGACTGGGATACACCGAACGCGGTAATCACCACGGCAAGGATGTCCACCACATGTCCGATGGGCCCATAGATGCGCTCACCAATCAGCGGGTAAAGGATCGAGCGCATGCTCAGCGGCAAGCCCTTGCGATAGGCAAAGTAGGCAAGGCCCAGGCCAACGATGGTAAAAATAGCCCAGGGATGCAGGCCCCAGTGGAATAGGGTAATTCGCATAGCTGTGGTGGCGGCTTCGTCGGTGAGGCCGGTGGCGAACGGGTTGCCCGCGTAATGCCACATGGGTTCGGCAACCGACCAGAAGATCAGTCCGATGCCCATGCCGCCACTGAACAACATGGCGATCCAGGAGCCGAAGCTGAACTCGGGTTTGTCGTCGTCTCGCCCAAGCTTCATAGACCCAAACTTGCTGCACATCAGATAGATCAGTAGCCCCAGCACACCCGTGACGGAAATCAGGTAGAACCATTTGAAATTCTGCAGGATGAAGTCAGATGCACGTTGAAAAACCGCTGCTGCATGTTCGGCAAACAGGGCGCAAAACAGCACAAAGGCTACTACGGCCAGTAACGACCAGATCGTCACGGTGGGATTGAGGCCTTTGAGCAGGCCAGATTCGGCACGCATTGGTTATCCCCTATTGTTTTTGTTCAAGGGTTTGATGTCACGGTTTGGGTAGAGCCGCTGCCACAGGCAGGTGCCGGATCCCTGGCGGCGGTCTTCCCGCAGGCCCAAGGCGAGGTACGCTCTCTCGGGCCCTATCAAAATGGGAGAATTACCCGCTCTTCGACAAACCATTTCTAGTCATTAATTGATTACCAAAAGTCATTAATCTGAAAATTCCAGAGCCTGGCAGTTCATCAACGATTATCTACCACTACCGTCATCGACGAATAAATCATTAATGATAAAAACTGATAAATAGCGTTGAAATAAATCGTTTGTCGCGCCCTTCTTCTCTTGCTGAAACTGGCACCAGGCATCAAGGCATTGCCTGCCGTGCATCTAACAAGAGAAAACAAAAATGACCGTATCGACTGACTCCCGCCTTATTCCCGTCCACGTCTTGGAAACCGTTCTGGCGCCTATCCATGAAGCTCATGGCCTGACCAACGAGTTCTACACCGACCAGCGCTATTTCGAACTCGAGCGCGACGAAGTGCTGGGGCGTAACTGGGCGTGTATAGGTTTTGCCAGCGACTTGCCGACCAACAGCTACGTCAAGCCGGTCGATTTCATGGGCCTGCCGCTGCTGATGATGCGCAACCGTGAAGGCCTGGTGCAGGTGTTTCACAACGTCTGCAGCCACCGCGGCGTGAAACTGGTTCAACAGGCGGGTGAAGTGCAGGGTGTGATCCGCTGCCCCTACCACTCCTGGACTTACGACCTGAACGGAGGTCTCAAAGGCACTCCGCACATTGGCGGGATCAACCAGCACAAAGACGAACGTTTCGCATGCGAGAAACACGGCCTGAAGGCGCTGCGCACCACGATCTGGATGGACATGGTGTTCATCAACCTGTCTGGCGAGGCACCGGCGCTTGAAGAGCAACTGCAGCCGTTGACCGAACGCTGGACTCAGTTCCTGGGCAATGACGGCATGAGTCTGCTGCGTCGTGAAGCGAACGGTGGTGCTATGAGCATCGAGGTCAACTGCAACTGGAAGCTAGCAGTCGAGAACTACTGTGAGGCCTATCACCTGCCGTGGGTGCACCCGAGCCTGAACAGCTACTCGCGCCTGGAAGACCACTACAACATCATGTTCGAGGAATTCGCTGGCCAAGGCAGCCACGCCTACAACCTCTCGGCCGTTGCCGGTACCCATTTGCCGATCTTCCCATCCTGGCCACAGGACCGCCTGCGCACTGCTGAGTACGTGGCGTTCTTCCCCAATGTGCTGCTGGGCATCCAGGCCGACCATGCGTTCGCCATGATGCTCGAGCCTGTGGCGCCGGGTAAAACCATCGAGCACCTGCGCCTGTTCTACGTGGGTGACGAAGCGCTCGACAGCCGCTACGACGCCTCGCGCAAAGCGGTAATGGAATCCTGGCGCGTAGTGTTCGCCGAAGACATCGCCTCGGTCGAAGGCATGCAGAAGGGTCGCTCCTCGCCTGGTTACAGCGGCGGTGCGTTCTCGCCGGAAATGGATCTGCCGACTCACTACTTCCACAAGTGGGCTGCCCGCCAATTGCTTGACTGTGCTCAACGCGCCTGAGGTGATCATCATGCATCCGATAGCTCCGCACTGGCTAAACTTCATCGACGGCCAGTGGACCGACAGTGAGCAGCACCTGAGTATCCACAACCCTGGCACCACGGACCTTGTGGCGACCATCGCCCAAGCCAGTGTGGCCGACGCCGAATGCGCCCTGCAGGCGGCTCGGCGCTGTGCTGACAGCAACGCTCTGAACCGTGTGCGTCCTGCGCAGCGGGTGACCTGGTTGCTTGAGGTTGCCGCGCAGATTCGTGCGATCACCGACGAAGGGGCGTGGGTGCTTTGCCAGGAAAACGGCAAGAGCCTGCGTGATGCCCGTGACGAATTCATCGAGGCCGCGCGCTACTTCGAATACTACGCCGGCATGGCCGACAAGATCGAAGGGAAGTCGATTCCGCTGGGCGACGGCTACATAGATTTCACCGTCTACGACCCCTTGGGCGTGTCGCTGCAGATCGTGCCGTGGAATTTCCCGGTATCCATCTGCGCCCGCTCCCTGGCCCCTGCCTTGGCGGCCGGCAACGCGGTAGTGATCAAGTCGCCGGAACTGTCGCCACTTGGCCTGTGCGTGCTGATGCAGGCCATCGAGCGTGCCGGCCTGCCACAGGGGGCCGTCAATCTGATCTGCGGCCGTGGTCGTGAAGTGGGTGCCTACCTGGCCGGCCATCGCGATGTCGACCAGATCGTCTTCACAGGTTCCGTCGGCACCGGCCAGAGCATTCTGCGCAGTGCCGCCGAACACGCGATTCCCAGCGTCATGGAGCTGGGCGGGAAGTCGGCGGCCCTAGTGTTCCCGGATGCCGATCGTGAGCAACTGATCAGCAGCGTTAAAAGCGGCATCTTCTTCAATGCCGGCCAGGTGTGCTCTGCCATGTCGCGCTTGCTGGTACATCGCTCTATCTACGACGAGGTTGTAGCTGACGTGGTAGCGATGGCCGAGGGGCTGACCGTGGGCCTGGGCCAGGACAACCCTGACCACACACCCGTGATTTCTGCTGCTCAGCTCGAAGGCATCGAGGCCTTGTGCCGACGTGCCCAGCAGCAAGGCGCGGTGGTCGCAACCGGCGGCGAGGCCATCAGCGGCCTGAGCGGGCATTACATGGCGCCAACCGTATTGCGCGATGTGACTGCGCAGATGGAGATAGCCCAGACTGAAGTCTTCGGCCCTGTGCTGGCAGTAATTCCCTTCGACAGCGAAGAGGAGGCCCTCGCCATTGCCAACGGCACCGTGTTCGGTCTGGTGGCCGGCGTATTCACCCAGGACCTCAATCGCGCCCTGCGCTGTGCCCGGCGACTGTGCACCGGCCAGGTGTTCGTCAACGAATGGTATGCCGGTGGCATCGAAACGCCGTTCGGCGGCGTCGGGCTCTCGGGCTTCGGACGGGAAAAAGGCCAGGAGGCGCTCTACAGCTACGTCAGGACCAAGAACCTGGCCGTGCGTATCAAGGGCGAGTGAGGAGGCAGCATAATGAAAACCTGGCTCTGCATCATCTGTGGTCTGATCTACGACGAAGCCAAAGGTTGGCCCGACGACGGCATTGCCCCCGGTACCCGCTGGGAGGACGTGCCCGAAGACTGGCTATGCCCTGAGTGCAAGGTCGGCAAAGCCGACTTTGAAATGATCGAACTCAGCACCCCGATCGCAGCAGTGGCTACCGCGCCGGTTATCCAGGCGCAACCACTGGTTGCCGCTCGTCCCGCCCAACCGGTGGTCATCATCGGTAGCGGCCATGCCGGCTACGGCCTGGCACAGGCCCTGCGCAAGGCCGCCCCGCAGTTGGAGATTCGCGTACTGACCCAGGAGTCGGGCCATCTTTATTCCAAGCCCGCGCTATCCATCGCCCTGGCTCAGGGGCGCACCGCCGCAGCCCTGGCCACCGAAACGCCGCTGGCGATCGAACAGAGGCTTGGCATTCGTATCTATACCGGCTGCAAAGTCGAACGCATCGATGCCCAGGCGCAGCGCTTGTACACCAGCCTCGGCGAAATGGACTACGGCCAACTGGTGTTAGCCAGTGGTGCTTCTCCCGTGCGGTTGCCTATCGAGGGCCGCGCCGAGGCACTGCTCAGTGTCAACAACCTGCAGGATTACCAGGCGTTCCGCCAACGCCTTGATGGCGTGCGCAGAGTGGCCATTCTGGGCGACGGTTTGATCGGCTGCGAGTTTGCCAACGACCTTGCGAGCAATGGCTATCAGGTTCGGGTAATCGGCCTGGGTGCCTGGCCCATGGAACGCCTGCTGCCCGAGGCGGCAGGCCAGCACTTGCAGCAAGCGCTATCGGGGTTGTGGGTGCAATGGAGCCTGCGCACGACCTTGCAGTGCATCGAGCCGGACGGCGAAGGCTACCGACTGACCCTTGCCGACGGTCAGGTCGTCGGTGCAGACCTGGTGCTCAGTGCAGTGGGCTTGCGCCCCAACCTTGAGCTGGCGCTGGAAGCCGGCCTGGACTGTGGCCGCGGGATCAAGGTCGACGCACAACTACAGACCTCACAACCGGGCATCTATGCCTTGGGCGATTGCGTCGAGATCAACGGCCAGTTGCTGCCTTACCTCGCGCCGATCAACGAAGGCATTCGTGCCCTCGCCAAGACCTTGCTGGGCCAACCGACCGCCGCCCACTACCCATTGGCGCCCGTGACGGTGAAAACCCCGGTCGTCCCTCTGTGCCTGCTGACACCTCCCGGTGGTTGCGAGGGCCAATGGCGCTGCGATGCGACCAGCGATGGATTGAGCGCTGCGTTTCATGACCACGCAGGTGCCCTGCGCGGGTTCGTGCTGCTCGGCCGTCAGGCACAAATGCAACGAAATACCTGGCTGCAAAACTGCCAGGACACCCAACAAAATGTGGCCTGAGGCTGAACCATGAACAGTATCGTCAATCTGCCTCATGATGACCGCAATTGCGGCTGGTATGCCGCGCTGCCTGAACAGGCGCCGAGCAAGCGCCTAAGTGGCGAACATAACGCCGATTATGTGGTGATCGGTGCTGGCTTTGCTGGGCTTGCCGCCGCACGGCGCCTGGCCGAGCACCTGCCGCAGTCGCGCATTGTTTTGGTAGATGCCCAGCGAATCGCCTACGGCGCCTCCGGGCGCAACTCGGGTTTCGTCATCGACCTGCCGCACAAATTCGCCCTCGAACATCCCGATCCTCAGCATAAACAACGGCTCTTGGGCCTAAACCGCTCAGCCATCGATCAACTGCAAACATTGATCGGCCGTCACGGCATCGAATGCCAGTGGTCCCATGCGGGAAAATACCAGGGCGCGGTGGGAGAACGTGGCCAGGGTTATCTGGATCACTTTGAAAAACTGATGGCCGACCTGGGTGAGCCCTATCGCGTGGTTGGGCGTGACGAACTAGCCGGTGTACTCGGTAGCCGCTACTACAGCCGCGCCATCTACACCCCCGGTTGCTACCTGATGCAGCCTGCTGCCCTGGTACGTGGCCTGGGTAATTCGCTTCCCGGCAACGTCGAAGTGCTTGAAGAGTCGCCAATCCGCACACTCCAGAAAGACCCCTGCGGCACGTGGCTGGTGCGGGGCGACAACGGGCTGATCCGGAGCCCGCAGGTATTGCTGGGCACGAGCATCTTCACCCAGGAGTTCGGCTACTTGCGCAACCGACTCCTGCCGGTGATGACCTTCGCCAGTTGGACGCGCCCACTGAGCGACGTCGAGATGGCGACGGTTGGTGCCCAGGCCGACTGGGGCCTCACCCCTGCCGACCACGCCGGTACCACCGTACGAATGACCCAGGACCGGCGCCTGATCATCCGCAATACCTACAAGCATGTCCCTCGCTACGGTCGCAGCGTAACCGATGCTACCCGCAACAAGATTCGCGATGACCATCGCAAGGCCTTCGAGGCGCGCTATCCGCAACTGGCCCAAGTGCCGTTTACCCATACCTGGGGTGGGGTCTATGCGATCTCACGCAACTTTACCAACTATTTCGGCCAACTCGATCAGGGTGTTTACGCCACCGCCTGCGACAACGGCGTGGGCGCGGCCTGGGGCACCATTTCCGGAACGCTCCTGGCAGACATGGCGGTGGGGGCGGACTCCCAGCAATTGAGTGACATCCGCGCAGTGACTGGCCTGCCCTCCCGTAACCCGCCTGAGCCGTTCTTGGGTATGGGGGTGCGGGCCCGGATCCGCTGGGCCGCGTTCAACAGTAGGAGCGAAGTATGACCCGCACACTCAGCGGAAAAGGCCCGGTGCGTCTGGTCGACCACCGGAACCTGGACTTTGTCCACCGGGGCGGGCCGCCTGGCGGCGCCTCGGTAGCGCGTGCTGTCAGTAATGAGGTGTCGCCCAACCTGGGTATCGGCTTTGCCCGCTGGGAAGGTGCTGAAGTGGCCTGGACGGTGCTCTATGACGAAGTGATTTTTGTCATTGAGGGCTGTTTTGAACTCCAGGCCAACGGCGAGGTGTACCGCGTGTCGCCAGGTCAGGTGCTGTGGATTCCCGAAGGCACGGAGCTGGTGTACGCAGGCCACGCGCTGTTCGGTTATGTGGTGTACCCGGGTGATTGGAAACAGCGCCACGGCCTTGCCTGACTACCGACCACCCTGGTCTGGGGAATCCAATTGTTCGCATTATCCAAACGTTTCGGCACGATTTATGTCGCTGCCTTGTTGATGCAGCTGGGTTCCAGCCTGCTGATGACCTACCTGGCCCTGCGCCTGAATGCTTCCGGTGTGGCGCAGGTATGGGGTGGTGCGCTTATGGCCGCCAACGCGCTGGGCATGGTGGTGGGAGCCCGCTCCGGTTATTGGCTGATTGGCCTGGTCGGCCATGCTCGGGCCTTTGTGGTGAGCGCCGGGGTAATTGTCACTGCGGTGCTCTCGCACCAGCTCAGTGATGGTTTACTGCTGTGGCTTGCCCTGCGATTTGTCGTTGGTGCGGCAATGATGGGCCAATTGATGGTCATCGAGAGCTGGCTCAATGACTGCGCACCGGTCAGCCGGCGAGGCGGCGCCATGTCGCTGTACATGGTGGCCAGCTATGTCGGCATGATGCTAGGGCAATTGATGCTCAGTCTGGGAGATGGGCTGCACACCTTGGCGTTGACGGGCGTGGCCATGGCTTTTGCCATTGGTTTGATCCCTGTGGCTCTGCACAACGGTACCCAGCCGAGCAACATCAACCAGGCCCGGATCAAACCCATGCTGTACCTGCGTAGACTTCCTCAATCGTTGTTCACGATTCTTGCCTCGGGATTGCTGAACGGTTGCCTGTATGGGCTGACGCCGATCTTTGCTGCGCAACTGGGCTTTAGTCCGGCGCAGGTCGGGCAGTTCATGGCTGTCAGCATTGCCGCCGGGCTTCTAGCACAACTACCGCTGGGTAAACTGTCGGATCATATTTCCCGCATCACCTTGATCCGCGCTACCGCTGCATTGCTGTGCATAGCCTATTTGCCGCTGGCCTTCGGGCTGGCATCAGGGCAGCTGTGGATCATGTTGGCCGGGGCTGCCATCGGCTTCTTGCAGTTCTGTTTGTATCCGCTGGGCGTTGCCCATGCCAATGACAACCTAGAGCCGGAACTGCGTGTATCGCTGGCCGGAGTGCTGCTGATGACCTTTGGTATCGGCGCGACCATCGGCCCGCTGGTTGCAGGGGCGATGATGGAGCATGCCGGTCCACAAGCACTGTATCTGTTCGGCATTGGTGTAACGGCTATGGTTGTTTGCTTTATAAGGAATAAATCCGGCGTTGATGTGTCATTGGCAAGGTTGTCATGAAACGTCGGAGCCCAGGGATATGTCCGCCTCACTCCATTTGATGTCCGAACCAGTCAATTGAGCCCTGTTTTCGCTCTCTATGGTTAAGCGGTGAAGTGTCCCTGGCACTGCACCCTACCCATAACAAGAGCAAAAGCAGGGACCATAATGACTATGACGACGTCTGGGAAAGCCAGCGATCAGTTGGCTCAGGGATTCAAGCCTCGACATGTGACCATGTTGTCGATTGCCGGTGTGATCGGCGCGGATTTGTTCGTAGGGTCCGAACAAGCGATCGCTGCGGCAGGTCCGGCAGCAATCATTGCCTATGCGCTTGCTGGCGCTCTGATGGTGCTGGTAATGCGAATGCTTGGCGAGATGGCAGTGTCACCGCCGAAAACCATTCGATCATCGGCGGCCTGGGCGAGGCGGTGGCGGGCCTGCTGCTGCGCAACGGGGTAACGCCGACATTCCGCCAGATCGCCTTGCCCGATGCCTTCCTCGATGCTGGCGCTCTGCCGACGCTGCATGACCGCTACGGTATCTCCACCGATGCAGTGAGCGCGCAGATCAAGGCTTGGCTGTGACGTGATGCCTGAAGATAGAGCCGGCCGGAATTAAAGGCGGCTCTATCCCTGTATGCCCGCAAAGCAAATGCCGAAGGCAAGGGCATGGCCTGACGCAGCGAATGGGGCTCGTCAGATTTGCATGGCCATGCCATCCACATTCATCGCCGCCTGGCGCAGGGCCTCGGAGCGCGTCGGGTGCGGGTGGCAGGTGAGGGCGATATCTTCTGCCGAGGCCGAGAACTCCATAGCCACGCAGAACTCACCAATCATCTCGCTGACGCTTGGGCCCACCAGGTGCACACCCAGTACTTCATCGGTTTCGGCATCGGCGATGACCTTGGCGAAGCCTTCGGTCTCGTGGTTGATCTTGGCACGGCTGTTGGCGGTGAAGGGGAACTTGCCAACCTTGTAGGCACGTCCTTCGGCCTTGAGCTGCTCTTCAGTCTTGCCCACGGTGGCCATCTCCGGGCGGGTATAGATCACGCCAGGGATGAGGTTGTAGTTGACCTCGTGGGGCTTGCCGGCGATGCGTTCGATACAGGCCACCGCTTCGTCTTCGGCCTTGTGCGCCAGCATTGGGCCCGAAGTGACGTCGCCAATCACCCAGACACCCGGCACTGAGGTACGGTGGTGCTCGTTGTTGAGCATGCCGCGCTTGTCGGCTTCCAGGCCCACGCTTTCCAGGTTTAGCCCTTTTGTATAAGGGCGACGGCCGATAGCCACCAACACGTAATCGGCTTGCAGCGATTCTGCGGTACCCCCGGCGGCAGGCTCCAGCGTCAGGCTGACGCCATCGGCACCTGCGGTAGCCTGAGTCACTTTACTGCCCAGCTTGAACACCATGCCTTGCTTGGCGAGCGCCTTCTGCAGGGTCTTGGCCGTTTCCGTGTCAGTGCCTGGGCAGATGCGGTCCAGGTATTCGATGACAGTGACCTGGCTACCCAGGCGGCGCCAGACCGAACCCAGCTCAAGACCGATCACGCCAGCACCGATGACAACCAGGTGCTTGGGCACTTGCGGCAGCGACAGCGCGCCGGTCGAGTCGATGATGCGCTGGTTGTCGACGGTCACACCTGGCAGAGGGGTGGGCTCAGAGCCGGTGGCAATGACGATGTCCTTGGCCTGCAACGCGGTTTCGCTACCGTCTTCGGCCTTGACCACGACCTTGCCGATGCCATCCAGGCGGCCCCAGCCTTTGATCCACTCGACCTTGTTCTTGCGAAACAGGTATTCGATGCCCTTGGTCAGGCCTGTCACGCTCTCGTCCTTCTGTTTCATCATCTGGGCGAGGTTGAGGGTGGGCTTTACTTCGATACCGAGGTGGGCGAACTCGTCACCGCTGGCAGCTTCGTAAAGCTCCGAAGCATGCAGCAGCGCCTTGGATGGCATGCAGCCGACGTTCAGGCAGGTACCGCCCAAGGTCGAGCGGCCTTCCACGCAGGCAACGCTCAGGCCCAACTGGCCAGCACGGATGGCTGCGTTGTAGCCGCCAGGGCCACCGCCGATGATCACCACGTCATAGGATTTCATGGGTTCAACTCCAGGATGTAGAAGCGCGAGAGGGCACAAGGTTAAGCTGAGATGCAGTGATTGTATACAATCTGCTGTGTGGATAAGATCAGTTGGTTCTAGACCATGGTCTTGCTTAGAGGAAACATCCTACAGATGAACTACTCTGATCCGGTGACGTTCGAAATATTAGGCGTCGTGGCCAATTACGGACAGGAGGGGTGTTTCATGCTTGCTCAACTTCCACCTGCATTGCAGAGCTTGCATCTGCCGCTGAGGCTGAAGCTGTGGGACGGCAACCATTTTGATCTTGGGCCTAGTCCTCAGGTCACGATTTTGGTCAAGGAACCACAGCTGATCAGCCAGTTGACCCACCCAAGCATGGACCAGCTAGGCACCGCATTCGTCGAAGGCAAGCTGGAGCTGGAAGGCGATATCGGTGAGGCCATCCGCGTGTGCGACGAGCTGAGCGAAGCGCTGCTGGCGGATGAGGATGAAACGCCGCCGCCACGTGTTTCTCATGACAAGACCACCGACGCCAAGGCAATCTCCTACCACTATGACGTGTCCAACGCGTTCTACCAGCTTTGGCTGGACCAGGACATGGCCTATTCCTGCGCCTACTTCCGTGAGCCGGACAATACGCTCGACCAGGCGCAGCAGGACAAGTTCGACCACCTGTGCCGCAAGCTGCGCCTGGATGCCGGTGACTACCTGCTCGATGTTGGCTGTGGCTGGGGCGGGCTGGCGCGGTTCGCTGCCCGTGAATATGGCGCCAAGGTGTTCGGCATTACCCTGAGCAAGGAGCAATTGAAGCTCGGCCGCAAGCGTGTGCAAGCGGAAGGGCTTGCCGACAAGGTCGACCTGCAGATTCTCGATTATCGCGATCTGCCCCAGGATGGCCGCTTCGACAAGGTTGTCAGCGTGGGTATGTTCGAGCATGTCGGGCATGCCAACCTGGCGCTGTACTGCCAGAAGCTGTTCGGGGCGGTGAGGGAAGGGGGGCTGGTGATGAACCACGGCATCACTGCCAAGCACGTCGATGGCCGACCGGTCGGGCGTGGGGCGGGTGAGTTCATCGATCGCTATGTATTCCCCCACGGCGAGCTGCCGCACCTGTCGATGATCAGCGCCAGTATCTGTGAAGCCGGGCTGGAGGTAGTGGACGTGGAGAGCCTGCGCCTGCACTACGCTAAAACCTTGCACCACTGGAGCGAGAACCTGGAGAACCAGTTGCACAAGGCGGCAGCGCTGGTGCCTGAGAAGACCCTGCGGATCTGGCGTTTGTACTTGGCCGGGTGTGCCTACGCCTTTCAGAAGGGCTGGATCAACCTGCACCAGATATTGGCCGTGAAGCCATACGCCGACGGGCATCATGACCTGCCCTGGACGCGGGAAGATTTGTACCGCTGAAATCGTAAGTGTCGCAGCCCTGATAGGGTTGTGCAGGAGCGGCCTTTAGCGCGAAAAGGCCGCTTTCAACGGGCGTGTTCACCCTAAAGAATCGGCGATATCAGCCGCGCAATCCGCATCCCCAATTGCTGCAGTCGATGGGTATCTTGGGTGTCTTCAGCAGTAATTTCCCGCGCTTGTTCGAAGTCTTCCTGGAGCATGTGCTCGACCTGGTCGGCGAAGCCGCGATCGACTGTCAGCAGGGTAATCTCGAAGTTCAGGCGGAACGAGCGGTTGTCCAGGTTGGCACTCCCAATTGCGCTGACGTCATCATCCACCAGCACCACCTTCTGATGCAGAAACCCGGGTTGGTAACGGAACATACGTACCCCCGCGCGCACTGCTTCGAAGGCAAACAGGCTGGAGGCGGCGTAGACGATGCGGTGGTCAGGCCGTGACGGGATCAGCACCCGCACATCGACTCCTCGTAGCACCGCCAGCCGCAAGGCGGCGAACACGGCCTCGTCAGGGATGAAGTACGGGCTGGTGATCCACACCCTGCGGGTGGCCGAATGAATCGCTTCAAGGAAGAACAGCGAGCAGGTTTCTTGTGGGTCTGCCGGGCCGCTGGCCAAGGCCTGACACAGGACGCCGTTATCCGGGTATGTATCGGGCAGGATCAGCGGCGGTAGCTGGCGCGTGGCCCAGTACCAGTCCTCGGCGAACGACTCTTGCAGGCAGGCCAGTACTGGCCCGCTGATCTGTACGTGGGTGTCACGCCAAGGGGAAAGCTGTGGATGTTCACCCAGGTACTCGTCTCCCACATTGTGGCCGCCGATGAAGCCGAGCAAGCCATCCACCACCACAATCTTGCGATGGTTGCGGAAGTTCACCTGGAAGCGGTTGAACCAGCCGCGACGTGTGGCGAATGCATGGATCTGCACACCGCCGTCACGCAGCACCTGGCTGTAGCTGGACGGCAAGGCATGGCTACCGACACGGTCGTACAGCACGAACACCTGCACGCCTTCGGCGGCTTTGCGTAGCAAGAGTTGCTGCAGTGCCTTGCCGAGGGTGTCGTCATGAATGATGAAGAACTGCACCAGTACCACATCGCGTGCTTTTTCGATGGCTGCGAAGATGGCATCGAAGGTGGCTTTGCCATTGATCAGCAGTTTCACCTGGTTATTTGCCAGGCATGGCATTCGACCCAGCTTGGGCATGGCGCGCAAGGCTGTGTAGCTTTCCGACTCGCGGGCGGTAAGGGCTTCTTCAACCCAGGGCCGCCAGTTGAGGTTGGCCATGGCCACGTGCATTTCCTGGTTGGCCTGGCGCCGAGCCTTGATGTAGGCATAGAACGAGCGGGCGCCGAAGATCAGGTAGGGGATCAAGGTGAGGTAGGGGATGAAGAGCAAGGGCATCGCCCAAGCAATGGCGCCCTGGGCTGTCCGCACGGTGAACAGCGCATGCAGTGCGGCGACAATACCCAGCAGATGGATCAGGCCGAGTAGGTAACCAAAGAAGTAGGGGCTGTGGTAATCCATATGCATCCTGCTTGCCGAGTACACTTGAGGTAACAGAACACGTTCCCGGTCCGCCTGCAACCCGCAGGCGGATTTGGCGTCTAAGGCTCAGTCCGGCCCGTTTGACCGGCTTTTTTCCAGGAGCGTTCGTCCATGAAGATTCGTCTGCCACTGTTGGCGTTGGCCCTAGGCATGAGCAGTCCACTGGTACAAGCCCAGATGCTGCAACCGGGGTTGTGGGAGCTGACCACCAGCAACATGCAGGTCGATGGCAAGCCGCTACCCGACATGGAATTCATGCTCGGCCAGTTGAAGAACCTGCCGCCAGAGCAACGCGCAATGATGGAAGGGGTGTTGGCCAAACAAGGGGTCAGTGTAGGTGGTAAGGGTGTGCGTTCGTGCCTGACGCCTGAACAGGTGGCAACGAATGACATTCCCCTGCAGGACCCGAAATCGGGCTGCACACAGAAGATTACCGACCGTACCGGTAACGTGTGGAAATTCCAGTTCAGCTGCCCGAAAGCACAGGGTAGTGGCCAGGCTACATTCCTCAGTGATCGGGAATTCACCACCCAGGTCAGTGGCACGTTCAACGCTTCGGGTGTGCAGCAGCAAGGCAGCATGAACACGCGTGCGGTGTGGTTAGGCAATGACTGCGGGGCGGTCAAACCGCGCAGCTGAAATTCCCATTAGTGAGTGGCAACCGCGTCGTGGGCATGCAGGCTCGGATAGTTCCACGTGGAACATTTCATTTCGATCCTTGCCTCGACGCGGTTACGGCATAGCTTTTCGGTCTGACAAAGGGTTGGTCAAGGCTGGTGTTTTCAGCGCGTGCTCGAAGCTGACTTACAAAATAGGCAGCAGAGAAAAAACGTTCAAAATGAAAGGAGGCGTCAACGGCACCCCTCGATCAAGCTGCAATGCAGCTTGAAGCGCTCCCCGCTGGAACTGGATACGCGGTTCAAGGTGGTCCAGCCTACGCGGCGGCTGTAGCCCACCCAGGCCTCACCATCGCTGGCCAGGCCGGTAAAAAAAGTCAATGTGCCATAGCGGCTGTTGGTTTGTGCCCACAGCCGACGGCTGCTGAAGTCGTAGCCGCGAAGGTAGAAGGTGCTGCCTTCAGTACGCACACTGTAGTAACTGCCTTTGCCGTCCTGGCAAGCGAGCAGCGTCGCACTTCGCGTACAAAGGGCCAATGTTTTGTTTTGTGGCATGGCCAAGAGCGAGGCAGGCATGGTGAGTAACAGCAATGCCATGACGCGTGGCAAATTCATTTTTCATCCTCTGTGAGCACTCGTCCGTCGAGAACCACTTGGCGAAATT
This sequence comes from Pseudomonas alloputida, assembly GCF_021283545.2. NCBI lineage: Bacteria > Pseudomonadati > Pseudomonadota > Gammaproteobacteria > Pseudomonadales > Pseudomonadaceae > Pseudomonas > Pseudomonas alloputida. Next base: position 6,364,140 of record NZ_CP128540.1, on the reverse strand, counting down.
GTATTGTTACCTTATAACATTATGCAATGCATCGTTTCGAATGCGTCTGCCTGAAGGGGTTCGCCATGTCCAATCGTCTTCCCGTCACCGTGCTGTCCGGCTTTTTGGGCGCCGGCAAGAGCACGCTGCTCAACCATGTGCTGCGCAACCGCGACAACCTGCGGGTGGCGGTAATCGTCAACGATATGAGTGAAATCAACATTGATGCCAGTGAGGTGCAGCGCAATGTCAGCCTCAACCGCGCTGAAGAGAAACTGGTCGAGATGAGCAACGGCTGCATTTGCTGCACGTTGCGCGAAGACCTGCTCGAGGAGGTTGCGCGACTGGCCGAAGAGGGGCGTTTCGATTATTTGCTGATCGAGTCCACCGGTATCTCTGAGCCACTGCCAGTGGCTGAGACCTTCACTTTCCGCGACGAGCAGGGTCGCAGTCTGTCCGATATGGCGCGACTGGACACCATGGTCACCGTGGTCGATGGCTTGAACTTCCTGCGCGACTATCAGGCAGCAGACAGCCTGGCCAGCCGGGGCGAAACGTTGGGCGAAGAAGACGAGCGGTCGATCAGTGATTTGCTGATCGAGCAGGTCGAGTTCGCAGATGTGCTGCTGCTGAGCAAGATCGACCTGATCAGCCAACATGAGCGCGAAGAACTCATCGCTATTTTGCGCAGTCTCAATGCCCGAGCGCAGATCGTACCCATGGTCATGGGCCAAGTGCCGTTGGCACGTATCCTCAACACCAGGCTGTTCGACTTCGATCAGGCGGCCCAGGCACCAGGCTGGTTGCAGGAGCTGCGCGGTGAACATGTACCAGAAACCGAAGAGTACGGTATCGCGGCCATGACCTGGCAGGCTCGACGCCCGCTTCATCCACAGCGCTTTTACGACTTTATCCACAAGGACTGGGAAAACGGAAGGCTACTGCGTTCCAAAGGGTTTTTCTGGTTGGCCAGCAAATATCAGGAAGCTGGCAGCTGGTCGCAAGCGGGCGGCATGATGCGCCATGGTCTGGCTGGCCGCTGGTGGCGCTTCGTGCCACGCGAGCAGTGGCCACAGGATGTGGATAACACGAATGCGATCTTGAAACACTGGACCGCCGACACCGGTGACTGCCGACAGGAGTTGGTGTTTATTGGGCAGAATATCGACGTCGAAAAATTATCCACAGCCCTGGATGCATGCCTGTTGACGGATCAAGAAATGGGCTTGGGTCACATGGGCTGGCTGCGTTTACCTGACCCATTTGGCCCATGGCATGAGGAAGCGGCAGCATGAACCTGGCTCACCGACCTGTGGATATCTTTCAGGTGTTTGGCGAGACGCCTCAAGTGCTGGCCGAAGTGCTGCAGGATGGCGTGAACCTGGCCGTCTGGCGGCGGCGCTTGCCGGCACAACTGGAGGACTTTGCCGCACTGGTGATCAGCCTTGGCCAGCCCTTGGCTGATCAGCGGGTGATTGATGTGAACGAGGAGCAGAAGCCGGTATTGCCAGATCTGCTGCGTGAAGCGGCGGATTTGCATGGGTATGAAGCTTTCGTAGCTGATGTGACGTGGTTGGTGGCGGCTTATACCTGTCTGGTTGGCGCACGACGGGTCGGTTTGCGCTTGCGCGTGTTGAACGCTCCGATGTGCCCACGCTTCCATGTGGATAACGTACCGTTGCGCTTGCTCACCACTTACGTCGGCCCAGGTAGTGAATGGTTGCAAGAGCGGGATAGCTGTCGTGGAGAGTTACACACAGCTCAGCCACCTGTGGATAACATCCAACACCTGCAAGCCGCCGAGGTTGCGATACTTAAAGGCGAACAATGGCAGGGTAACGAAGGGGCAGGCTTGGTGCATCGGTCACCTTCGGCGCAGCGGGGGCGTTTGCTGCTCAGCCTTGACTGGCTGGCTTGACGGCGCATAGTGAGGCATCACCGCCGCCTGAAGCCACCCCATGCTGCAGAACATTCCCACCCATGTAATTGCCGGCCCCCTTGGTGCTGGCAAGACCACGCTGATCCGTCACTTGCTGGCTCAGCGCCCAGCCAACGAGCGCTGGGCGGTATTGATCAACGAGTTCGGCCTTGTCGGCCTGGATGCAGCCTTACTCAGCCGTGACGAAGACGGCATCGCCATCGGCGAGGTCGCAGGCGGCTGCCTGTGCTGCGTCAACGGCATGCCGTTCCAGGTGGGCCTGGGACGACTGCTGCGCAAATCGCGGCCTGACCGGCTGTTTATCGAACCTTCCGGCCTGGGCCATCCCTTGCAGCTGCTGGCTCAGCTGCAACAAGCGCCTTGGGTTGGAGTGCTGACAATTCAGCCACTCCTGATGGTTGTGGATGCCCGGGCCATGGCTCGAAACGAGCCTCTTCCAGAGGCTCAACAGCAGGCTTTCAACGCCTCTGAAAGCGTGGTTTTCAATAAGTCAGAGGCTGTGGATGAAATACATAAGTTGTTGATAAGTAATAAATTTCAAGAAAAGAAGATCATGTGGACCGTGCAAGGGCAGCTGCCTTTGTCCGGCCTCCCGACGGTATCTCCACAGATTGTTGACAGCCCATTCTTGAAAAACAGGATTGTCGACAATCTTGGAATCGCTCCAGCAGCATTGTGGGCTGACCCGAGTCAACCGATTTGCCTTGTCCAGCAGGGAGAGGGTGGTTGGAGTATTGGCTGGCGGTGGCACCCTGGACAACAGTTTTATCCACAGCGGCTGAAAGCTTTCTTGTGTGCTTTGCCATGGCGACGGGCCAAGGGAGTTATCCACAGCATGGAGGGCTGGTGGTCATTCAATGGGCTGAATGGGGATATGCCCGCTTGGCAGCCCAGCGACTGGCGCAGGGACAGCCGTATCGAGCTGATTTTCCATCAGCCGCAACCGCAACCCGCGTTGCAAGCCGGGTTGAATGAATGTCGCGTCAGTTGATCAGTTGCGCCAGCGGTTATGCTCCTGGCGCCATTGCTGCATCTCTATGACGTTGTCGGCGCGTGGTGGGGTCTTGATTTCGAACGGGTAGGGCGCTAGTTCGATCTGCACGCTGTGGGCGCCGAACTGGGTCGCGGTGCCGGGGTGACGTTGCTCACCCGTGACGGTGAATTCGAAGGCATAGACGCGTGCCAGGCGCTTGCGGCCATTGGCATCCCGGACAAAGGCGATACGCTTGAGCGCTACGGCATCGTCAAGCAACTCCAGGTCGAGTTTGGCGCAATGCTGTTTGACCCGTTCCAGGGCCTTTTCACGCAACCCATGGTTGTGCCACAACCAGGCGCCTGCCGTGGCTACCAGCATCAGGACGAAGAGGTTCTCCAGGGTCAACATTTGCATATGCTCCAAACAGGTAGATCCAGCTTAACTGCGTTCCTGGCCTGTCGTACAGGTAGCAATCAAGTTCATACTGCGCTGCGCACAATCCTAGAAACAGCTTTGGAAACCTCCCGCATGAAACGTACCCCGCACCTGCTCGCCATTCAGTCCCACGTGGTGTTCGGCCACGCCGGCAACAGCGCCGCGGTATTTCCCATGCAGCGTATCGGGGTCAATGCCTGGCCCCTCAATACCGTGCAGTTCTCCAATCACACACAGTATGGCCAGTGGGCGGGGGAAGTGCTTGCCCCAGCGCAAATTCCTGCGTTGGTGGAAGGCATTTCCAACATCGGCGAGCTGGGCCACTGCGATGCGGTGCTTTCCGGCTACCTGGGCAGTGCCGAACAAGGGCGAGCGATCCTGGCCGGCGTCGAGCGGATCAAGGCGGTAAACCCAAAAGCGTTATACCTGTGCGACCCGGTCATGGGGCACCCGGAAAAGGGCTGCATCGTGCCGCCCGAAGTCAGTGAGTTTCTGCTTGACGAGGCTGCAGCCACAGCGGACATCCTGTGCCCCAACCAGCTGGAACTGGACAGCTTCTGTGGGCGCCGCGCCCAGTCGCTGGAGGATTGCGTGAACATGGCGCGCAGCCTGCTGCAGCGTGGACCACAGGTTGTACTGGTCAAGCACCTGGCGTACCCCGGGCGGGCCGAAGAGCATTTCGAAATGCTGCTGGTGACCGCCGAGCACAGCTGGCACTTGCGCCGCCCACTGCTGGCGTTTCCGCGTCAGCCGGTAGGGGTGGGTGACCTGACCTCAGGCCTGTTCCTGGCGCGTGTGCTGCTTGGCGACAGCTGGGTGCAGGCATTCGAATTCACGGCTGCGGCAGTGCATGAAGTGCTGCTGGAAACCCAGGCTTGCGCCAGCTACGAATTGCAGCTGGTACGGGCCCAGGACCGCATTGCGCACCCACGGGTGCGCTTCGAAGCGCAGTTACTGGCGCTTTAAATGGCGTCGGTTTTCAAGTCCTGATAGCGCTTTTCCAGTTCCTGGCGGATCTGACGGCGCTGCTGGCCTTGCAGGAAGCGGCGCTTTTCTTCGCTGCTGTGCGGCTGGCGTGGTGGCACCGGCACCGGGCGGCGGTTGTCGTCGACCGCGACCATGGTGAAGAAGCAACTGTTGGAATGGCGCACCGAGCGCTCGCGAATGTTCTCGGTCACGACTTTGATGCCAACTTCCATCGAAGTGTTGCCGGTGTAGTTGACCGACGCCAGGAAGGTCACCAGTTCACCCACGTGCACGGGTTCACGGAAGATCACCTGGTCGACCGACAGGGTTACCACATAACTGCCGGCATAACGGCTGGCGCATGCATAAGCCACTTCGTCGAGGTACTTGAGCAGGGTGCCGCCATGTACGTTGCCAGAAAAGTTGGCCATGTCCGGGGTCATCAGGACGGTCATGCTCAGCTGGGCGTTTCCAGGTTCCATAGTGTGCTCACGGTGAGGTTGCGCTGAATCGGGCGAATGGAGGGCGTTATCTGCTGACACTGCTGTTCCCCTCTTTTGAATGTGCCTTGCTGATACGGGACGTTGGCTGGCGCATCATCGTCACGCTGATCATGCCATCAGCGGCGCTTTTCCAGCCGATCTGTTTCTGCATATTGCACTGGCTTTTTGCGGCGGAGCGCGATGTTAACCTGAGTACGCCCATGCAACATGGGTGTTCCCGGATTCAATACAGTATGTACTTGCTGCTCGCTCAGGTTTGCCTCGGCAGAGGAGCGGTCTGCCCAGGCATTCACAAGACGAGAAAAGGAGTATCACGCCATGCATGCCATCAGCTTCATCCAGGACCTGGCAGTCATCATGCTGGTCGCTGGCGTGGTCACCATTCTTTTTCACCGTTTCAAGCAGCCGGTGGTGCTGGGCTACATTGTCGCCGGCTTCATCATTGGCCCGCACACTCCGCCATTCGGCCTGATTCATGACGAAGACACCATCAAGACCCTCGCCGAACTGGGGGTGATCTTCCTGATGTTCTGCCTGGGGCTCGAGTTCAGCTTGCGCAAGCTGTTCAAGGTCGGTGCCACGGCGTTCATCGCAGCGTTCCTGGAAATCGTCCTGATGATCTGGATCGGTTTTGAGATTGGCCGCTGGTTTGGCTGGAGCACCATGGATTCACTGTTCCTGGGCGCCATCCTGGCCATTTCCTCCACCACCATCATCGTCAAGGCGCTCAACGACTTGAAGATGAAGAACGAGCGCTTTGCCCAGCTGATCTTCGGCGTGCTGATCGTCGAGGACATTCTTGGCATCGGTATCATTGCCCTGCTGTCGGGTATCGCGGTCAGCGGCACGGTCAGCTCGGGCGAGGTGTTCTCCACAGTCGGCAAGCTGTCGCTGTTCATGGTTGTCGCTCTGGTCATCGGTATTTTGCTGGTGCCGCGGTTATTGGCCTACGTCGCAAGGTTCGAAAGCAACGAAATGTTGCTGATCACCGTTCTGGGCCTGTGTTTCGGCTTCTGCCTGCTGGTCGTGAAGCTGGAATACAGTATGGTTCTGGGCGCTTTCCTGATTGGCGCGATCATGGCCGAATCACGCCAGTTGTTGAAGATTGAACGCTTGATTGAGCCCGTACGCGACCTGTTCAGCGCCATATTCTTCGTCGCCATCGGTATGATGATTGATCCTGAGGTGCTCATCGACTATGCCTGGCCGATCGTAGTCATCACCCTGGCGGTGGTACTGGGCAAGATGCTGTCTTGCGGCATGGGGGCGTTTATAGCCGGCAATGACGGGCGTACGTCTTTACGCGTGGGCATGGGGCTTTCGCAGATTGGCGAGTTCTCTTTCATCATCGCCGCGCTGGGCATGACCCTGCAGGTGACCAGCGACTTCCTATACCCGGTGGCGGTCGCAGTATCGGCAATCACTACGTTGCTGACACCCTACCTGATCCGCGCGGCTGACCCGTTGTCGCAGAAACTGGGCAATGTGGTGCCCGCCCGCCTCGCGCGCGTGCTGTCGTTGTATGGCGAGTGGTTGCGCAACATCCAGCCGCAGGGCGAGAGTGCCATGCTGGCGGCGATGATCCGGCGCATCCTGTTGCAGGTGGGGGTGAACCTGGCGCTGGTGATCGCCATCTTCTTCAGTGGCGGTTATTTTGCAGGGCGTCTCGGCAATTGGCTCAGCGAGTGGGTCAGCGATGTCAGCCATCAGAAGGCCGTCATTTGGGGGGCAGCGTTGTTGCTGTCACTGCCATTCCTGATCGCCGCGTACCGCAAGCTAAAAGCACTCTCGATGCTGCTGGCAGAGATGGGCGTGAAGCCGGAAATGGCCGGGCGACATACCCAGCGCGTGCGCCGTGTGATCGCCGAAGTGATCCCGCTGTTGTCGCTGTTGGTGATTTTCCTGCTGCTGTCGGCATTGTCCGCCAGCATTCTGCCCACCAGCGAATTGCTGCTGGTGATTGCCGTGGTAGCTGCGGTGGTGGTGGCGTTGTTGTGGCGCTGGCTCATCCGCGTGCACACGCGCATGCAGATCGCGTTGCTGGAGACGCTGGAGAACAGTCGCGAGAACTCGCACTGAGGGGGTCTGCCCCGGGCAAAGTATCTCGCCCGCCCGAGGAGATGGGGCTATAGCGATGTCGCCAGGCGCAAAAAGCCTGGCGATTTTAACGACCTTGAGTCGCTAAGACGTCATTTTCCTGCCTCAAATCGCGCATCTATAAGGGCGTTAGCGATCAGCTCTCCAGCCAAACATCTCGCGCCCAGTGCCACACCGATTCCCAACTGTCTTCGCCGACACCTTCCTCTTCGGCATCCCACAGCACCACGGTGCCGTCTTCTTCCACGCAATAGTAATTGTCGCCGTCCTGGCACAGCGGAATCAGGTCGCGCGGTACGCCGGCATCCCAAGCGTTGGAGGCCACATCTGGCAGGTAGGTGTGCGAGTGCGGATCAGTGACGGTAACTGGCTCAAGGGAGCCGTAAACCACATCACTTACGGTCAGCAGAAACTCTTTGAACACGAATGGAATATTGATGAACAGCTGCTCTTCGATTTCTACCAGCTGGTCTTCGTCGGGAAGCTCCAGGGGCACCGGTACCGGCTCATTCGCTTCACGGAGTTGTTCGATCACTTCTTCCACGGTTCACTTCCTCTGACCTAGATGACAACGCTGCGCCTTATACCCTAGTAGCCCACTTTGGCAAAAGCAAAAACCCCGGGCAAGCCCGGGGTTCTGTGTTTAGCACGCAGCGATTAGCTGTTTTGACGGATACCGGCTACCAGCCAAGGCTGGTTCTCGCCTTGGGCGCGAACCATGTGCCAGCTTTCGCTGAACACTTCGCCCTGGTCGAAGCGCGAATTCTTCGACACGCCACGGAAGGTCAGGGTAGCGTCGGTGCGGTCGGCGCGGTCATCGACACCGTCCAGTTGCACTTCCAGGTTATCGATGTAGGTAGACTGGAAGCCATCACCCAGCTCAGCACGCTCACGCTTGAGGAACTCAAGCATTTGCGGGGTAACGAACTCGCTGATCTTGTCCATTTCATTGGCATCCCAGTGCTGCTGCAGCGACTGGAAGTGGTTACGGGCTGCCGCCAGGAAGCTCTGCTCGTTGAACCAGGCCGGCGCGTTGATCACCGGTGCGGCTGTGGCAGCAGGTGCGGCCGAACCACCGAAAATCGACGGCTGCGCAGGCTGCGCGTGAGCCTCACGCTGCATCGGCGCATGGCCTGGCATGGCCATTTGCGGCTGCTGCTGGCGACGGCGCGCGGCGATGAAGCGGAACACGAGGAAGGCGATGAGCGCCACGATCAGGAAGTCCATGATCTGGAAGCCTTCGAAACCGTCGCCCATGAACATGGAAGCCAGCAGGCCACCGGCGGCGAGGCCGGCCAGTGGGCCCAACCAGCGCGAAGCACCGCTGGCGGCAGCCGGTGCACGGCCAGGTACGGTCGGCGCGGCAGCAGGCGTGGTTGGCGTAGCCTGGCGGGTCTGGTGGATAGGCGCGGAGCCCGAGCTCTTGCCGCCGCCGAAACGCTTGGCGCTGGCGTCCAGGCTCAGCGTCAGGCCGACGCAGAGCGCCAGTGCGATGCTAAGAAAACGTTGCATAAGTGGGATATCCCCTGTTGTGGATTGCACGCGCGTCATGGTGCACAGGTTCCCGGGCACATGACCAGCGACATAGTGTTTCGAGCTTTTGCTTGAATGTTACAAAGTTGGCAGGCCCGACCCTTGCGGGCTTTAGACAGCCTCGAGCTTGGCATACCCCAGCATCAGCCATTTGCTACCTTCGGCAAAATTCACCTGCACCCGCGCCTGAGCGCCAGAACCCTCGAAGTTGAGGATCACACCTTCCCCGAATACCGCATGCTGCACACGCTGGCCAAGGTTGAACGCGGTCTGCGGAATGCTGGCATTGGCGAACAGGTTGCTGTTGGTGGCCGTCTTGGCCCCGCCGAACGGGCGGCTGACGCTGTTGGACAGGCGTACTTCCTGAACCAGGCCTGCCGGAATTTCACGTACGAAACGCGACACCTTGTTGTAAGTCTCGCTGCCATAAAGGCGGCGTGTTTCGGCATAGGTCATGACCAGCTGGCGCATGGCGCGGGTGATGCCTACATAGGCCAGGCGTCGTTCCTCTTCCAGGCGGCCGGGTTCTTCCAGGCTCATCTTGTGCGGGAACAAGCCTTCTTCCATGCCCACCAGGAACACATATGGGAACTCAAGGCCTTTGGCGCTGTGCAGGGTCATCAGCTGGATGCTGTCTTCATGCTCGTCAGCCTGAGTATCGCCAGCTTCGAGTGAGGCGTGGCCAAGGAAGGCCGAGAGCGGGGAAAGGTCGGCGTCTTCGTCGGTGGACTCGAAGTTGCGCGCCGCACTGACCAGTTCCTCAAGGTTTTCTACCCGTGCCTGGCCCTTTTCACCCTTTTCTTCCTGGTGATAGGTGATCAGGCCGGACTGTTCGATGGTGGTCTGGGTCATGGTATGCAGCGGCATGTCCACAACCTTGGCAGCCAGCCCCTCGATCAGCTCGATAAAGGCCCCCAGGGCACTGGCGGCGCGGCCTTTGAGGGCCTTGGCAGCGATCAGCTGGCACATGGCCTCCCACATGGACAGCTGGCTGTGGCGGGCGTGCTCGCGGATGGCTTCGACGGTTTTTTCGCCAATACCGCGCGGCGGCACGTTGATCACCCGCTCCAGAGCGGCATCGTTGCCACGCCCTTCGATCAGGCGCAGGTAAGCCATGGCATTCTTGATTTCGGCGCGCTCGAAGAAGCGCTGGCCGCCATAGATGCGGTAGGGGATGCGCTCGCGCAGCAGGGCCTCTTCCAGCACGCGCGACTGGGCGTTGGAACGGTACAGAATGGCGATCTCGTTGCGCGCATTGCCCTGCTTGACCAGGCTCTCGATGGTTTCCACGACATAGCGCGCTTCGTCGTGCTCGTTGTAGGCCGCGTACAGGGTCAGTGGTTCGCCTTCGCCCATGTCGGTCCACAGTTCCTTGCCCAGGCGCCCGCTGTTGTTGGCGATCAGCGCGTTGGCCGCCTTGAGGATGCCGCCGGTGGAGCGGTAGTTCTGCTCCAGGCGGATCATTTCGGCGTCGGGGAAGTCGGCGGTGTACTGGTGAATGTTCTCGATCTTGGCGCCGCGCCAGCCGTAGATCGACTGGTCGTCATCGCCTACCGCCATCAGGCTGTCGCCACCGCGTGCCAGCAGGCGCAACCAGGCGTACTGCACGGCGTTGGTATCCTGGAACTCGTCCACCAGCACGTGGCGGAAGCGTCGCTGATAGTGCTCCAGCAGGCCCGGGTGGTCACGCCACAGGTCCAGGGCGCGAAGCAGCAGCTCGGAGAAATCGATGACACCGGCGCGCTCGCAAGCCTGCTCGTAGGCCGTATAGACCTCGCGCATGGTCGCCAGGAACAGGTCGCCCCCCGCCTGGATATGCTGCGGGCGCAGGCCTTCGTCTTTCTGTCCGTTGATGAACCATTGGGCCTGGCGTGCCGGCCACTTCTGCTCGTCCAGGCCCAACTCGCGCATGACCCGCTTGATCAGGCGCTGCTGGTCGTCGCTGTCGAGGATCTGGAAGTTCTGCACCAGCCGCGCTTCCTGCCAGTGGGCCCGCAACAGGCGATGGGCCAGGCCGTGGAAGGTGCCTACCCACATGCCTGCCGGGTTGATGCCCAGCAGTTGCTCGATCCGCTGGCGCATTTCTGCTGCGGCCTTGTTGGTGAAGGTCACCGACAGGATCGAGTGCGGCGACGCCTGCTCGACCTGGATCAGCCAGGCGATGCGGTGTACCAGCACGCGGGTTTTACCGGAACCGGCGCCGGCAAGCACCAGTTGACGCCCGAGCGTGGCCGCTACGGCCTGGCGTTGGGCATCGTTGAGGGAATTCAGCAGGAGAGAGAGGTCGTCTGTGCGCATCGGGCCATTCTAGGGCGATGCCGGGTAAGGGGCAAATATCTACTGTATGAATATTCACCTGGCGGCATCCCGCTCATCGGTCCGGGGCCAGGTCACGGCTTGCGCAAGCTGGCTGAGGCATGGTCAGGCGATGGCCTTCACCTTATGGATTTCTCACCTTCGCACTTCATCTGCTGCTGTATCAGATTAAAGATCGCGCCATCGCGCAGGCCATTCAGCCATGCCAGTGCCTGCCATGCCTGGCGAGCAGGCTGTTGGCTTGTTCGGGCCCGAAACTGCCAGCCGGGTAGGGGCGGGGCGCCTGGAAGTGCTCTTCACAGCCCTTGATGATTGGATCTACCCAAGCCCAGGCTGCTTCCACTTCATCGCGGCGCATGAACAGTGTCGAATCACCTTCGAGCACATCCAGCAGCAGACGCTCGTAGGCTTCCCAGCGGCGAGTCTGGCTGAACACCTGGGCCAGATTAAGGTCCAGGTCCACGGGTTCCAGGCGCATGCCCTTGCCTGGGCTCTTGGTCATCATGCGCAGGCTGATGCGTTCGTCCGGTTGCAGCTGTATCAGCAACTGGTTGACCTGGCCGCCGCTGAACAGTTCGTGAGGCACTGGCTTGAACTGGATGACGATCTGCGAAGCGCGCCGCGCCATGCGTTTGCCGGTGCGCAGATAGAAAGGCACGCCCGCCCAGCGCCAGTTGTCGATATGCGCCTCGATGGCCACGAAAGTTTCGGTATCGCTGTCGTTGTCGACGTCCTTTTCAAAGTAGTAGGCCGGCACTTCCTGGCCGCCGATACGCCCGGCCCCATATTGGCCGCGTACCGTCTTGTCCTGCACATCCTGGCCGGTGATCGGCTTGAGGGCGCGCAGGATTTTCACCTTTTCGTCGCGTACCGCCTCTGCCTCGAATTGCGCGGGTGGCTCCATGGCCACCAGGCACAGCAGCTGCAGCAGGTGGTTCTGCAGCATGTCGCGAATAGCCCCGGCGCGATCGTAGTAGGCACCGCGGTTTTCTACGCCCAGTGTCTCGCAAACGCTGATCTGGACATGGTCGACCTGGTTGTTGCGCCACACCGGCTCCAGCAGGGCATTGGCAAAACGCAGGGCCATCAGGTTCTGCACGGTTTCCTTGCCCAGGTAGTGGTCGATGCGGAACACCTGTCTTTCTTCGAACACCGTGCCAATCGCTTCATTGATGGCAGTGGCCGATTCCAGCGAATGGCCGATCGGTTTTTCCAGCACGATGCGCGCTTCGGTGTCGGCCAGTCCGGCAATGCGCAGGTGGTTGGCAATCGGCACGAACAGGTTGGGAGCGGTGGCCAGGTAGAAGATGCGTGTCAGTCCACCGGGTTCGCCCAGGTAGCGTGCCAGGCGGCCGAAGTCGGCGCTCTGTGAAGCATCCATCGGGAAGTAGTCGACCCGTGCGGAAAACCGCTGCCACACCTCTTCGTCGAAGTCGCTGCGGGCAATCTGCGCCCGACAATGGCGTTCGGCGAGCTTCAGATAGTCGATGCGTGGCAGGTTGCGCCTGGCCAGTGCGATGACCCGCACGGCAGGGTTCAGACGGGCCTCGCGAAACAGGTGGTAGAGCGCCGGAAGCAATTTGTGCAGGGCCAGATCACCGGTGCCGCCGAAGACCAGAATGTCGCAAGGAATAGTCAAACCACCACTCTCCACGTTCGTTTAACTGGGCGGGTTGGCGTCCATGTAGTATAACTACAAGAAAGCTACAACCCGGCAAGCCGATCATAACCGAGTCCCGCCTGTGAATCTGTTGCAACATATCGCCCAATCGCGCCACTTGCTGCGCAAATCGGAACTGAAAGTGGCCGACCACGTGCTGCTCGACCCGGCTGCCGTCATGCACAGCTCCATGGCCGATTTGGCGCACAGCGTGGGTATCAGTGAGCCGACCATCGTGCGTTTCTGCCGGGCCATTGGCTGCTCGGGCTTCCAGGACCTGAAGCTGAAGCTGGCGCAAAGCCTGGCTGCCGGGGCCAGCTTCGGTCAGTTCGCCATCCACGAAGACGATTCGGTCGCCGACTACAGCCTGAAGATCTTCGACACCACCCTGCACACCCTGATGGAAGTGCGCGAGCACCTTGATCCGCAGGCGCTGCAACAAGCCGTGAGCGCCATGGCCCAGGCGCAGCGGGTAGAGTTCTATGGCTTTGGCGCGTCCGGTGCGGTTGCGGCCGATGCCCAGCACAAGTTCTTCCGCCTGCTGCTCAGCGCGGCAGCGTATTCCGACCCCCACATGCAAGCGATGTCGGCCGTTACCCTGAAACCGGGCGATGTGGCGGTGTGTATTTCCCAGTCGGGCCGTTCCAAGGACCTGCTGATCACTGCCAACCTGGTGCGTGAGAGCGGCGCCAACCTGATTACCCTGTGCCCCAGCCAGACGCCGCTGGCCGAGCTATCGACGGTCAACCTGGCGATCGACGTGCATGAAGACACCGAGATCTACACCCCACTGACCTCGCGTATTGCCCACCTGGTGGTGATCGACGTGCTGGCCATGGGCGTTGCCATGGCGCGCGGGCCTAGCCTGGTCAACCACCTGAAGAGCGTGAAACGCAGCTTGCGCAGCTTGCGTCTGTCGCCCAAGTCGATCAAGGCTACCGACGACTGAATTCAACCTGTACTGGCCTGTTCGCGGGCTTGCCCGCTCCCACAGGTACTGTGCACTTCTATAAATCGGTGCAATTCCTGTGTGAACGGGGCAAGCCCGCGAAGAGGCCGGTACAGGCAGTGAAAATTCACGATTCTGTCACCATTCCACCGCCAAACGGTAAACCATCAAGGCCAGTCTGAAACTCCCGCATACTATCTGGGAGACAGGCAATGGCTCGTGACTTCGACGGTACGTACCAACCCAACGCCAAGGCTCGCAAGCAGCAGGAAAAGGATCAGCGCCGTATGGAATACCGCCGCGCGATCGAGAGCTATTGCGACCAACGTCAATTGCTCCGCGACCTGGCGGACTACCCCGAGCTGCAAGCACTCACGGTATGGCAGTCGTCGGCGGCAACTTCCCCGAAAAACGTTCAACAAGCGCGCTGATAAGAGCACGTTCGCCGCGTATGAATGCAAGAAACGCCAAGGCCACCGGTGACTGCCGCTTGGCCTTGGCCTGCACCACGCACCAGCTACGGTACAGCGGTAGCTCCTCGACCGGTAATTCCTTCAGCATCCCGGTAGCCAATTCCAGGTTGACGGCGTGACGGGTCAACAGGGCGATCCCCAGCCCGGCGATCACGCATTCGCGCTGGGCATCGGCCGAGGCTACTTCAAGCGTCTGGGCGAAATGCACGCGCTTGTCCTTGAAGTACTCTTCGCACGCCTTGCGTGTTCCCGAACCTTGCTCGCGGACCAGCAGGGTATGAGGCTCCAGGTCCTGCATGCGCAACTGCTCCAGCTTGCACAGCGGGTGCTGTGGCGGCGCAACCGCAACGATCGGGTTGTTGAGGAACGGCAGAAACTCCAGGCCCATGTCTTGCGGCACCATCGACATGATGATCAGGTCGTCGCGGTTATCGGAAAGACGGCGGATGGCTTGGGCACGATTGACCACCGTCAGGGTCAGGTTGACTTCCGGGTGACGCTGCTTGAAGGCGGCGAACAGGTGTGGCACGAAGTACTTGGCACTGGACTCGATCGCCAGTTTCAACTGACCCTGCAGTGAGCCCTGCATGTCCGACAGCTGCATGTCCAGGCTCTCCAGGCGCCCGAAGATATCGTGGCTGGCGCGCTGCAGGGCCTCGGCCGCCTCGGTCAGGTAGAGCTTCTTGCCCACGTACTCGAACAATGGCTGGCCAATCAGCTCTTCAAGCTGGCGGATCTGTAGACTAACGGCGGGTTGCGTCAGCGCCATCTCCTCCGCAGCACGGCTGTACGACCGCAAATCGCACACCTCGTTAAAGATCTGGAGTTGACGCAATGTCATACGCATCAAGGACTTACGCATTTTAATCAGCTCGTCGGCAACACCTTGTTACCCAACTATAAGCTTTTGCTAATACAGCCTCTAACAAATATTGATTTTTGTTTATCGACCTACAGCGCTAGGGTGAATACGCGACTGGCTAGCAACGTCTGGTCACGCGCCGACCGGTAGAACCGGCTCGACTGTTCCTACGGCTTTGGGAAGACTCCAGTGATAAAAAAAATCCTGATCGCCAACCGAGGTGAAATCGCAGTTCGGATCGTGCGTGCTTGCGCCGAGATGGGCATTCGCTCGGTAGCGATCTTTTCCGACGCCGACCGGCATGCCTTGCACGTCAAGCGCGCTGACGAAGCACACAGCATCGGTGCCGAGCCGCTGGCCGGTTACCTCAACCCGCGCAAGCTGGTGAACCTGGCTGTGGAAACCGGCTGTGATGCCCTGCACCCAGGCTACGGTTTCCTTTCGGAAAACGCTGAACTGGCAGAAATTTGCGCCGAGCGCGGGATCAAGTTCATCGGCCCGGCCGCCGACGTGATTCGCCGTATGGGCGACAAGACCGAAGCGCGCCGCACCATGATCGCCGCCGGTGTGCCGGTAACCCCGGGCACCGAAGGTAACGTTGCCGATATTCATGAAGCCCTGAGCGAAGGTGACCGCATCGGTTATCCGGTGATGCTCAAGGCCACCTCCGGTGGTGGCGGCCGTGGTATTCGCCGTTGCAATAGCCGCGAAGAACTGGAACAGAACTTCCCACGGGTCATTTCCGAGGCGACCAAGGCATTCGGTTCGGCCGAAGTGTTCCTGGAGAAATGCATCGTCAACCCTAAGCACATCGAGGCGCAAATTCTCGGTGACAGCTTCGGTAACGTAGTGCACCTGTTCGAGCGCGACTGCTCTATCCAGCGCCGTAACCAGAAGCTCATCGAAATTGCCCCCAGCCCACAGCTCACTCCTGAGCAGCGCGCCTACATCGGCGACCTGGCGGTGCGTGCGGCCAAAGCGGTGAATTACGAGAACGCCGGTACCGTGGAGTTCCTGCTCGCCGATGGCGAAGTGTACTTCATGGAAATGAACACCCGGGTGCAGGTGGAACACACTATTACCGAGGAAATCACCGGTATCGACATCGTTCGTGAGCAGATCCGCATCGCCTCGGGGCTGCCACTGTCGGTCAAGCAGGAAGACATTCAGCACCGCGGCTACGCCCTGCAGTTCCGTATCAATGCTGAAGACCCGAAAAACAACTTCCTGCCCAGCTTCGGCAAGATCACCCGTTACTACGCCCCCGGCGGCCCGGGCGTGCGCACCGACACGGCGATCTACACCGGCTATACCATTCCACCGTTCTACGACTCCATGTGCCTGAAACTGGTGGTGTGGGCGTTGACCTGGGAAGAAGCCATGGACCGCGGCCTGCGGGCCCTGGACGACATGCGCGTGCAAGGGGTGAAGACCACCGCCGCGTACTACCAGGAAATCCTGCGCAATCCGGAATTCCGTAGCGGCCAGTTCAATACCAGCTTTGTCGAAAGCCACCCTGAATTGACCAACTACTCGATCAAGCGCAAACCCGAAGAGCTGGCCCTGGCCATCGCCGCCGCCATCGCCGCCCACGCAGGCCTGTGAGGAACCCTATAATGTCCAAGAAAATTCACGTAACCGACACGATCCTGCGCGACGCTCACCAGTCCCTGCTGGCTACCCGCATGCGTACCGAAGACATGCTGCCGATCTGCGACAAGCTCGACAAGGTTGGCTACTGGTCGCTGGAAGTCTGGGGTGGTGCAACCTTCGACGCCTGCGTGCGCTTCCTCAAGGAAGACCCGTGGGAGCGCCTGCGCAAGCTGCGCGCAGCGCTGCCAAACACCCGCCTGCAAATGCTGCTGCGCGGCCAGAACCTGTTGGGCTACCGTCATTACAGCGACGACGTGGTCAAGGCCTTCGTCGCCAAGGCGGCGGTCAACGGCATCGATGTGTTCCGCATTTTCGACGCCATGAACGACGTGCGTAACCTGCGCGTGGCCATCGAAGCGGTCAAGGCCGCCGGCAAGCACGCCCAGGGCACCATCGCTTACACCACCAGCCCGGTACACACCATCGAAGCCTTCGTGAACCAGGCCAAGCAGATGGAAGCCATGGGTTGCGACTCGGTGGCGATCAAGGACATGGCCGGCCTGCTGACCCCGTTCGCCACTGGCGAGCTGGTCAAGGCGCTGAAGGCAGAACAGTCGCTGCCGGTGTTCATTCACTCCCACGATACCGCCGGCCTGGCAGCCATGTGCCAGCTGAAGGCCGTGGAAAATGGCGCGGACCACATCGACACCGCCATCTCCAGCTTCGCCTGGGGCACCAGCCATCCGGGTACCGAGTCGATGGTTGCTGCACTCAAGGGCAGCGAGTTCGACACCGGCCTGGACCTGGAGCTTCTGCAGGAGATCGGCTTGTACTTCTACGCTGTGCGCAAGAAGTACCACCAGTTCGAAAGCGAGTTCACCGCGGTAGACACCCGGGTGCAGGTCAACCAGGTACCGGGCGGCATGATTTCCAACCTGGCCAACCAGCTCAAGGAGCAGGGCGCCCTCAACCGCATGAACGAAGTGCTGGCCGAAATCCCGCGTGTGCGTGAAGACCTCGGCTTCCCGCCACTGGTCACCCCGACCTCGCAGATCGTCGGCACCCAGGCGTTCTTCAACGTGCTGGCGGGTGAGCGCTACAAAACCATCACCAATGAGGTGAAGCTGTACCTGCAAGGTGGCTATGGCAAGGCCCCGGGTGTGGTCAACGAGCAACTGCGTCGCCAGGCTATCGGCAGCGAAGAAGTGATCGATGTGCGCCCGGCTGACCTGCTGAAGCCGGAAATGGCCAAGTTGCGTAGCGACATCGGTGCCCTGGCCCGTTGCGAAGAAGACGTGCTGACCCTTGCCATGTTCCCGGACATTGGCCGCAAGTTCCTCGAAGAACGCGAAGCTGGCACCTTGACGCCTGAAGTTCTGCTGCCGATTCCGGAAGCCGGTGCCGTGGCTGCCCCAGGCGGTGAAGGCGTGCCGACCGAGTTCGTGATCGACGTACACGGCGAAACCTACCGCGTCGACATCACCGGTGTGGGCGTGAAGGCCGAAGGCAAGCGTCACTTCTATCTGTCGATCGACGGCATGCCGGAGGAAGTGGTATTCGAGCCACTCAACGAGTTCGTCAGCGGTGGCGGCAGCAAGCGCAAGCAAGCGACCGACCCTGGCCACGTGAGCACCACCATGCCAGGGAACATCGTTGATGTGCTGGTCAAGGAAGGTGACATGGTCAAGGCCGGCCAGGCGGTCCTGATCACCGAAGCCATGAAGATGGAAACCGAAGTGCAGGCGGCCATCGCCGGTAAGGTCGTGGCCATCCATGTGGCCAAGGGTGATCGCGTGACGCCGGGTGAGATCCTGATCGAGATCGAGGGCTGATTTAAGCCCTCATCTACAAGTGGTTAACCTCTGGGGAGCGGATGCTCCCCTTTTTTTGTGCCGGACTCACCCGCACCTCACAACGCGCATCCCTTGTAGGAGCTGATTCAGCACACCGCTCAACCTTTGCGGCACATCTCAAGGCTTTCCACCTGGCCACCCGGCTGCTGGTTCTCTTCACTCAACCACCGCTCAAACCCGGCAGCCACCGCCGGCCATTCATCATCGGTAATCGAATACCACGCCGTATCGCGGTTATGGTCCTTCACCACCAGGTGCTTGCGGAACACCCCTTCGTAGACGAAGCCGAATCGCTCTGCCGCACGTTTGGAGCGGGCGTTGGCGTTATTGCACTTCCACTCCAGCCGTCGATTACCCAGCGCGAAGCCCAGCTTGCCCAGCAGGTACACCGCCTCGGTACCCTTGGGCGTGCGCTGCATGGCGGCACCGAAGGCAATGTGGCCGATCTCGATCCGGCCGTGTTCAGGCACGATCGACATCAGGCTGAGGATGCCTTGGGCCTGGCCACTGGCGCGGTCGATGACGGTGTAGAAAAGCGGGTCGCGGCCAGCAGCGTTGCCTTCCAGCCAGCGGTCGAAGGCGGCGCGTTCGGCGAACGGGCCGTAGGGCAGGTAGTCCCACAGCACCGGATCGGAGGCCGGACCCTGCAGTGCCTCCCAGAGGTCTTCGCCATGGCGCCCCGGATCGAGCTTCTCCAGGCGGATGAAGCGGCCTTCAATGGGTTCGGCCTGGGGGGTTGCGGCGGGTTTCCAGTTCAATGCGTCTGTCATGTGCGGCCTACAAGCCTTTACGGAATTGGATGAAGCCCGAGCGCTCGGCAACCTGCTGGTACAGGCTGATGGCGGTGGCGTTGGTTTCGTGGGTCAGCCAGTGCACCTTGATGCAGTTGTCGGCCTTGGCAGTGGTGTAGACGTGCTCGATCAACTGTCGACCAATGCCCAGGCCACGTTGCGTGCTGTCCACATACAGGTCCTGCAGGTAGCAGGAATTCTCGATACTCCAGTTGGAACGATGGTAGATGAAGTTGACCATCCCCACCGCCTTGCCGTCGACCCAGGCCAGTGCCGAATGGGTTGGCTCGCTGGGGTCGAGCAGGCGTTGCCAGGTGCTCAGGCTGACGGCATCGGCCAACTCGGTCTCGTAGAAGTGCAGGTAGGCCTGCCAAAGGGCGTGCCAGGCTGCGTGATCTTGGGCCGTGACAGGGCGCAGGGTAAGGTTGGGCATGGGCTATTCCTTCAGAGTTGGCGCATGTGCGCCGCGAGTTGATTGTCCAGTTGATCGGGGCTGGCGCTCAGGCCTTCGCGCACACCAGCGATGTCTTGCCCGGAGCGGTTCTGGCTGAGCTTGCGCGCACCTTGCAGGCGCGCGATGGGCAGACGGATACCGACGATGGCGCGGAGCATGCCCTCGATGTAGTCGGCAGGGGCGTCGGTGACTTTCCATGGTTCGCTGCGACCCTGTTCGTGGCGGTCGGTCAGGCGGCTTACGATAGCCAGTAGCGGCTCGGCCTCATGGATAACTTCGGCCGGGCCATAAGCGTGCACCGCCAGGTAGTTCCAGGTCGGCACCACCTTGGGGTTTTCGGCCTTGCTTGGGTAATAGCCGGGGCTGACATAGGCATCGGCGCCGGGGAATACCAGCAGTGCTTCGCCGCCGTGCTGCAGGTCTTGCCATTGGCGGTTGGCCCGGGCCAGGTGGGCATACACAGTGCCGAAATCGCCCTCGGCGGTATCGACCAGCACCGGCAGGTGCGTGGCCAGAAGGCCCTGTTCGCCCTGGCTGACCAGAACGGCCAGGCGGGTGTCTAGCATGTGCTGGTGCAAGCGGGTGAGGTCGTGTTCCTGATGCGGCTTACTGTTGTACATGGCGGGATCCTTGTCGAATGGTTCCATCCTAGGCAGGCTATTGGTTCTGGGTAAGATCCATTAATGCCTGTTTTCATAGGTCCAATATCATGCGCGAGTCGCCCCTCATACTGCCTTTCGACCCTGCCGGGATCGCCCTGGATCGCAGCCGCGGGCTTAGCCAGCAGCTATATCAGGCGTTGCGAGCGCGGGTGCTGGATGGGCGCCTGAGCAGTGGTACTCGTCTGCCGGCTACGCGCGACCTGGCTGCCATGTTGGCGCTTTCACGCAACAGCGTGGTGCGCGCGTACGATCAACTGTATGCCGAGGGCTTCATCGAAAGCCGGGTCGGTGATGGCACCTACGTTAGCCGGTTGCCAAAACTGTCCACACAAGTATCCACAGGGTTATACCTGGGCTTATCAACAGGTTTATCCACATTTCGTCAAGAAAATACTGAGGATTTATCCAGCGGGAGGCATATCAGCGCGCCTCTGCAGCGCCTGAAAAACAACCATTTGCCACCCCCCAGAAGCGGTTTGCCGCGTGCTTTTCGCGTTGGTATTCCAGCATTCGACCTGTTCCCGTTTGACGTCTGGGCCAAGCTACAGGCGGGTTTCTGGCGCAACCCATCGCCTGCACAACTGGGCTATGGTGACCCCGCTGGCGAGCCGGCTTTGCGCGATCTGATAGCGGCCTATCTACGCCGCTCGCGGGGGCTGAGCTGTACGGCTGAACAAATTGTGATCACAAGCGGTGCGCAGCAGGCCATCAGCCTTTGTGCACAGTTGCTGCTGCAGCCGGGCGACGGTGTGGCTGTGGAAAACCCAGGCTATCGGGCGGCCGCTCATGCCTTCACGCTCGCGGGTGGCCGGGTGTGTGGCGTGCCTGTGGATGAAGACGGGCTGGACTGCGGCCGGCTGGAACAGTTGACCGATTGCCGACTGACCTATGTCACGCCTGCACACCAATACCCGACCGGGGTGACCATGAGCCTTGCACGTCGCCTGGCATTGCTGGCCTGGGCTGAACGCAGTGACGGCTGGATCATCGAGGACGACTACGACGGCGAGTATCGCTACAGCGGTGCGCCGCTGGCCCCGCTGGCAGCGCTCGACCGGCACGGGCGGGTGCTGTATGTCGGCACCTTCGGCAAGATCGCCTTCCCGGCGTTGCGTCTAGGCTACCTGGTGCTTCCGTCGAAACTGGTGCAGGCCTTCAGCCAGGGCAGAGCTATAGCGGTGCGGCATTCGGAGGTCAGCAGCCAGTGCGTGATGGCCGAGTTCATGGCCCGTGGCCATTTTCAGCGGCACATCCGCCGTATGCGCAAGGCGGCATTGAAGCGGCGCGATGTGCTCAAGGCCGGTTGGCCTGTGGATATTCCGGGGTTGGGTGCAATGCCGGAAGTGGCGGCTGGGCTGCATGTGAAGGTCAATGTGGATAACTTTGCTCGGGAGCAGGAGTTGGTGGCCAAGGCTGAGGCGGTGGAAGTGGAAGTGACGCCACTGAGCAATTTCTGGTTGGCGGACTGCGAGGTGCCTGTGGATAAGCGGGCGGGGCTGGTGCTGGGCTTCGCGGCGGTGCCGGAGGGCGAGATAGCCGAAGCCTTGATGAAATTACGCAAAGTCTGGAGAAAATGAAGGGGGCTGCAAAGCAGCCCCCGGTTCAACATCACGTACCGGACTTTATCCGCGTCCAGGCGCGGGTCCTGGCCCGTTCGGCATTTCGCGTCAAAGGCTTGAGGGTATACAGCTTGGCCATCGCCTCTGCCGTCGGATACAGGTTGGGGTTGTTGCGAATCGTCGGATTCACCTTGTCGGTCGCATCCTTGTTCGGGTTCGGATACCCCACGAAGTCGCTGATCGGCGCAATCACCTCTGGCCGCAGCAGGTAATTGATGAACGTATGCGCATCCTCCGGGTTCGCAGCGCCCTTTGGAATCGCCAGCATGTCGAACCAGATCGGCGCGCCTTCCTTGGGCAGGCGCATGTCCACCACCACGCCGTTGTTCGCCTCACGGGCGCGGTTGGCTGCCTGCGAGAAGCTGCCGCTGTAGCCCACTGCCACACAGATGTCGCCATTGGCGATGTCTGCCATGTACTTCGAGGAGTGGAAGTAGGTGATATGCGGACGAATCTTCAGCATCAGTTCCTCGGCCTTCTTGTAGTCCGCCGGTTTGTCGCTGTTCGGCGGCAAGCCCAGGTACTGCAGCGCCAGCGGTAGAATCTCCGACGGCGAGTCGAGCAGGGCCACGCCGCACTGCTTGAGCTTGGCGATGTTCTCTTCCTTGAAGATCAGGTCCCAGCTGTCCACCGGCGCGTTGTCGCCGAGTGCAGCCTTGACCTTGGCCGGGTTGAAGCCGATCAGCACGGTGCCGTACATATACGGCACGGCAAACTTGTTGCCCGGGTCGTTAGCTTCGATCAGCTTCATCAGTGCCGGGTCCAGGTGTTGCCAGTTCGGCAGCTTGCTGCGATCCAGCGGCTGGAACACCCCGGCTTCGATCTGCTTGGCGAGGAACACGTTGGACGGTACTACCACGTCATAGCCGGAGTTGCCGGTCAGCAGCTTGGCTTCCAGCGCCTCGTTGGTGTCGAAGATGTCGTACACCAGCTTCACGCCGCTGTCCTTCTGGAAGGCAGTCAAGGTCTGTGGGGTGATGTAATCGAACCAGTTATATACACGCAGGGTGCGCTGCTCGGCTTGTGCATGCAGGGCGCCTGCGAACAGGGTGGCAGCGATGAACGGGGCGAGCAGACGTTTGAGTCGGACCATTATCGGGCTCCTGACTGGGCGCGCTGGAAGCCTTCCAGCACATTGACCGCGTTGATGCCGATTTCTTCCACAGCGTAGCCGCCTTCCATCACGAACAGGGTCGGCTTGCCGAGTTGGCCGATGCGCTTGCCCATTTCCAGGTAATCCGGGCTGTCCAGCTTGAACTGCGAGATGGGGTCGTCCTTGAAGGTGTCCACACCCAGGGAGATGACCAGCACGTCGGCGTCATAGCTGGCGATGCGCTTGCAGGCATCCTCCAGGGCTGCGCTCCAGGCGGCCCAGTCGCTACCGGCGGGCAAGGGGTAGTTGATGTTGTAGCCCTGGCCTGCGCCTTCGCCGGTTTCATCGGCATAGCCGAGGAAGAACGGGAATTCGTCCTGCGGGTCGCCGTGGATCGAGGCGAAGAACACGTCGTCGCGGCTGTAGAAGATGTCCTGCGTACCGTTGCCGTGGTGGTAGTCGACGTCAAGGATGGCGACCTTGCGTCGGCCTTGGTCGAGGAAGGCCTGGGCGGCGATGGCGGCATTATTCAGATAGCAGTAGCCGCCCATCACTTCGCCGGCAGCGTGGTGCCCTGGCGGACGGCACAGGGCGAACGCGGCATGGGCGCCTTGCTGAATTGCAGCCTGGGCGGTCAGGGCAACTTGCGCAGCACTGTAGGCCGCCTGCCAGGTACCCGCGGTGATGGGGGCGCCGGCATCGAAACTGTAGTAACCCAGTTCGCCATGCAGGCCGGTCGGCTTGACCTGGCGCAGTGTGCGGGCCGGCCAGGTGAAGGGCAGCAGGTCACCCTCTTGGCCCAGCGCA
This sequence comes from Pseudomonas alloputida, assembly GCF_021283545.2. Lineage (NCBI taxonomy): Bacteria > Pseudomonadati > Pseudomonadota > Gammaproteobacteria > Pseudomonadales > Pseudomonadaceae > Pseudomonas > Pseudomonas alloputida. The sequence goes on along the minus strand of NZ_CP128540.1, from coordinate 6,340,580 downwards.
GCCCAGCGGGCCCAGGCGCCTTCGAAGAAATCCAGGTAATCGGCGCTGTGGACGCGCAACAACGGCGCACGGCCGAAGTCGGTCGGGCCCTGGATGTCGCCGAGCTTGCGTTTTTTCACCTGGTCGAGCACATGGTCGGCGCGCGAAGGCATTTCGAAACAGGGCATCAGCTTGCCATCGATCAGCTCGCAGCGGCCGTGGTGCAGGCGGTGGTCATCGGAATAGATCGTCAGCATTGTTGTTCTCCGGTGGGACTGGCGTGGGTCCATTGTCATGGGCTGATCAGCAGGGGAGAACGACGCAAACGGCCAAAAGGGGATTGATATGGCCAAGGTCTTTGGCCGGATGGGTGGTGACCTATCCGGCCTTTTCGCGGGTGAACCCGCTCCTACAATGGCCACCAGGGCGTCAGGGGTTGTGACGCCCCTGTAGGAGCGGGTTTACCCGCGAAGAGGCCAGAACAGGTCAACCACGAAAATGGCTGGGCGCCACGCCACTCCAGCGCTGGAAGGCATGCCGAAAACTGGCCGTCTCACTGAACCCCAAAGTCTCTGCAATCCGGTAGATCGGCATCTGTTCATCGGCCAGCAACTGCTTGGCCCGCTCGAACCTCAGCTCGTCCAACAGCTGTTGATAACTGCTGCCCAGCGCCTGCAAATGCCGGCGCAGGGTGCGCGAAGAGCAGTTCATCTGCCGCGCAAGCCCTTCCAGCCCGGGTGCTGCGTCCAGTTGCTGCGCCAGCAGCTGGCGAATCCGTCCCAGCCATGCCTGGCGACCGGTGAATTCAAGGTTCAGGCGCCGGCAGCGCTCGCTCATGGCTTTGTGAGTAATCGGGTCGGCCAGCGGCAGCGGCATATCCAGCCATCGCCGTTCGAAGGCAAAGGCATTGTCCTCGGCGGCGAAACCGATCGGGCATTGAAAGGCTCCGGCATAGAGCGCGTGGTAACCAGGGCGAGGGTGTTCGAAGCGTGCGCCAAGCAGCGGCAACGGCCGGCCAAGCAGGTCATCACAGATGACTTTCAGCGACACCAGGCAGAACTCGGCGTTGAAAGCGCTCAGCGCCGGGCTGTCCTGGTAATCGCTGGCGCTGAACCAGACACGTTGGCCGTCGTCGAGCAAGCGCAGCTTGAAGACTGTTCCCAGCAGTGCCGGATACTGCAGCGCCAGGCGTAGGGCGTCACCCAAAGTGGCACTGGAGAGCAGCGCGTAACCGAGCATGCCGTAGCACGACACGCGCATGCGCTGGCCCAGTTCCAGGCCAATGTCCTCGCGCCGGGCCACAGCATTGGCGCAAACCTGCAGCTCCTGCTGGGTGGTGATGCGCGCATCGGCATGCCCCAGGTCTGCCGGGCCAATGCCGCTGCCGGCCAGCAACGCCGACGCCTCGCAACCGTCTGCCTGGAAGACGTTGAGGATCAGCGAAACTGCGTTGAGGGTGGTCAGGTGGCTGTGCAGCATGCTGGGTAATCCCGTTTGGCTGGGACGCATTACGGAGCAAGTTATGTGCCGATATCCGGGGCTGCAGGCAAACCACATACCCTGCCGGCGCGGCCGGGTGTTGCGAAGGCTGCATAGCGGCCTCCAAAACCTTCAGGCAAAAAAAAGGCCCGAAGCAAGCGCTCGGGCCTTGGAAAGGTTGAGAGGTGTCTAGTCCCTCGACCTGGTGAGACTGTTTACAGCGGCCTGATTACGCCTTCAGCGGAACCAGACGTGGAGCGATCATGTTTTCCGGACGCAGGATGTCGTCGAGCATCGCGTCGTCCAGCAGCTTCTCTTCGCGCACCAGTTCCAGTACGCCGCGGCCGCTTTCCAGGGCAACGCGGGCAATACGGGTGGCGTTTTCGTAGCCGATGTACGGGTTCAGTGCGGTAACCAGGCCGATCGAGTGCTCGACCAGTTCACGGCAGCGCTGTTCGTTGGCGGTGATGCCGACGATGCAGTGCTCGCGCAGCATGTCCATGGCGCGTTGCAGCAGGCGGATCGAGTCGAAGATCTTGTAGGCGATCAGCGGCTCCATCACGTTCAGCTGCAGCTGACCACCTTCGGCGGCGACGGTCAGGGCCAGGTCGTTGCCCATGATGGCGAAGGCCACCTGGTTCACAGCTTCTGGAATAACCGGGTTGACCTTGCCTGGCATGATCGAGCTGCCTGGCTGACGCGCTGGCAGGTTGATCTCGTTGATGCCGGTGCGTGGGCCGCTGGACAGCAGGCGCAGGTCGTTGCAGATCTTCGACAGCTTGACCGCGGTGCGCTTGAGCATGCCGGAGAACAGCACGAAGGCGCCCATGTCGGAGGTGGCTTCGATCAGGTCGGCAGCCGGTACCAGCGGGTGGCCGCTGATGGTGGCCAGGCGCTGTACGGCCAAGGCCTGGTAGCCAGGGTCGGCGTTGATGCCAGTACCGATGGCGGTACCGCCCAGGTTGATTTCGGTCAGCAGTTCCGGAGCCAGCGAGCGCAGGCGCTGCAGGTCTTCAGTCATGGTGGTGGCGAAGGCGCGGAATTCCTGGCCCAGGGTCATCGGTACGGCGTCCTGCAGCTGGGTACGGCCCATCTTCAGTACGTGGTCGAATTCTTTACCCTTGGCAGCGAAGGCCTGGATCAGGCTATCAAGGCTGGCCAGCAGCGCGTCGTGGCCCAGCAGCAGGCCCAGGCGGATTGCGGTCGGGTAGGCGTCGTTGGTCGACTGCGCCATGTTCACGTCGTTGTTAGGGTGCAGGTACTGGTACTCACCCTTCTGGTGGCCCATGGCCTCCAGCGCAACGTTGGCAATGACTTCGTTGGCGTTCATGTTGGTAGAAGTACCAGCGCCGCCCTGGATCATGTCTACCACGAACTGGTCGTGGAAATCGCCTTTGATCAGGCGGGCGCAGGCTGCGGAAATGGCAGCGTGCTTGGCATCGCTCAGGTGACCCAGCTCACGGTTGGCGTCGGCAGCGGCCTGCTTGACCATGGCCAGGGCCACGACCAGCTTCGGGTAGTGCGACAGCGGAACACCGGAGAGGTGGAAGTTGTTGGCAGCGCGCAGGGTCTGGATGCCGTAGTAGGCATCTGCAGGAACTTCAAGGGTACCCAACAAGTCTTTTTCGACGCGGAACGATGCAGCAGAGGACATGATGTATATCATCTCGATTTTGACCCGGCACATGCCGGAATGGCGCCAATCCTAGGCCTGAAGGTGTTTTTGCGGCCAATGCTATTGCACGCTAACCTATGCACAAACGGCATAGTGTTTCATGTGACGCCAATTGATATTCGAGCGTGTTCCATTTTGGTGCGCGCCGGGAGATGTGCTTCGTGAACCTTGAAAGCAAATGGCTGGAAGACTTCAGTGCTCTGGCCGCTACCCGCAGTTTTTCCCAGGCCGCAGAGCGGCGTTTCGTGACCCAACCGGCCTTCAGCCGGCGAATTCGCAGCCTTGAGGCGGCGTTGGGCCTGCAACTGGTGAACCGCTCTCGCACACCCATCGAGCTGACCGAGGCGGGTCAGCTATTTCTCGTCACAGCACGTACTGTTGTCGACCAGTTGAGCGAAATTCTCCGCCATTTGCATCACTTGGAAGGCGGGCAGGGCGAGGTGGTGCAGGTGGCTGCGGCACACTCCTTGGCGTCGGGTTTCTTCCCCCGTTGGGTGGCCCAGTTGCGCAACGACGGGTTGAACATCGCCACCCGCCTGGTTGCGACTAACGTCGGAGATGCCGTACATGCACTGCGCGAAGGCGGCTGCGACCTGATGCTGGCGTTCTACGACCCGGACGCGGCCTTGCAGATGGATGCCGAGATCTTCCCGTCGCTGCACATGGGCACCACTGAAATGCTGCCGGTGTGCGCTGTGGATGCCGATGGCAAGCCATTGTTCGACCTGGAGGGCGAGGGCAGTGTGCCGTTGCTAGCCTACACCGCCGGCGCGTTCCTCGGCCGCTCGGTCAACTTGCTGCTGCGCCAGCGCAACCTGCGGTATACCACCGTTTATGAAACTGCCATGGCCGACAGCCTCAAGAGCATGGCCCTGGAAGGGATGGGCATCGCTTGGGTGCCGCGTCTGTCCATGCGTGGCGAGCTCGAACGCGGTGAACTGGCGATCTGCGGCGGTAGCCAATGGCATGTGCCGCTGGAAATCCGCCTGTACCGCTGCGCGCTGGTGCGTAAGGCTAACGTCCGCTTGCTATGGCGCAAGCTGGAGTCGTCTGGAGCACAAGGTGAAGCGTCACTTTGAATTGTCCTTCAGGTATTCAGTGATTTGATGCAGGCGTGCAGCGCTCGTCGACCCCGAGGCAGCAGGAAAAAGTTGTCCCACGAGACAGCTTGCCCTTTGATCCGGCATGTGCTTGTAGGGGTGGGCGGCCAGCCTTTAAATACGTTACAATCCCGCGCCTTCGGCCGACCTGGTCGATTCAGAATCCGTATGACAAGCCACGCCGGCCCACCTGCGTGGCTTGTTGCTTTTAGCGCGCCAGAAGGCGCTTGCAGGAGAGGCTCGACGATGAGTGCACTGGTTGGCGTGATCATGGGCTCCAAGTCCGATTGGTCCACCCTTAGCCACACCGCCGATATGCTGGAAAAACTCGGCATTCCCTACGAAGTGAAGGTGGTTTCCGCCCACCGCACCCCGGATCTGCTGTTCCAGTATGCCGAGGAGGCTGAGGGCCGTGGCATCGAGGTGATCATCGCCGGTGCCGGTGGCGCAGCCCACCTGCCAGGCATGTGCGCCGCCAAGACCCACCTGCCGGTGCTGGGCGTGCCGGTGCAGTCGTCGATGCTGTCGGGCGTCGATTCGCTGCTGTCGATCGTGCAGATGCCAGCCGGTGTGCCGGTTGCCACCCTGGCCATCGGCCGTGCCGGTGCGGTCAACGCTGCCCTGCTGTCGGCCAGCATTCTGGGCGCCAAGTACCCGCAGTACCACGCGGCGTTGAAGCAGTTCCGCACGGAACAGACCGACACCGTGCTGGACAACCCAGACCCGCGCCAGGCTTGAGGCTCAACCCATGAAGATCGGTGTAATCGGTGGCGGCCAGCTGGGCCGCATGCTGGCCTTGGCGGGTACCCCGCTGGGCATGAACTTCGCCTTCCTCGACCCGGCACCGGACGCCTGCGCTGCGCCCCTGGGCGAGCACCTGCGTGCCGACTACGGCGATCAGGACCACCTGCGTCAGCTGGCCGACGAAGTCGACCTGGTCACCTTCGAGTTCGAAAGCGTCCCGGCCGAGACCGTGGCCTTCCTCTCGCAGTTCGTGCCCGTGTACCCCAGCGCCGAATCGCTGCGCATCGCTCGTGACCGCCTGTTCGAAAAGAGCATGTTCCGCGACCTGGGCATCCCCACCCCGGCCTTCGCCGACATCCTCTCGCAGGCCGATCTGGACGCCGCAGTGGCCAGCATCGGCCTGCCGGCCGTGCTGAAAACCCGCACCCTGGGTTACGACGGCAAGGGCCAGAAGGTGCTGCGCACGCCAGAAGACGTGGTGGGTACCTTCGCCGAGCTGGGCAGCGTGCCATGCCTGCTGGAGGGCTTCGTGCCGTTCACCGGCGAGGTGTCGCTGGTGGCCGTGCGTGGCCGCGATGGTGAAACCCGCTTCTACCCGCTGGTGCACAATACCCACGAGAGCGGCATTCTGCGCTTGTCGGTAGCCAGCCAGGCACACCCGCTGCAGGCTCTGGCCGAAGATTACGTCGGCCGCGTGTTGCAGAAGCTGGATTACGTTGGCGTGATGGCCTTCGAGTTCTTCGAAGTTGATGGTGGCTTGAAGGCCAACGAAATCGCCCCGCGCGTGCACAACTCCGGGCACTGGACCATCGAAGGCGCCGAGTGCAGCCAGTTCGAGAACCATCTGCGTGCCGTGGCCGGCCTGCCACTTGGCTCGACCGCCAAGGTGGGCGAGAGCGCGATGCTCAACTTCATCGGTGAAGTGCCGGCCGTGGACAAGGTTGTCGCCATCGGGGACTGCCACCTGCACCACTACGGCAAGGCCTTCAAGGTTGGCCGCAAGGTAGGACACGCCACCCTGCGCTGCCCTGACATGGCCACCCTCGAGCGCAAGATTGCCGAAGTAGAGGCGCTGATCAGCAACTGATCGGGCTTCGAATCGAACTTCTGCAAGCGGCATGCCCTCTGAATATGGCAACAAGCCGAAGCCCGTCTAGGCTTTGGCTTGTTCCAACTTCACTGCAGAGGGATTGCCATGGGTATCATTGGAACCATCTTCATCGGCCTCATCGTCGGCCTGCTGGCCCGCTTCATCAAACCGGGCGATGACAGCATGGGCTGGATCATGACCATCCTGCTGGGTATTGCCGGCTCCTTGTTGGCTACCTATGGCGGCCAGGCGCTGGGTATATACCAGGCTGGGCAGGCGGCGGGCTTCTTTGGTGCGCTGGTCGGTGCCGTGGTCCTGCTGGTGATCTACGGATTCATCAAGAAACGCTGATTACTGGTTAGAATGCTCGGCAATTCATTCGAGTTGCCGAGCATTTTCATGCGTGCCTTTTTCCTCGTCCCCTTGCTGTTGGCCAGTACCCTGGCCCATGCCGAACTGCCCGAAACCGACTGGCTGGAGCTGATGCCCAGGTCGGACCAGAAGGCGCTCGAACAAATGCCTGAAATCGACCACAACTCGCCGGAAGCCATGGGCACCTTTACCGCCAAGGGTGGCCTCAAGCAGAGCAAGGGCCTGCCTGCGGTGATGTACTCGACCAAGACCGTTGCGGCCATGAATGGCAAGGACATCCGCCTGGGTGGCTACCCTGTGCCGCTGGAGAGTGACGCCAAGGGCAACAGCACGTTGTTCTTCCTGGTGCCGTACCCGGGTGCGTGCATCCATGTGCCGCCACCGCCGCCCAACCAGTTGGTACTGGTGCGCTACCCGAAAGGCCTGAAGATCGATGATATCTACACCCCGCTGTGGGTCAGCGGCAAGCTGAAGGTGGAGAAGGTCAGCAATGACCTGGCCGATGCGGCCTATGCGCTGGATGCAGACAAGGTGAGGGTGGTGGAAGACGCAGACCTTTGATAATTGCCCCGGCCTCTTCGCGGGCAAGCCCGCGAAGAGGCCGGTAAAAAAAGAGCAGGGCTCAGATATTTTCACAACCGATCTGGACGCCCAGCGAATGACTCGCCCCAGGCTTCAACTCCACCAGGTCATCCCACACATTCGCTGTCTCGATGCACAGCATTCGCTGCCATCCATCGTCAGCCATGTCCGCCAGCTCCTTGGCCCGCTCGGTCCACGGGTTCCAGATCACCGCCGAGCGCGAGCCGCTGCTGGTCAAGGTAATCCGCCGATTCCAATGCGGGTCGACGATGCTGAGGGTCTGCGGGGTGTTCAGGTAGATCCGGTCCGTCTCCCCGGCAAACGTCAGTGCCCCCTGCTGCTGGCGCTGTTCCCAGCCCGCCAGGGTTTCGATATAACCCAGCCCGTCGACGCCCTCGACCCGCGCCTGGCGCACATCGCTGACCGCGAAGTAGCTATGCAGGGCCTGGCTGATGGTCACGGGGGTATTGCCCATGTTGCGGCTGGTCAGGCTCAGTTTCAGCTCTGCGCCCATCTCCACCACCAGTTTCAGCTCGACATCATGGGGCCAACCGGGCAGGTCGCCCTGCGCTTCAGGCAGTTCGAACTCGATCCGCAGGGTTTCGCCCACTTCCTCGATACCCAGCAATTGCCAGTCACGCGTGCGCGCAAGCCCGTGGGCAGGCGCTGGTGTTCCCTGGTACATGGCCTGGACGGCCTGAGGGTTGCGCTGCAGGTTGCCAAACCATGGCCAGCACACCGGTACCCCGGCGCGTACCGACTTGCCCTGGCGGAAGATGGCCTGGTCGCTCAGCCACAGCAGCGGCGGTTCGCCTACCTGCTGGTAGCTGAGGACCTGTGCGCCCTGCTGGGCGATCAGGAGTTCGGCACGGTCACTGCTGATACGCCAGCAGTTGAGTTCGCCATGTTGCTCGGTTACGACCTGAAAGGTAGCCATTGCGTTCTTCTCATTGATTGCCAGTGGGCCTTGGACCCGGGCAGATGCAATGAGTTTACCGCCAGCGTGGCTCAGCGACGAGGCACCGAGCGGGTACGACCACTGCCGTCGATGGCGACGAAGACGAATACCGCTTCGGTGACCTTGCGCCATTCGCTGGACAGCGGGTCGTCGCTCCACACCTCGACCATCATCTGGATCGAGCTGCGGCCGATTTCCAGGGTCTGGGTATAGAAAGACAGCTGTGCGCCGACCGCGACGGGTACCAGGAAGGCCATGCGGTCGATGGCGACGGTGGCTACGCGGCCGCCGGCGACACGGCTGGCCATGGCCGTGCCTGCCAGGTCCATCTGCGCAACCAGCCAACCGCCGAAAATATCGCCAAACCCGTTGGTTTCTCGCGGCAATGCGGTGATTTGCAAGGCCAGGTCGCCTTGCGGGATTGGATCTTCTTGTTCGAGCTCAATCATGCGATGGGGCCTCTGACCCGTGACGCTTTTCGTTGGTGTGGCGCAAAGGCCGGGTAAACGATTCAGCTTGAAACATACTACGCCGATTTCGTTTCACTGGGCGGCCGTAGGGAAACTCTGCGAAACCGCCTGACAATAGTGACCGGCGTTTTCGCACAACATCCCACGTTAGGAGCAACATAATCCTACGATTCGCCAGTATATAGGGCATAACGGCCAGCGACGACCGCGCATTCACGAATATCTGTGTGGATTTTGTATCGCTTTCGGCGTAGCTCGGCAATTTGCTATCTTCGCCTGTCTCCAATCCAGAAGCCGCGCGCCAAGCGGCCTGCATGCCCTACAAAGAGAACAACGAGCGATGACTTCCGTGCCCAGCAGTATCGAGCAGCCCTCGCGGCCGCTGACCCGCAGCGACTACAAGACCCTCTCACTGTCCGCCCTGGGTGGTGCGCTGGAGTTCTACGATTTCATCATCTTCGTGTTCTTCGCCACGGTGGTGGGCAAGTTGTTCTTCCCGGCCGACATGCCCGAGTGGCTGCGGCTGATGCAAACGTTCGGCATCTTCGCCGCCGGCTACCTGGCGCGGCCGCTGGGCGGCATCATCATGGCCCACTTCGGCGACTTGCTCGGGCGCAAGAAGATGTTCACCCTGAGCATCTTCATGATGGCCCTGCCGACCCTGATCATGGGCCTGCTGCCGACGTATGCGCAGATCGGCATGTGGGCACCGATCCTGCTGTTGCTGATGCGCGTGATCCAAGGCGCGGCAATCGGCGGCGAAGTACCGGGCGCATGGGTGTTCGTCTCTGAACACGTGCCGGCTCGCAACACCGGCTATGCCTGCGGCACCCTGACCGCCGGCCTGACCGCCGGCATTCTGCTGGGCTCGCTGGTAGCGACCTTGATCAACAGCGTGTACAGCGCGGAAGAAGTGGCTGACTACGCCTGGCGAATCCCGTTCCTGCTTGGCGGTGTGTTCGGCCTGTTCTCGGTGTACCTGCGCCGCTGGCTGCACGAAACCCCGGTGTTCGCCGAAATGCAGCAACGCAAGGCACTGGCCGAGGAGTTGCCACTGCGCGCCGTGCTGCGTGACCACCGTGGTCCGATCATCCTGTCGATGCTGCTGACCTGGATGCTTTCGGCCGGCATTGTAGTGGTCATCCTGATGACCCCGGCGCTGTTGCAGAGCATCTACCACATCAGCCCGACCGACTCGCTCAAGGCCAACAGCCTGGCCATCGTGTTGCTCAGCTTCGGCTGTATTGGTGCCGGCAGCCTGGCCGACCGCTATGGTGCGGGCCGGGTGTTCGTGATCGGCAGCCTGCTTTTGCTGGTCAGCTCCTGGGTCTTCTACCACAGCCTGCCGACCCGTCCCGAGTTGCTGTTCCCGCTGTATGCCGTGACCGGCCTGTGCGTGGGCGTGATTGGCGCAGTGCCTTATGTCATGGTCAAGGCGTTCCCGGCGGTGGTGCGTTTCAGCGGGTTGTCGTTCTCGTACAACGTGGCCTACGCGATCTTTGGCGGGCTGACGCCGATGGTGGTGACCGCACTGCTGAAGGTGAGCCCGATGGCGCCTGCCTACTACGTGGCAGGCCTGTGCGCCGTCGGTCTAGCCGTGGGCCTGTACCTGCTCGCCAACAAGCGCTGATCTGCGCTTCGGCTACTGGCCTCTTCGCGGCTAAAGCCGCTCCTACAGGTTAGGTGTCGGCCTTGAGGCCTGTGCAAACCCCCTGTAGGAACGGCTTTAGCCGCGAAGAGGCCAGACCTGCTTCCAGTGATGGCCTTTCATCCAATTGTCACAATGAAGTCATATCGTATTCATGCGGCCTGCCGATACTTGGGCCCGTTCCATCCAACACCCCAATATTCCTGCTAGGAGCAAGGCATGAAACTGAAGCGTTTGATGGCGGCCCTTACCTTTGCCGCCGCTGGCGTTGCAACCGCCAACGCGGTAGCCGCTGTCGATCCTGCGATCCCGACCTACACCAAGACCACTGGTGTTTCGGGCAACCTCTCCAGCGTTGGTTCCGACACCCTCGCGAACCTCATGACTCTGTGGGCCGAGGCCTACAAGAAGGAATATCCGAACGTAAACATCCAGATCCAGGCTGCCGGCTCCTCTACCGCGCCACCTGCGCTGACCGAAGGCACCGCCAACCTCGGCCCGATGAGCCGCAAGATGAAGGACGTCGAGCTGCAAGCCTTCGAGCAGAAGTACGGCTACAAGCCGACCGCCATCCCGGTCGCCGTCGACGCCCTGGCCGTGTTCGTGCACAAGGACAACCCAATCAAGGGCCTGACCATGGCTCAGGTCGACGCCATCTTCTCCTCCACTCGCCTGTGCGGTGGCAAGGCCGACATCAAGACCTGGGGTGACGTCGGTGTGACCGGCGACCTGGCCAACAAGCCAATCCAGCTGTTCGGCCGCAACTCGGTATCGGGCACCTATGGCTACTTCAAGGAAGAAGCCCTGTGCAAAGGCGACTTCAAGCCTAACGTCAACGAACAGCCTGGCTCGGCTTCGGTCGTGCAGTCGATCAGCTCCTCGCTGAACGGCATCGGCTACTCGGGTATTGGTTACAAGACCGCCAGCGTCAAGACCGTACCCCTGGCCAAGAAAGAAGGCGGCGAGTTTGTTGAAGACAACGAAGCCAACGCCCTGAATGGCACCTACCCGCTGTCGCGCTTCCTGTACGTCTACGTCAACAAGGCGCCGAACAAGCCTCTGGCCCCGCTGGAAGCCGAGTTCGTCAAGCTGGTGCTGTCGCAAGCGGGCCAGCAGGTGGTGGTGAAGGATGGCTACATTCCGCTGCCGGCCAAAGTCGTCGACAAGACCCTGGCTGACCTGGGCCTGTCGCACACCGGTAACGTTGCAAAGAAGTAAGTAATTAAGAAGAGGCCGGTGCCACTGCCCGGCCTCTTCCACGAATTTCCAGTCCGAAGCCAGGTTCCCTGTGCGGCGGGCTTTCGCGCGTCACCACTTTGTAATGTTTTTGTCACACGGGACCGCTAGGGTGTGCGCATGAATGATCTGGCCAATTCCAACATGACCCAAAACTCCCAGCCCGTGCGCATTGATTTCAATACGCCCGAGTTGCAACGCAAGCGCCGCATGCGCGCCCTCAAGGACCGCCTGACCCGCTGGTATGTGCTGGTAGGCGGGCTTGCCGTATTGGCGGCAATCACGTTGATCTTCTTCTACCTGGCTTATGTGGTGCTGCCACTGTTCCAGGGCGCCGAGCTGACCAGCAAGAAAGCCCTGGAGCCGACCTGGCTGCAGCAGGATGCCGGGAAGCCACTGATGATCGCGCTTGAAGAGCAGAATCAGGTGGGGATGCGTGTTTCGGACAAGGGCCAGGCATTGTTCTTCGATACCAAGACCGGTAACGAACTCAAGCGTGTCGAACTACCCGTGCCGGCAGACACCCAGGTCACGTCCATCAGTACTGACCAGCCGGGCAGCGCGCTGGTGGTGCTGGGCCTGTCCAATGGCCAGGCGCTGGTTTTCCAGCACACCTACAAGATCACCTACCCGGACAACAAGAAAACCATCAGCCCTGGCATCGACTACCCGTACGGCGAGCAATCGTTCGTGCTCGACGAGCAGGGGCGTGCGCTGGACCACGTCAGCGTCAACGTCAATGGCGACACCCTGCTGCTTGCCGGCTCTACCGGTGCTCATCTGCAGGTGGTCGAGCTGACCCGCACGGAAAACATGATGACCGAAGAGGTCACCACCGAGCAGAACCGCATCGAACTGCCGCAAATGACCGAGACGGTGAAGAATATCTTCATCGACCCACGCCAGCACTGGCTGTACGTGATCAACGGCCGTGCCACGGCCGACGTGTTCAGCCTGCGCGACAAGAGCCTCAACGGCCGTTACAAGTTGTCTGATAGCGCCGACACCGAAATTACTGCCACGGCCCAGCTGGTTGGCGGCATTTCGCTGATCATCGGTGACTCCAAGGGGGGGCTGGCCCAGTGGTTCATGGCCCGTGACCCGGATGGCGAATCGCGCTTCAAGCAGATCCGTACCTTCCAGATGGGCAAGGCGCCGATCGTGCAGATCGACGCCGAAGAGCGCCGCAAGGGCTTCATCGCCCTGGACGCCGAAGGCAAACTGGGCGTGTTCCACAGCACTGCACACCGAACCCTGCTGGTAGAGCCGGCTGCCGAAGGCCCTGGTACGCTGGCCCTGTCGCCACGCGCCAACCGCATCATCATCGAAGAAGGCGGCAAGTTGTTGCCGTTGAGCCTGCGCAACCCGCACCCGGAAGTTTCGTTCAGCGCGCTGTGGGGCAAGGTGTGGTACGAGAACTACGACGAGCCGAAATACGTCTGGCAATCGACCGCGTCGAACACTGACTTCGAGCCCAAACTGAGCCTGTCGCCGCTGACCTTCGGAACCCTGAAGGCCGCGTTCTACGCCATGATCCTGGCCGCCCCGCTGGCCATTGCCGCAGCCATCTACACCGCCTACTTCATGGCCCCGCGCATGCGCCGCAAGGTCAAGCCGGTGATCGAGCTGATGGAAGCGATGCCGACGGTGATCCTCGGCTTCTTCGCCGGCCTGTTCCTGGCCCCGTACCTGGAAGGCCACCTGCCCGGTGTGTTCAGCCTGTTCCTGCTGATGCCGATCGGTATCCTGCTGGCCGGCTTCTTCTGGAGCCGGTTGCCGGAGTCGATCCGCCTGCGTGTACCGGATGGTTGGGAAGCGGCGATCCTGATTCCGGTCATCCTGTTCACTGGCTGGTTCGCCCTGACCATGAGCCCGCACCTGGAAAGCTGGTTCTTCGGCGGCGACATGCGCCTGTGGATCACCAACGATTTAGGCATCACCTACGACCAGCGCAACGCCCTGGTAGTCGGTATCGCCATGGGCTTCGCGGTCATCCCGAACATCTACTCGATTGCCGAAGATGCCGTGTTCAGTGTGCCGCGCAGTCTGACCCTGGGCTCGCTGGCACTGGGGGCGACGCCTTGGCAGACCCTGACCCGCGTGGTCATCCTCACCGCCAGCCCGGGCATCTTCTCGGCGTTGATGATCGGCATGGGCCGTGCGGTAGGCGAGACCATGATCGTGCTGATGGCTACCGGCAACACGCCGGTGATGGAGATGAACCTGTTCGAGGGCATGCGCACCTTGGCCGCCAACGTGGCTGTGGAAATGCCGGAATCGGAAGTCGGTGGCAGCCACTATCGCGTGCTGTTCCTGGCCGCCCTGGTGCTGCTGATGTTCACCTTCATCATGAACACCTTGGCCGAGCTGATTCGCCAGCGTCTGCGCAAGAAATACTCGTCGCTTTGATAGAAAGGTAGCGATCCGTGAAAAAGGATTCCCTCAAAGGCTGGTTCAAGAGCGGCGCCCCAGGCGTCTGGATGAGCGGCGGTGCGGTGGCCATGGCCGTGATCATGACCGTCGGCCTGCTGGCGGTGATCGCCGTGCGCGGCCTGGGCCACTTCTGGCCAGCCGATCTTGTCCAGGCCACCTACAAGGTGCCAGGCCAGGCCGATCACGTCGTCATTGGCGAAGTGGTGCAGAAGGAGGAAGTACCCCGTGCTCGTCTGAAGGGGGCTGGCCTGCCAGTGCCTGACCAGGGCCCGGAGTTCATGACCCGCGAGCTGATCAAGGTAGGTAACCGCGACCTCAACGGCAGCGACTTTACCTGGGTGGTCGGCGACTGGCTGGTCGACGAACAGCGCCCGGCTGACCTGATGGCCCTTGAGCGCCGCGAGTGGGGCAACTTCTATGGCTACCTGGTCAGCGTCAAGGAACAAGGCCGCGTGGTTGCCGAAGGCCCGGCTGCCTGGAACGAACTGCAGGCCCGCCTCAAGCGTGCCAACCAGCTCAACAGCGAGCTGCAGCAGCTGGAGAAGAAGGACATCGGTGCCATCAACCATGGCCTTGAGCGCCTGCGCCTGCAAGCGCGCAAGCTGGAGCTGGACGGCAAGCTGGACGCCGCCGCCCAGGCCGACATGGACGCCGACCGTGCCGAACTGAACAGCCGCTACAAGGCTATCGAAGACCGCCTGACCGGCCTGCACCAGGCTTTTTCCCGCGACAGCCTGGTGGCCCGGGATGGCAACGGCCGTGAAGTGGAAATCAACCTGAGCAAGGTAGTGCATGCCGTTCAGCCAAACGGCATGTCGGCGTTCACCAAGTTGGGCACCTACTTCGGCAAGGTCTGGGAGTTCCTCAGCGACGACCCGCGTGAAGCCAACACCGAGGGCGGTATCTTCCCGGCCATCTTCGGTACCGTGATGATGACCCTGATCATGGCCGTGATCGTTACCCCGTTCGGCGTGCTGGCTGCCGTGTACCTGCGTGAATACGCCAGGCAGGGCCCGGTCACCCGGCTTATCCGCATTGCGGTTAACAACCTGGCCGGTGTTCCTGCGATCGTCTACGGTGTGTTCGGTCTGGGCTTCTTCGTCTACGTGCTGGGCGGCTCGATCGACCGCCTGTTCTTCCCCGAAGCGCTGCCGGCGCCGACCCTGGGTACCCCGGGCCTGCTGTGGGCATCGCTGACCCTGGCATTGCTGGCGGTACCGGTGGTGATCGTGGCCACCGAAGAAGGCCTGGCGCGAATTCCGCGCACCGTGCGTGAAGGCTCGCTGGCGTTGGGCGCAACCAAGGCCGAGACCCTGTGGAAAATCGTCCTGCCCATGGCCAGCCCGGCCATGATGACCGGCATGATCCTCGCTGTGGCCCGTGCCGCCGGCGAAGTGGCGCCGCTGATGCTGGTAGGTGTGGTGAAGCTGGCGCCGTCGCTGCCGGTGGATGGAAACTACCCGTACCTGCACCTGGACCAGAAGATCATGCACCTGGGCTTCCACATCTATGACGTCGGCTTCCAGAGCCCGAACGTCGAAGCCGCGCGGCCGCTGGTTTATGCCACTGCGCTGCTGCTGGTGCTGGTGATCGCGACCCTCAACCTCTCTGCCGTGTGGATTCGCAACCACCTGCGCGAGAAGTACAAGGCGCTGGACGGCTGACCCTGATTGCAAGCGTGCCGCCCGTAAGCCGGGCGGCCCTTTGAAACGACTTGATAGCGTATGGAGTTGACCATGCAGCAAGATTCCCACACCCATGGCATCGACATGTCTGCCCTGGGCCGCAACAAGCAGAGCCTGCGGATGGCTGAAGAAACCGTGGCCATCGAAGTGCCGGGCCTGAGCCTGTTCTATGGCGACAAGCAAGCGCTGTTCGACGTGCAGATGAACATCCCGAAGCAGCGCGTGACCGCCTTCATCGGCCCATCCGGCTGCGGCAAGTCGACCCTGCTGCGCACCTTCAACCGGATGAACGACTTGGTTGACGGTTGCCGTGTGGAAGGTGCCATCAACCTGTACGGCAACAATATCTACCGCAAGGGCGAAGACGTTGCCGAACTGCGCCGGCGTGTGGGCATGGTGTTCCAGAAGCCGAACCCGTTCCCCAAGACCATCTACGAGAACGTGGTCTACGGCCTGCGCATCCAGGGCATCAACAAGAAGCGCGTGCTCGATGAAGCCGTCGAGTGGGCGTTGAAGGGCGCGGCCTTGTGGGACGAGGTCAAGGACCGCCTGCACGAGTCGGCGCTGGGCCTGTCCGGTGGCCAGCAGCAGCGTCTGGTCATCGCCCGCACCATTGCCGTGGAGCCGGAGGTGCTGCTGCTTGACGAACCGTGCTCGGCGCTGGACCCGATCTCGACCTTGAAGGTCGAAGAACTGATCTATGAATTGAAATCCAAGTACACCATCGTCATCGTGACCCACAACATGCAGCAAGCGGCGCGTGTTTCGGATTACACCGCGTTCATGTACATGGGCAAACTGGTCGAATTCGGGGATACCGATACCCTGTTCACCAACCCGGCGAAGAAGCAGACCGAAGACTACATCACCGGTCGCTACGGCTAAGCGCCGCTCGCGAAACAGGCACCTTGGTGTCTGGCACCGGGGTTGCCGGTGTTCGCGGGTGAACCCGCTCCTACAGGGCCGCGCTACCAAAGGACAAAACGATGATCAACAAAGAAAGCCTTACCCATCACATTTCCCAGCAGTTCAACGCCGAGCTCGAAGAGGTGCGCAGCCACCTGCTGGCCATGGGCGGGCTGGTGGAAAAGCAGGTCAACGACGCGGTTACCGCGCTGATCGAAGCCGACTCTGGTCTGGCCCAGCAGGTGCGCGAGGTTGACGAGCAGATCAACCAGATGGAGCGCAACATCGACGAGGAGTGCTTGCGCATCCTCGCCCGCCGCCAGCCAGCGGCCTCGGACCTGCGCCTGATCATCAGTATTTCCAAGTCGGTGATCGACCTGGAACGCATCGGTGACGAGTCGACCAAGATCGCCCGCCGCGCCATCCAGCTGTGCGAAGAGGGCGAGTCGCCGCGTGGTTATGTCGAGGTTCGCCACATTGGCGACCAGGTGCGCAACATGGTCCGGGATGCGCTGGATGCCTTTGCCCGCTTCGACGCCGACCTGGCGCTGTCGGTGGCCCAGTACGACAAGACCATCGACCGCGAATACAAGACCGCGCTGCGTGAGCTGGTGACCTACATGATGGAAGACCCGCGCTCTATCTCGCGGGTGCTGAGCGTGATCTGGGTGCTGCGCTCGCTGGAGCGTATTGGCGACCATGCGCGCAACATCTCCGAACTGGTGATCTACCTGGTGCGCGGCACCGACGTGCGCCACATGGGCCTCAAGCGCATGACGGCAGAAGTGCAGGGCACTGCTGTCGCCAACGGCGAAAAGGCTAATGTTCCGGGTGAATCTGACGATAAGTAAGGTTGCTCCCGAGCATCGACGCCCGGCCTTGGCCGGGCGTTTTCGTTTGCGGTCGAGAGCCGGCAGGCACCCGCGAACGATGTGAAGAAGTCCCGGCGTGACCAGGTTGTAGCAAGTGGCCATCATTGGCAGTAGGCTAGTCGGGATTCAAAAGGAGTATCGATGAGTAAAGTGAATGTGCTGGTCGTGGATGACGCCCCGTTTATCCGTGATCTGGTCCGCAAGTGTCTGCGTAATGCCTTCCCGGGTATGGCCATCGACGACGCTATCAACGGTCGCAAGGCCATGGCCATGCTCGGCAAGGAAGCGTTCGACCTGGTCCTGTGCGACTGGGAAATGCCGGAAATGTCTGGCTTGGAATTGCTGACCTGGTGCCGTCAGCAGCCTGCACTGAAGAACCTGCAGTTCATCATGGTGACCAGCCGTGGCGACAAGGAGAACGTCATTCAGGCGATCCAGGCGGGTGTTTCCGATTTTGTAGGCAAGCCGTTCACCAACGAGCAACTGCTGACCAAGGTAAAGAAAGCCCTGACCAAGATCGGTAAGCTCGACAGCCTGATGGCCATCGGCCCGGCGCGAGCCAACCCGGCCTTTGCCAACGACTCGTTGAACGCGCTGACTGCGGGCAAGCCCGAAGCGGTCAAGGTGGCGGCGCCGACACCGGCACCGGCCAAGCCTTTGGTCGCGGCGCCCGCACCTGCCGCCCCCGCGCCGAGCGGCCGTGGCCAGGGCCAGCTGCGCCTGGCCAGTGGCATGCAGCCATGTGTGATCAAGGCGTTGAGCCTGAAAGAGGCACTGCTGGTGGTACGCCGCAGCGAAGCGCTGCCACAGGTGCTGGAAGGTGCGGTGCTGGACCTGGAGCAGGGCGAAAGTGCCGAAGTTGCTCGCCTGAACGGCTACCTGCATGCGGTGGCGGCGCTGGAGCCAAAACCTGACAGCGACTGGTTGCAGTTGACGTTCAAGTTTGTCGACCAGGATGCCCAGAAGCTCGACTACCTGTCTCGGTTGATTGCCCGCGGCACAGCGCAGAAGCACTTCACCCCCGGTGCCTGACCCCGGCCCCGCGCCATGCTTTGGGCAGGAGCAGCACAAGGCTGCTTCTGCCCAAGCCCGAGTTGCCCCATCCGACCAACTGCAATACCTACCGTAAAACCCGCTGCTAGGCTTCGACAGATCATAACTGTCAAAAAGCCACTATCATGCCCGCGCGCCTGCTGCTGTTCTGTGCATTGCTCATGGCCTCAGCGTCGAGCCAGGGCGTGACGCTCTACAAGATCACCGACGATTCCGGTGTCATCTCCTATTCCGATCGCCCTGGCCCCGGCGCCAAGCCCTTGGTGTTGCTCGAGCCCATGGTCGAAACGCTCGAAGGCCAGGTACTGCTGAACGCGAAAACCTTCGACGGTGGCGTGAGCTTTTCGGCACGAAACGAGCTGCATGTGCCGGTAGAGGTAGAGTTGCGGCTGGACAACCTGGTCAACGCACAAGGCGGCGATGCCCCGCGTATCGTGCGCCGGCTGCTGCCGCCGCGCACCACGCAGATGCTCAGTGTGCTCAGGGGGCGGCCCGGGCTGCTGCTGAACTACCGTTCGACCCTGCTGCAGGCCATGGGTGACCCGGGCAAACGGCCCCAGGGCTTCCGCTATGCGTTCCCGTGGATTGGCGGGCCGTTCCGCGTCACTCAGGGCCCCAATGGCCGCGTCAGCCATTTTGGACCCAAAGGGCGCTACGCCATGGATATCGCCATGCCCGAAGGCACGCCCATCATCGCAGCGCGGGAAGGGGTGGTGGTGAAGACGCAGAACAGCCAGAGCGGGCGCGGCCCCAACCCCTCGGGTAACTTTGTCAGGATTTTGCACCCGGATGGCACCATGGGCGTATACCTTCACCTGATGCGTGGTTCGGTGGTGGTGGCGGAGGGGCAACGGGTACGGCAGGGCCAGATGCTGGCCAAGTCGGGCAATACCGGCAACAGCACTGGGCCGCACCTGCATTTTGTGGTGCAGCGCAATGTGGGGTTGGCGCTGGAGTCGATACCTTACCGCTTCGACAGGCCGATCAGCGGGTTGCCGGATTTCACTGCCGGCAACCCCTGACCGATTGGGCCATCAATCCAGCTTCAGCACCTTGGCCAGTACGATCTTGGGGCCTTTCATCTTCTTGATGATGATGCGCAGCCCTTCGACCTCCAGCACTTCCTCTTCTTCAGGCACGCGCTTGAGCGTCTCGTAGATCAACCCGGCCAGGGTTTCGGCCTCGATGTGGTCAAGGTCGATACCCAGCAGGCGCTCGACCTTGAACAGTGGGGTGTCGCCACGCACCAGCAGCTTGCCCGGCTGGTAGGCAAGAATGCCACGCTCGGTCTTGCGGTGCTCGTCCTGGATGTCGCCTACCAGCACTTCCAGCACGTCTTCCATGGTCAGGTAGCCGATCACCTTGCCATCGGCTTCCTCGACCAGCACGAAGTGCGCGCCGCCCTTACGGAACTGCTCCAGCAACTGTGCCAGCGGCATGTGCCGCGACACGCGTTCGAGTGGCCGGGCAAGGTCCTCCAGGTCGATGGTCTCTGGCAAGTGCTCCAGCTCAGCCAGCTCCAGCAGCAGGTCCTTGATGTGCAGCAGGCCGGTGAATTCTTCGCGCTCGGCGTCGTACACCGGGTAGCGGCTGAACTTGTGGCGGCGCACCAGGGCCAGGATCTGCTTCAGAGGCGCATGGGCGTCGATGCTGATCATGTCCTCACGCGAGTTGGCCCAGTCGACCACTTCCAGCTCGCCCATTTCCACGGCCGAGGCCAGCACGCGCATGCCTTGGTCGCTTGGGTCCTGGCCACGGCTGGAGTGCAGGATCAGCTTGAGTTCTTCGCGGCTGTAGTGGTGCTCATGGTGCGGGCCAGGCTCGCCCTGGCCGGCAATGCGCAGGATGGTGTTGGCGCTGGCATTGAGCAGGTAGATGGCCGGGTACATCGCCCAGTAGAACAGGTAAAGCGGCACGGCGGTCCACAGCGACAGCAGCTCTGGCTTGCGGATAGCCCAGGACTTGGGGGCCAGTTCGCCGACCACGATGTGCAGGTACGAGATGACGAAGAAGGCGACGAAGAACGAGATCGCCTTGACCAGCTCGGCGCTGTCCACGCCGAGATAGGCCAGCAATGGTTCCAGCAAGTGGGCGAAGGCGGGCTCACCCACCCAGCCCAGGCCCAGCGAGGCGAGGGTGATGCCCAATTGGCAGGCCGACAGGTAGGCGTCGAGCTGGTTGTGAACCTTGCGCAGGATGTTGCCACGCCAGCCGTGCTTTTCGGCGATGGCCTCTACGCGTGTAGCGCGCAGCTTGACCATGGCGAACTCCGCAGCAACGAAGAAGCCGTTGAGCAGCACCAGCAGGAAGGCAAAGATGATCATGCCGAAGTCGGCGAATAACGAGGTGAGGCTAATACCAGAGGAAGGGTCCATGATGGAGTTTTTACGGGGTCCGTCTTTGAGATAGAGAGAAAAAAAGTGCCAGCTTTTGCTGGCACAGGGGATCCAATGTAGCGGCTGGGGCCGTAAAAGCAAAGGGCAGCGGACTCATTGCGGGCCCAGTGGCAGCCGGCATGCCCGCGAAGGGCTGCGCCGCAGCCTCAATCTCAAGCCTTTTCGTTGGCCAATTGTGCTGGCGCAAAGTGACAGGTAAAGGTGCTGCCATGCCCCGGTACACTGCTGATTTCCAGCTTGCCCCGGTGGCGCATCAGCACATGCTTGACGATTGCGAGCCCCAGCCCGGTACCGCCGGTATTCGATGCACGGCTGGAGTCTACGCGGTAGAAGCGCTCGGTCAGGCGTGGCAAATGCTTGGCATCGATGCCCACCCCCGAGTCCTGCACCGACAGGTGTGCGCCCTGGGCATCGGCCCACCAGCGGATGCGGATGCTGCCTTCGTCCTGGGTGTACTTGACTGCATTGAACACCAGATTGGAAAAGGCACTGCGCAATTCCGACTCGCTGCCCTTCAGCTTGACGCCAGGCGCCGCTTCCAGGTTGATGCGCTGGTTGCGCGGCCCGGACAAGGCCTGGGCGTCGTTCTTGATGGCGGCGAGCAGGGCATCGACTGCCACCGGCTGGTTGTCCGATGGGTAATCGGTGGCTTCCAGTTTGGCCAGCAGCAACAAATCGTTGAGCAGGGTTTGCATGCGCGAGCCTTGCTGGCTCATCTGCTGCAGGGCGCGGCTCCACCGCGGGTTCACGTCCTCGACGTTGTCCAGCAGGGTTTCCAGGTAGCCGGTGATTACCGTCAGCGGCGTGCGCAGCTCGTGGGACACGTTGGCGACGAAGTCCTTGCGCATCTGTTCCAGCTGGTGAATGCGGGTGACATCGCGCACCAGCATCAGGTGTTCATTGTTGCCGTAGCGGGTGATGTGCAACTGCACTCGCATGCGGTCATTGATCGGCGAAGGGATTTCCAGCGGTTCGAGGTAGTTTTCTGCCTCGAAGTACTCTTTGAAGAGCGGGTGGCGCACCAGATTGGTCACTTGCTGGCCGCCGTCCTGTGGGGTCTTGAAGCCCAGCAGAGTCTCGGCGGCGCGGTTCCACCATTCCAGGTTGCCGTCGCTGTCGAGCATGATCACCGCGTCACGCAGCGCAGCGGTGGACTCCTGCACCCGGTCGATCACTGCCTGCAGGCGGCCCCGTACGCGCTGGTCGCGGCGTTGCAGGTGGTAGATGCTATCGAATACCTCGCCCCACAGGCCGTAGCCATCGGGCGGTGCTTCGTCGGGTTGGTGATTGCGCAGCCAGTCGTGCAAGCGCAGCAGTTGCTTGAGGGTCCAGCCCAGATAGAGCGCCAGGCCAATGGCCAGGCTCCAGCCGTAGTAGCCGCTGACCAGCCCGCCGATCAGGCAGACGGTAATCAGCAACAGCAGATGGCGAATCAGGGTTGCGTGCCAGTTCTGGTTCAATTGACGGTCCTTGTACAACGACGTGCAGCTTGGCGCTCGGGAGCTCGATCAGCTCTTGGTCGAGAAACGGTAGCCAGTGCCCCGGACGGTTTGTACCAGATTCTCGTAAGCTTCACCCAGTGCCTTGCGCAGGCGACGGATGTGCACGTCGACGGTACGTTCCTCGACATAGACGTTGCCGCCCCACACCTGATCCAGCAGTTGGCCGCGGGTATAGGCGCGCTCCTGGTGGGTCATGAAAAACTGCAGCAGGCGGTATTCGGTAGGGCCCATCTCGGCCGGCTTGCCGTCGATGGTCACACGGTGGCTGATCGGGTCGAGCAGCAGGCCGCCGACCTCGATCGGCGCCTCGCTGTCGCTCGGGCCAGTGCGGCGCAGCACGGCTTTCAGTCGCGCTACCAGTTCACGCGGCGAGAACGGCTTGGTGATGTAGTCGTCGGCGCCCACTTCCAGGCCCTGGATCTTGTTGTCCTCTTCACCCTTGGCGGTGAGCATGATGATCGGGATATCGCCGGTCAGTTCGTCGCGCTTCAGGCGGCGGGCCAGCTCGATGCCGGAGGTGCCCGGCAGCATCCAGTCGAGCAGGATCAGGTCCGGTTTGCGGTCGACGATGATCGCGTGGGCCTGTTGGGAGTTTTCCGCTTCCAGGCAGTCATAGCCGGCCATTTCCAGGGCAACGGCGATCATCTCGCGAATGGGCGCTTCGTCGTCGACGATCAGAATGTTCCTGCCTACCATGCTCAAAACCTCTCCTGGATTCGGTGTCTTGGCCCGCATTAGATAACGGAATTATTGCAGCTGTGTGACAGGGTGTTGGCCGTTCTGGCGACATTCCGTGACTGAACTAGGCTACAGAGGGCCGCTTTGATGGCAATCCGAACTCATTTCCCCCCCGAAACAATGGTGAATCCAATGACACGACATACGCTGAGCTGGATGGCCCTTTTCACTGCGTTGGCGCTGCCGGGGGTGGCGTTGGCCCACCATGCCATGGAGAAGGATGGCATGTGGGTCGATCATGCCGGCATGACCCTGTACACCTTTGACAAGGATGCGGGTGGCAAGTCGATGTGCAATGGCGAGTGCGCCAAGAACTGGCCACCGTTGATGGTCAAGAAAGAAGACGAAGCACCGAAGGATAAATGGACCCATGTAACGCGTGACGACGGTTCGATGCAGTGGGCTTACGACGGCAAGCCGCTGTATACCTTCATCAAGGACAAGAAGGCCGGTGACATGACCGGTGACGGCATGAAAGACGTCTGGCACGTTGCCAAGCCATGAGATAGCCGGGGCCGCTCTGCGGCCCCAAACTACTCAGCGCAACGCGTAATCCAGCACAACTCCGATAAACACCAGCATCCCCGCCCAGTGGTTGTGCAGAAATGCCTTGAAGCACGATTCCCGGTCCAGCTTGCGCGTTGACCAGTATTCCCAGGCAAAGCACGCCGCCGCACCCAGCAACCCAAGGTGGAACCAGCCACCCAGGTCGAAGCGGCTACCGGCCAGCAACAGGCAGCCCAGCGACAGCAGCTGCAGGGTCAGGATGATGCTGCGATCAGCGTCGCCGAACAGGATCGCGGTGGATTTCACGCCAATCTTCAGGTCGTCATCGCGGTCGACCATGGCGTAGTAGGTGTCGTAGCCTACCGTCCACAGCAGGTTGGCGATATACAGCAGCCAGGCGCCGGCCGGCAGTTCACCGCCAGCGGCTGTGAAAGCCATGGGAATGCCCCACGAATACGCCGCCCCCAGCACCACCTGCGGGTAGTAGGTGTAGCGCTTCATGAACGGGTAGCAGAACGCCAAGGCCACCGCCCCGAACGACAGCCAGACAGTGCGGCTGTTGGTGCACAGCACCAGCAGGAAACTCACCCCGACCAGAATCGCGAACAGTGTCAGCGCCTCGCGTGGCCGCACCCGGCCGCTGGCCAAGGGGCGGTCTGCTGTGCGCTTGACGTGGCCGTCAACCTTGCGGTCGGCAAAGTCGTTGATGCAGCAGCCGGCCGCGCGCATCAGCACCACACCAAGGCCGAAGATGAGCACATTGGCCAGGGTGGGTGACCCATTGCCGGCAATCCACACTGCCGACAGGGTCGGCCACAACAGCAGGTAGATGCCTATCGGCCGGTCCATGCGGCTGAGCTGGACGAAGTCCCAGGCCCGTGGGTGCAGGCGGTTGAGCGACTTGAGCAGTTGCAGGTACATCAGCGGTTTTCCTCCTTGGCCGCTTGCCACAATGCCGGCAGGAACACTTCTGCCACCAGCAGGTCCAGGCCGTTGCGCTCGAAGCGCGAGCGGCGGCCCCAAAGCGCCGCATGTGCAGCTTCGGACGGCAGCCAGGCCTGTGGATAAGTGCACACTTCGAGTGGATGACGGATGAACGCCTGGTCGCAGAACAGCAGCTCGCCCAGCGAGCGGCTGCCCAAGGTTTCCAGGTCCAGGCCACCACGTTCCAGGGCGCTGCGGCTGGCCACGCTGCGGGCGAATACCCAAGGTTGGCCATGGCCGCGCAGATACACTTCGCGCACCCAGCCTTCGGCGCCGGCAGCGATGCCCAGCGCCTGGCATTCGTCATCGCGCAGCGGCTGCCAGCCCTCGAACAACGGGGTGACGGAAAAGTGATCAATGGACAGACGGGTCAGGCGGCGGGTCAGCGAGCCCTCGTCGAACAGCCAGTCAAGGGTGGGCTGGTCGATGTCGGTCGCCAGCTGTGAATACGGCAGCCACGCGACAGCGGCTGCTTGCGGGGATTCGTACGACACGTCGGTATGCTTTGTTACAGCCAGAGAGGCGGCGAGCTTAGCATGATTGCCCCAACTGCTTGCATACTGGCGGCAGGGCCGCTACAAAGCCCCCACGCATTGCGCGCTGGCCCTGTGCGCGGGCAAGCCCGCCAGGCCTGCGCGGTCACTGTAGGAGCGGCTTGCCCGCGAAGAGGCCATCAGCAGCAACACAAGCCCCAGCCTGAACCGAGGAAATAGACCTGATGAAAAAGTGGCAATGTATTGTCTGTGGCCTGATCTACGACGAAGCCGAAGGCTGGCCCGACGACGGCATCGCCCCCGGCACCCGTTGGGAGGATGTGCCTGAAGACTGGCTGTGCCCCGACTGCGGTGTCGGCAAAAGCGACTTTGAAATGATCTCCATCGGTTAATCGAGGAAAGCACGACATGACGTCCCCTGTGGTAATCATCGGTACCGGCCTTGCGGGCTACAACCTGGCCCGTGAATTTCGCAAGCTCGATGCGCAGACGCCGCTGTTGCTGATCACCGCCGACGATGGTCGTTCGTACTCCAAGCCGATGCTTTCCATGGGCTTTGCCAAGCAGAAGGACGCCGACGGCCTGTGCATGGCCGAGGCGGGCGCCATGGCCGAGCAATTGAACGCCGAGATCCGTACCCATACCCGTATCAGCGGCATCGACCCGGGCCACAAGCGGCTGTGGATCGGCGAAGAGGCCGTGGAATACCGCGACCTGGTGCTGGCCTGGGGGGCGCAGACCGTGCAGGTGCCGATCGAGGGTGACGGCGGCCATCTGGTATTCCCGATCAACGACCTGGAAGACTACGCACGCTTCCGTGCTGCCGCCGCTGGCAAGCAGCGTGTACTGATCCTCGGTGCCGGCCTGATCGGCTGCGAATTCGCAAACGACATGAGCCTGGGCGGCTTCAAGGTCGACGTTGTGGCGCCGTGTGAACAGATCATGCCGACCCTGCTGCACCCGGCCGCTGCGGCGGCTGTGCAGGGTGGGCTGGAGGGCCTGGGTGTACGCTTCCACCTGGGGCCGGTGCTGACCCGTCTTCAGCAGGTGACTCAAGGCCTGGAGGCGCACTTGTCGGACGGCAGCGTGATCGCCTGCGACCTGGTGGTTTCGGCCATCGGCCTGCGCCCACGTACCGACCTGGCTGCCGCGGCCGGCCTGCAGACCAACCGTGGCGTAAGCGTAGACCGCGAGCTACGTACTTCACACGCCAACATCTTTGCCCTTGGCGACTGTGCCGAAGTCGATGGCATCAACCTGCTGTACGTGATGCCGCTGATGAGCTGTGCCCGGGCGCTGGCGCAAACCCTGGCCGGGAAGCCGACGGCAGTTTCCTACGGGCCTATGCCTATCACCGTGAAAACCCCGGCCTGTCCGGTGGTGGTTTCGCCAGCGCCACAGGGCTGCGAAGGCATCTGGCAGGTAGAGGGGCAGGGCAGTGACCTCAAGGTGCTCTGCCTTGATGCCGACGGCAAGCTGCTGGGCTACGCCCTGACCGGAGCGGCGGTGATGGAGAAGCTGGCGCTGAATCGTCAGTTGCCACCGGTTATGGCGTAAATAGCGCGCGTTCTGTCGGATTTATCCTGTTGTTGCCTGCACAATGGCCGCCCAGATACTGGCGCGGCCCCTGAGCTCGTGCCATTCTCACTCCCGTCTGCCGCAGATTAGAGCCTGCGGTGCCTTGAGCGCTGCTCCCAGAGGCAGCACGGCATAACAACAAGAATTCCGTCAAAGAGGCTTCACTATGCGCAAACCAGAACTCGCCGCCGTCATCGCCGATAAGGCTGATCTGACCAAGGAAAAGGCCAATCAGGTTTTGAACGCGATTCTCGACAGCATCACCGGTGCCCTGGACAAGGACACCGTGACCCTGGTCGGTTTCGGCACCTTCGAAAAACGTCATCGCGGTGCGCGTACCGGCAAGAACCCGCAAACTGGGGAACCGGTCAAGATCAAGGCCAGCAATACCGTGGCCTTCAAGCCTGGCAAGAACCTGCGTGACAGCGTTAACGCCCCCGCCAAGCCAGCCAAGAAAGGCAAGTGATCGCTCTCTGACAACCCCAGTGTCGGCCAAGCGGGCGCCCCAAGGCGCCCGTTGTGCTTTCTGCAGGCAAAATGTTTCGAACTTGCATAAATAGTTCTGGAAAAGGATAAACTGCGCGCCTTAGTCACTTTTCATTCGAGGCGCGTTGATGAAGTTCCGCTTTCTTCTCTGGGCCATGGGGCTGTTGATGGCCAGGGCCAGCCGTAATAACCCCGCATTCCAGCAGCAGCTCAAGGGCAAGGACCTGGTGTTCCAGATGCAGACCCTGGACGGCAAGGTCGCCCGGCACTTCATCGTCAACAACGAGCGCATCAGCAGCAAGGGCGGCGCGCACCCACAGCCGGCATTCGCCATTGCCTTCAAGGACGCCGCCTATGGCTTCGCCACCATGCAGGCGGGTAACAAGCAGCTGGCGTTCATGCAAGGGATTCAGGACAAGCACATCCAGATCAAGGGCAACCCGGCGCTGGTGATGTGGTTCCAGGGGTTGATGAAATACCTGAAACCAAAGAAGAAAGGCTGAAGCCCGACGGGGATGATGACGCTTTACCTGTGGGAGCGGGCGTGCCCGCGAAACAAGCGACGCGGTGCATGGCACCGGCTTCGCCGGTGTTCGCGGGCAAGCCCGCTCCCACAGTCCAAAATCGCGCCAGCTGTTAGAAATTGAGCAAGACAGTTGCTCCCGCAGGCTATGTGTTAATGCTTAATGCGGTGCATGGAACTGCGAAGCCAGCTCACGCAACAGGTTCTCGGCCTCGAGCACCTTGTTCACCACATCCTCGGCCTTGTCCCGGGTAATGCTCAGGCGTTCCAGCAGTTCGTCAGGTATCTCTTCCTGCGGCCCTGAGCCTATACCTCGCGAGCGCAGCAGGCGGGTGGCCAGGCACACCAAGTTGGGGAACGCGAAATATTCGCCGTCGTAGGCCGGATCGTGCTGGAAGCGCAAGGCAGTCGACAGCTCTTCTGGCATGTCCCACAGCTTCATCAGCCAGGCACCGATCTGTTCGCGGCTGATGCCCAGCAAGTGTTGCTCCACATAGGTGTGGTTCAAATGCGGGTTGACCTCAAGGTGGCGGCAAATCAGCGAGAAGTGCGGCGGGAACACGTGCGCCAGCAGCAGGTAGCCGAAGTTGTGCAGTAGCCCGGCCAGGTAGGTCAGCCCGGCCTCGGGGCGTTCTGCACGAGGCATGGCGCGGGTGAGGCCTTCGATGATCGCGGCGGTGTAGATCGATTGTTGCCAGTAGGGCGTGGCCTGCTGCGGTTGGTCTTTGGGTAGGCTCAAGGTCTTGCCCAGCGCCAGGCCCAGGGCCAGGTTGATCACCAGGTCGAAACCCAGCACACGCACGATGGCGTCTTCCACCGAGCGGATCTTGCCTGGCGAACCGTAGTAGGGCGATGCAGCCCAGCTCACCACCTGTGCCGCCAGCGCCGGGTCGGTTTCGACCACGCCGGTGATGTCGTCGATGCTGGCGTTGGGATCTACCCGCAGCTTGATGATCTTCTGCGCGGTGTCGGCGAGCGGTGGAATTTCGATGGTTTCTTCCAGGCGTTTCTGAATGCGTCGGGCAGTGAAGGCCTGGACCGCATCGGTGATTTCCCGGGTGTCGTCATCGGGGCGGTCGAGATTGGGGCTGATGGCTTCAACTTGCTGGCCGAAGCTGCTGGCGCTGGCCTTGGCCAGCATGCGCTTGAAGTGTGCGCGTTCGATTTCCAGCAACAGGCCGGCTTCGCCTGACTGGATAAAGACAGTTTCAGCGTCGAGCAGGCTCTTTTCGTACTGACATGGCGAGCTGGTCAGCGCCGGGATGCCCGGCAGGGCCTTGAGGTGGTGCTTGTCGAGCATCTGCTTCAGGCGCGGCACCGACACGGCGGTCAGCTTGCGCCCGGTCAGCTCGGCCAGCCGGTTGAGGTCCAGCAGGTGGCTCTGCGGGAACAGCACCATGAGGGCGCCGACCTCGTCGTCGAGAAGGACAGCCTGCACCCGCGAAGCCGCAGGCAGGTGCGAGTGTTCGACCACCTGGCGGTAGGGCACGCCGAGTTTGTCGAGCAGCAGCCTGATGACGGAGGGGGCGTGTGGGGTTGCGGTGTCCAGGGCAACTTCAGTCATGGTCCGTATCCACTGTATCTTTTAAACGCGAAGTATAACCAGCCTGCGAGCAAATCTGGATCCATTCTGGGACTAGCGTCACACTTGGCCATATTGTTGGCCGTGGCGCAGCCAGCGGTCCAGCAGCGGGCTGACGTGTTCCGGCCAGCGTGATACCAGAGCCTGGGCCGCGTCGCGCACGGCCGGCAGCAGGTCGGCGTCGCGCATCAGGTCGGCGACCTTGAACTGCAGCAGACCGGTCTGGCGGGTGCCGAGCATCTCGCCCGGGCCACGCAGTTCAAGGTCTTTTTCGGCGATGATGAAGCCGTCGTTGGTCTCTCGCATGATCCCCAAGCGCTCGCGGCCGATCTGCGACAGCGGCGGGTGGTACAGCAGCACGCAATGGCTCACGGCGCTGCCCCGGCCAACCCTGCCACGCAGCTGGTGCAACTGCGCAAGGCCCAGGCGCTCGGGGTTCTCGATGATCATCAGGCTGGCGTTGGGCACGTCCACGCCCACCTCGATGACCGTGGTGGCGACCAGAAGCTGCAGGTTGCCAGCCTTGAACTCGGCCATGATCTCGGCTTTTTCTGCCGGTTTCATGCGCCCATGGATCAACCCCACCTTCAGTTCACCCAGCGCACTGCCAAGCTCCTCATAGGTGCTTTCGGCGGCCTGGCAGGTGAGTTCTTCGGACTCTTCGATCAGCGTGCATACCCAATAGGCCTGGCGCCCCTCGGCGCAGGCGGCGCGTACCCGCTCGACCACTTCGAAGCGGCGGCTGTCGGCCACCAGCACGGTGTTCACCGGCGTACGCCCTGGCGGCAATTCGTCGAGCACCGAGGTGTCCAGGTCGGCGTAGGCGCTCATGGCCAGGGTGCGCGGAATAGGCGTGGCGGTCATGATCAGTTGGTGCGGGCACAGCTCGCCGGCCACGCCCTTCCTGCGCAGGGCCAGGCGTTGCTGCACGCCGAACCTGTGCTGTTCGTCGATGATCGCAAGGGCCAGGTGCTTGAACCTTACCTCTTCCTGGAACAGTGCGTGGGTGCCGACCACCATGGGTGCGCCGTTGGCGATCTGCTCCAGGGAGGCGGCCCGGGCCTTGCCCTTGAGTTTACCGGCTA
Source organism: Pseudomonas alloputida (assembly GCF_021283545.2). Taxonomy (NCBI): domain Bacteria; kingdom Pseudomonadati; phylum Pseudomonadota; class Gammaproteobacteria; order Pseudomonadales; family Pseudomonadaceae; genus Pseudomonas; species Pseudomonas alloputida. The sequence continues at coordinate 6,310,423 of NZ_CP128540.1, read as the reverse complement.
GCCAGGCGACTTCGATGCCCAGCGGTTCCAGCCAGCGCTTGAAGGTAATGTAGTGCTGCTCGGCGAGAATCTCGGTGGGTGCCATCAATGCCACCTGGTAGCCCGCCTCCAGCGCCTGCAACGCGGCCAGTGCAGCGACAACGGTCTTGCCGGCACCCACGTCGCCCTGCACCAGACGCATCATCGGTTCGTGCTGGCTAAGGTCGTAGGCAATTTCGTTGGCTACCCGCTGCTGCGCGCCGGTCGGCTGGAAGCCCAGGTTAGCCAGGTATTGCGCCTGCAGGCGCGTGGCCCTGGGCAGTACCGGCGCACGCAGGCTGCGCAGGCTTTCGCGCAGGCGTTGCTGCGACAGCTGATGGGTCAGCAACTCTTCGAAGGCCAGGCGGTGTTGAGCCCAGTGCTGGCCTTCGGCGAGCTCGTCGAGGTCAGCGTCGGCCGGCGGGTTGTGCAGGTAGCGGATGGCTTCGTCCAGGGGTGCCAGCTGGTAGTCCCGGGCAAGTTCGTCAGGCAGCCAGTCGGGCAGGCTACGCGGGCCAAGCAGCGCAAGGCTCTGCTGGCACAACAGGCGCAGGCGTTGCTGGGTAAGGCCTTCGGTGGACGGGTAAATTGGCGTCAGGGTCTGCTCCACCGGTGGTGGTGGCTCGTTGCCGTTCAGCGCACGGTACTCCGGGTGGTAGATTTCCAGGCCCGAAGCGCCGGGGCGGGCTTCTCCGTAGCAGCGCAGGTGGGTGCCCCGCTTCAGGCCCTCTTTCTGCGCGTTGCTGAAGTGGTAGAAGCGCAATGTCAGCACACCGCTGCCGTCGCCCAGGCGCACCACCAGGCTGCGGCGCTTGCCCATGGTCACATCGGCACCACTGACCACTCCCTCGATAACCGCATCCTGGCCGGGACGCAGCTGGCCGATTGGCACCACGCGCGTGCGGTCCTGGTAGCGCAGGGGCAGGTGGAACAACACGTCCTGCAGGTTTTCCAGGCCGACCTTGGCGAGTTTCTCCGCCATCGCCTCGCCCACACCTTTCAGTACTGTGACCGGGACCTTCGACAGCTCACTCATGACTCAGGCCGGTTGTTCCGCAGGGTTTTTGGCGACCGAGCACAGGCGGATCGAATCGGCGAGGATCTCGATGGCCTTTGGCCGCGGGAAGCTGGCGCGCCAGGCGATGGCTACCGTGCGGAACGGTGCCGGTGCCGTCAACGGGCGCACTTCGATGACGCCGGGGGCATAGTGGTGGCTGTGCACTGCCGACAGCGGCAAGATCGATACGCCAAGGCCGGAAGCCACCATGTGACGGATGGTTTCCAGTGAGCTGGACTCGACCGTGGTGTGCCTTGAGCCTTCACCCCCCTTGTTCAGGGTAGGGCAGGCTTCCAGTACCTGGTCACGGAAGCAGTGGCCCTCACCAAGCAGCAACAGGCTCTTGTCATTGAGCATGGCGGTGTCGATGGTCTTTTTCGCCGTCCATGGGTGGTCGGCAGGCATCAGGGCGCAGAACGGTTCATCGTATAGCGGTAGCGTCAGCACGTCGGCTTCGTTGAACGGCAGGGCGATGATCACCGCGTCCAGTTCGCCGTTGCGCAGCTTTTCACGCAGTACGTGGGTGAAGTTTTCTTCGATGTACAGCGGCATTTGCGGCGCCACGCGGTGCAGCTGCGGGATCAGGTGCGGGAACAGGTAGGGGCCGACGGTGTAGATGGCGCCGACCTTGAGCGGAGCGGTCAGCTGATTCTTGCCGGCCTGGGCCAGCTCGCGAATGCCCTGGGCCTGCTCCAGTACTTTCTGCGCTTGGGCGACGATGTTTTCGCCGACCGGGGTCAGGCGTACTGCGCTTTTGCTGCGCTCGAAGATCAGAACGCCAAGCTCGTCCTCGAGCTTCTTCACACCGACCGACAGGGTGGGTTGGCTCACGTGACAGCGCTCGGCGGCATGGCCGAAGTGCTGTTCCTGGGCGAGTGTGACGATGTAGCGTAATTCTGTAAGGGTCATAACGTGCGTCCATGAAGTTGCGGGCCCAGCATAGCGGCTGCAATCGATAGACGCACGTTATCAGACTTGCCGAATTGTGACAGAAGCAAAAGTCTTAGCGGCGGTCCAGTGAGTAGACGAACGGTGCCACGACTTCAATCGTGCCATTGTTCAGCAACTCGGGTGGCGGCTTGGGTACCGTGCCGGCCCGACGGATCATTTCCAGGGTCGCCCGGTCCAGTGCGGCACTGCCTGAGCCACCGGCCATGGAGTACGACACGACCTTGCCTTCGGCGTCGACCACGAAGCGTAGGCGGTTCATGCCTTGCAGGCCGCGACGGCGCGCGTCTTCCGGGTAACGCTTGTACTTGGCAAGGTGGCGCAGCAGGTCGCTCTGCCAGGTTGGCAAGGCGTTGCTGTTGGACGCAATGCTCGGTGCCGGTGCCGCGGACTTCTGCGGTGGCGAGTTGCTGGGCGGTGCGTCCACCGTTTGCTCGGTGGGCGGTGCTTCCTTCGGCGGCTCAGGCTTTTTCTCGGGCTTGGGCGGCTGGGGCTTGGCCTTCGGCTTGGGCGGCTTGGGGATGGCGATCTTGGGCTTGGGCGCTTCTGCCAGCTTCGGCAACGGTGGTTCCTCGACCGGGGCCGGTGGCTGCGGAGCTGCCTTTGGGGGTGGTGGTGGCGCAGGCTCCGGCAACGGTGCCAGTTCGACCATCATCGCTGCCGGGGGCAGCTCGATGGCCTGTGGCACCGACCAGTTGAGCGTCAGCAGCACGGCGACCACGTGCACACCCAGCACGATCGCCAGGCTGCCACCGTAGCGCGCCATGTTAGAGCGCGTTTTCATCATTTCTTGGCTGCCGTCTCGAGACCTACCAGACCGACTTTCAGGTAGCCGGCCGCGCGCATGTTGTTCATCACTTCCATCAGGTCGCCGTAATCCACGCCTTTGTCAGCCTGGAAAAAGATGGTGGTTTCCTTGTCACCCTTGGTCTTGGCGTCGAGCATCGGGCCAAGCTGGTCGGGTGCAGCAACCTGATCGTCGCCGACATACAGCTTCTGGTCGGCCTTGACGCTGACGAACACCGGTTTCTCCGGCCTTGGCGCCGGTTTGGCGGTTGAGGCCGGCAGGTCGACCTTGATGTCGACCGTAGCCAAGGGAGCGGCGACCATGAAGATGATCAGCAGCACCAGCATCACGTCGATGAACGGCGTAACGTTGATTTCGTGGTTTTCGGCGAGGTCGTCGCCACCTTCGTTGAGATGCAGGCCCATGGCTTACCCCACTTTCACCATGTGCGGGGCGGCGCGCTCGCTACCCTGGTGGTCCAGATCACGGCTGACCAGCAGCAGTACCTGGGCGGAGGCATCGGACACCTGCGCCTTGTAACCGGCAATGGAGCGGGCGAAGACGTTGTAGATGACCACGGCCGGGATTGCCGCGACCAGGCCCAGAGCAGTGGCCAGCAGCGCTTCGGCGATACCTGGTGCAACGACGGCCAGGTTGGTGGTCTGGGTCTTGGCGATGCCGATGAAGCTGTTCATGATGCCCCATACGGTACCGAACAGGCCGACGAACGGCGCGGTGGAGCCGATGGTTGCGAGGACGCCGGTGCCGCTGCTCATGGTGCGGCCGCTGGCATGCACCAGGCGCTCCAGACGGAAGCTGACGCGCTCCTTGATACCTTCTTTTTCGCGAGCGTTAGCCGAAAGACGCATCTCTTCGAGGGCGTCGTGGACCAGGGTGTGGGCCAGGGTGCCTTCCTTGTTGGTGACCTCGCTGGCTTCTTTCAGGGTGGTGGACTTCTTCAGCTGGGCGATTTCACCACGCAGGCGACGCTTGGCGCCCATCAGCTCGAAGCCTTTGGCAATCCAGATGGTCCAGGTGATGATGGAGGCGATGGCCAGGCCGATCATGACGATCTTCACCACGATGTCGGCGTTCTTGTACATGCCCCATGGGGACAGGTCATGGGCCATGCCCAGCGAGGTGTCTTCGACCAGAGCTTGAACGCTCGGGTCTGCTGCGGCCGGGTTGCTGGCAGTGGCATCAGGCGCCGGAGCATCCGCCGGGGCAGCAGCAGGTGTGGCCGGGGCAGTGGCAGCAGCAGGTGTGGCGGCGTTGGTGGTTGGCTCATCGGCCATGGCCACCGGGGCCAGCACCAGGCTGAGTGTCAGCGCGGCGATGGCGCGCCAGGCGCGCGACGGGGTTGGCGAAGCGGAAGGTTGAGTACGTGTCATGCTGGCCGGACCTGATGAAGAAAAAAGTGAGCGTTCTCCAAGGCCTCGATGTAGGCCGAGAACAATTTGGCGGTCATTATTGCAAGTAATTCTTGTTAACAAAAGTAATATTGTAGCTTTTTTCGCCTATGGTCTAGCCGCCCATCGTGTAGCGTGGCCAAGCTGATCAATTGGTCTAGGGAGTTTAGAGATGTCAGACCTTTCCGTGATGGTGGTGGGTTGTGGTGATGTGGGTGGGCGTCTGGCCAAGCAGATGCTGGCTAAAGGCTGGCAGGTGAGCGGCCTGCGCCGTTCTGTTGGTCAGCTGCCCGCAGGGGTTCAGCCGGTTGCCGCAGATTTGGCCGAACCGTCGATACCGCAGGCCTGGCCACAGGGCCCGCTGGACTACCTTGTGTACTGCGTGGCGGCCAGCCAGCACGATGAGGCGGGTTACCAAGCAGCCTATGTCGATGGTTTGCGCCATGTGTTGGCCTGGTTGGCCGAGCGTGGCCAGCGCCCGCGTCGCCTGCTGTTCGTCTCAAGCAGCAGTGTGTATGCGCAGAAAGGCGGCGAGTGGATAGAGGAGGGCGCTGCCACCGAGCCTGAGGGCTATTCCGGGCGTGTGATGCTGGAGGCTGAACGGTTGGCACTGGCCAGCGGCATCCCGGCGAGCGTGGTCCGCCTGACCGGTATCTATGGCCCAGGGCGCGAGTGGTTGCTGAGCCAGGTGCGTCAGGGTTACCGCGTTGCCGAGGAGCCGCCGCTGTATGGCAACCGCATTCATGCCGAAGATGCCGCCAGCCTGCTGGCGTTTCTGCTGCAGGCCGATGCTGATGGCAAGGCTCTGGACGACTGCTACATTGGCGTTGATGACGACCCGGCGCCGCTGGCCGATGTGGTGGCCTGGCTGCGGGCCTACATGGGGGTTACCGAATGGTCCGATGAGCAGCGGGTGCGACGCACTGGTAGCAAGCGTTGCAGCAATGCCCGGGCGCGGGCGCTGGGTTGGGCGCCGGTATATCCGAGCTACAAGGAAGGCTACGCCGCCATCCTGGCAGGAAAAGCCTAGCTGGCAACTGGCGCGATGCCTTGTGGGAGCTATTGTCTTGCTTAATTTCTAAAAGCTGGCGCGATCCCTGTGGGAGCGGGCTTGCCCGCGAACACGGGCGAAGCCCGTGCCATCCACCGCGGTGTCTTCTTCGCGGGTAAACCCGATCCTACAGGGACCGCGCATCATCTCAGCTGCGCTCCAGCGTCCACTGACGCTTGCCCGCTGCCAGCTCTGGCATTTCATCCGGCTGTGCACGGTTCACTGCCTGGAAAATCTCCAGCTTGTCACCATCGCGCTTGATGATGAACGGTGCACCACGCTGGTTGCGCTCCAGCCACAGGCTGTCATTGTTGCCACCCATGGTCGCGCAATCACCCGCCAGGCACAGGGCGAAGCGGTCCGGCCCCGGTAGGCCGGTGACGTTGCCGGTGTCGCTGAAGCGCACGCTGGCGCCCTTGCCTTGGCCTTCGACGATCTTCCAGTTACCACCCAGGTAGGCCTGGTAAAGCGCTTTCTCGAAGCTGCTGCCCAGTGGTGCATTGGCTGCAGCCTGCGCCTTGGCGCGCACGAAGGTTTGCTTGGTGCCGTTCTGGTCGACGGCCAGCAGCTCGTCGCCATCGAGCGAAAGCTGCTCGGTCTGGCCGCCTTGGAAACGGGCCTGCCATTGCTTTTCATTGGCGCTCAGCTGGCCGTCGGCGGCCTCGAAACCATTGCTATAGCTAGCTTGCTGATTGGCCACGTCGAGCTTCCACTCGAACACTGGGCCGTGCTCATTCAGCGCCTGGCGCAGGCTGCCGGCTTTGACCGCCGCAGTGATGGCTTCCTGGTTGATCCAGATGCCGTTGAAATCTTCGGGTTTGTGGCTGGTGCAGCCGCCCAGTAGCAGGGCTGCCAGCGCGAAGGGCAGTGCTTGACGCATGACGGGGTAACCTTGCAGAGGAAGGAGGGTGACGGGCAGGGCCCGTCACCAGGGCATCATTCGATGACCAGGATGGCGTCCATTTCGACCTGGGCGCCTTTCGGCAGTGCGGCAACGCCGATGGCGGCGCGGGCCGGGTAGGGCTGTTCGAAGTAGCGGCCCATCACCTCGTTTACCTTGGCGAAGTGGCTCAGGTCGGTGAGGAAGATGTTCAGTTTCACGATGTCCTTGAACGAACCGCCAGCAGCTTCAGCCACGGCCTTGAGGTTCTCGAACACCTGCACGGTCTGGGCTTCGAAGCCTTCGACCAGCTCCATGGTCTTCGGGTCCAGAGGGATTTGGCCCGACATGTACACGGTGTTGCCGGCCTTGATCGCCTGCGAGTAGGTGCCGATGGCGGCAGGGGCCTTGTCGCTGTTGATGACGGTTTTGCTCATGATGACTCCTTGCGGTTGGCGGACTACGTACGCATGCGGGTGATGCGGACCACACCGGTCAGGGTACGCAGCTTCTTGATCACACGCGCCAGGTGCACGCGGTCGTGCACGCTGACCACCAGTTGGACCACGCTGATACGGCCGTCGCGTTCGTCCATGCTGATCTTCTCAATGTTGCCGTCGGCGGCGTTGACGCTGCTGGCCAGCAGGGCGATCAGCCCGCGCTGGTGTTCCAGTTCGACACGCAGTTCGACATTGAACTCGCCAGTGATGTCCTTGGCCCAGGAGAGTTGCACGCACTTTTCGGGGTTGTGGCGGATTTCACTGATGTTGCGGCAGTTCTCCAGGTGCACGACCATGCCCTTGCCGGCCGACAGGTGGCCGACAATCGGGTCACCCGGGATCGGCGTGCAGCACTTGGCGTAGCTGAGCACCAGGCCTTCGGTGCCGCGGATCGCCAGTGGGCCTTCTGGCGCCGGCAGCTGTTCGCCTTCGGCCGACAGCAGGCGGCGCGCGACCACGTAGGCCATGCGGTTGCCCAGGCCGATGTCTTCGAGCAGGTCTTCTATGAGCTCCAGGCGGTACTCGGCGAGAATAGACTGGATGCGTTCCTGGGGGATTTTCTCCAGGCTGCTGTCGAAGCCAGTGAGTACCTTGTTCAGCAGGCGCTCGCCCAGGCTGATGGACTCCGAGCGGCGCTGTTGCTTGAGCGCGTGGCGGATATTCGTGCGTGCCTTGCCCGAGACCACAAAGTTGAGCCATGCCGGGTTTGGCCGAGCGCCCGGGGCGCTGACGATTTCCACTGTCGAGCCGCTTTGTAGCGGTTCGGACAGCGGCGCCAGGCGGCGGTTGATGCGGCAAGCGATGCAACTGTTGCCGACGTCGGTGTGGACCGCGTAGGCGAAGTCGACGGCCGTGGAGCCTTTGGGCAACTCCATGATCCGGCCTTTGGGCGTGAACACGTAGACCTCGTCCGGGAACAGGTCGATCTTCACGCTCTCGATGAATTCCAGGGAGTTGCCGGCACGTTGCTGCAGTTCAAGGATACCCTTGACCCACTGGCGGGCGCGCGCGTGGCTGCCCTTGGGCTGCTCGTCGTCGTTTGACTTGTACAGCCAGTGCGCGGCGATGCCGTTGTTGGCCATCTCTTCCATTTCGCGGGTGCGAATCTGGATTTCGATGGGCACGCCGTGCATGCCGAACAGGGTGGTGTGCAACGACTGGTAGCCGTTGGCCTTGGGGATCGCGATGTAATCCTTGAAGCGTCCGGGCAGCGGCTTGTACAGGTTGTGTACGGCGCCGAGCACGCGGTAACAGGTGTCAACCTTGTCGACGATGATGCGGAAGGCATACACGTCCATGATCTCGTTGAAGGCACGGCGCTTGCCGCGCATCTTCTTGTAGATGCCATAGAGGTGTTTCTGCCGACCGCTGACTTCGCCCTCGATGCCGTCGGCGGCCAGGCAGTTGGCCAGCGAGTGCTCGATCTTGGCGACGATCTCTTTGCGGTTGCCGCGCGCGCTCTTCACTGCACGATGAATCAGCGACGAGCGCATCGGGTGCATGGCCTTGAAGCCAAGGTCTTCGAACTCTACGCGCACGGTGTGCATCCCCAGGCGGTTTGCGATGGGGGCGTAGATCTCGAGGGTTTCCTTGGCAATGCGCCGGCGCTTTTCGCCAGACAGCACTTCCAGGGTGCGCATGTTGTGCAGGCGGTCGGCCAGCTTGACCAGGATCACGCGGATATCGCGGGCCATGGCCATGGCCATCTTCTGGAAGTTTTCCGCCTGCGCCTCGGCCTTGGTCTCGAAATTCATCTGGGTCAGCTTGCTGACCCCATCGACCAATTCGGCCACGGTCTCGCCAAACTGCTGGCTGAGGGCTTCCTTGGCGATGCCGGTGTCTTCGATCACATCGTGCAGCATGGCCGCCATCAGGCTCTGATGGTCCATGTGCATGTCGGCGAGGATGCTGGCCACGGCCAGCGGGTGGGTCACGTAGGGCTCGCCACTGCGGCGGCGTTGCCCATCGTGGGCCTGTTCGGCGTAGAAATAGGCACGCCGAACCAGGTTGACCTGTTCGGGGCCAAGATAGGTCGAAAGCCGTTCGGCCAAGGCTTCTATACCCGGCATGGGTTCACCTCCTGCCGAGGAAGAGGGCCTTGCGCCGTACGACGTCGACCTGGCATCAATCAGACAGCCTCGTTGTTCTCGTCCTCGAACGCGGCGAACACCGGATCCTCGGTGACGATCTCTTCAGCGGCGATGAACTCGTTGGTGACGATGCCTTCGGCAATTTCACGCAGGGCAACAACGGTTGGCTTGTCGTTTTCCCACGCAACGCGTGGCTCTTTGCCGCCGGTCGCCAGCTGGCGAGCGCGCTTGGTCGAGAGCATGACCAGCTCAAAGCGGTTATCCACGTGTTCCAGGCAGTCTTCAACAGTTACGCGGGCCATGGTCTTCCTCAGTAGCAATTGCGGTGGGCGTGCAGCCCATTAATGGGCAGGCGGACTCGATAGTATAAAAATTCACCAGCCAATAGGGAAGCGCTGTTTTGCCGGGCGGTACCTGCAAACCCTGCGATGCCTTCTTCGCGGGTGAACCCGCTCCCACAGGGGCCGCGTAGCTTGTAGCGGCGGGTTTACCCGCGAAAGGGCCGGAACAGACACCCTCAGTGCATGAGCCTGACGATAACCTCAGAGCATCGCGTCACGCAACCGCGGGGTCAGCTCTTCGAACAAGGTCTGCACCGAGCGCAACGCCCGGCAATCCGGCCGGGTCAGCAACCACAACTGAGTGTCGCAGCCGGGCAGGGGGCCGCTGAGTGCATCCACCCCGGGCAGCGCATGCACCATGTAGTCCGGCAGTGCTGCCACGCCCAGGCCGGCCATTACCAACTGGGCGATGGTCGACATGCTGCTGCACTGGTAGCGCGGGCTCAGGCCCGGGTGTTGTTGGTTGCGCCAGACCACCGTAGGGTGGTCCTGCATCGAGTCGTCTGGTGCGATCCACGGCACGCTGGCGGGGGACTCGCTGAGGCGCTCGCGCCACTGTGGCTGGCCGCAGACTACATAGGAGGTCGAACCCAGGTTGCGGCCAACCAGGTGCTCCGGAGGTGTGTTGGTCAGGCGCAGGGCGATGTCGGCGTCGCGCCGGCTGAGGTTGGCGAAGGTGTTGGAGGTGCCCATCTCCAGCGACAAGGCCGGGTAGTTGGACATGAACTCGGCCAGTGCCGGCAGCAACAGGCTGTGCATCACCGCCTCCGTGCAGGTAAGGCGCACCGTGCCGCTGACCACCTGCTCGCCACTGGTCATGGCAATGCGCGCTGCTTCCAGCGCCTGCTCGGCACGTTCGGCCTGCTCGGCCAAGGCCTGGGCGGTGTCAGTCGGCAGATAGCCCTTTCGGCTCTTGACGAACAAGGCGGTGCCCAGCGCCGACTCCAATCGGCGGATCGAGCGGAACACGGTCGAAACGTCGACTTTGAGCAGTTCGGCGGCTTTGGCCAGCGAGCGGCCACGTTCCAGTGCCAGGACCAGAGAGAGGTCTGCGTGGGTTATCTGATATTGCATTGATGCACGCTCTGCTTGCCAAATTGCCAATGTCTGTTGCGTCTGGGCCATTTTATAGTGAAACGGCCCCCCGGAATCAATGCGCCCGGTCGGGTAACCAGTCCCCACGATGGGAAAGTGAAAACAACAACAGCTGCAACCATCGTCGCCCGTGAGGCGCCAGCCGTATCCCCACATCGCCGCAGCACATCAAAGGATGTACACCATGACGTCGGTAACCCCGTGCGCCAGTTCTTCCAGCGAGATGAATGACTTCCTCCAGGCCCATCCGGACACGCAGTACGTAGACCTGCTGATCTCCGACATGAATGGCGTGGTACGTGGCAAGCGCATCGAGCGGGCCAGCCTGCACAAGGTGTACGAGAAGGGCATCAACCTGCCCGCATCGCTGTTCGCCCTTGATATCAACGGTTCCACTGTCGAAAGCACCGGCCTTGGCCTGGACATCGGCGACGCCGACCGCATCTGTTTCCCGATCCCCGGCACGCTGTCGGACGAGCCGTGGCAAAAGCGCCCCACCGCCCAGCTGCTGATGACCATGCACGAGCTGGATGGCCAGCCGTTCTTCGCCGACCCGCGTGAAGTGCTGCGCCAGGTGGTGAGCAAGTTCGACGACCTGGGCCTGACTATCTGCGCCGCGTTCGAGCTGGAGTTCTACCTGATCGACCAGGACAACCTCAACGGCCGCCCGCAGCCGCCGCGCTCGCCGATCTCCGGCAAGCGCCCGCAGTCGACCCAGGTGTACCTGATCGACGACCTCGACGAGTACGCCGACTGCTTGCAGGACATGCTCGAAGCAGCCAAGGAACAGGGCCTGCCTGCCGACGCCATCGTCAAGGAAAGCGCCCCGGCGCAGTTCGAGGTCAACTTGCACCACGTGGCGGATCCGCTGAAGGCCTGCGACTATGCGATCCTGCTCAAGCGCCTGATCAAGAACGTCGCCTACGACCATGAAATGGACACCACCTTCATGGCCAAGCCCTACCCGGGCCAGGCAGGCAACGGTCTGCATGTGCACATTTCATTGCTGGACAAGAAAACCGGCAAGAACATCTTCGCCAGTGACGATCCGCTGCAAAGCGATACGCTGCGCCACGCCATTGGTGGCGTGCTGGAAACCATGCCGGCGTCGATGGCCTTCCTGTGCCCCAACATCAACTCCTACCGCCGCTTCGGTGCGCAGTTCTACGTTCCCAATGCGCCGAGCTGGGGCCTGGACAACCGCACCGTGGCCGTACGCGTGCCCACCGACAGCAGCGAAAACGTGCGCCTTGAGCACCGTGTAGCCGGCGCCGATGCCAACCCGTACCTGATGCTCGCGGCGATCCTTGCCGGCGTTCACCATGGCCTGACCAACAAGGTCGAGCCCGAGGCGCCGATCGAAGGCAACTCCTACGAGCAGCTGGAGCAAAGCCTGCCGAACAACCTGCGCGATGCCCTGCGCGCGCTGGATGACAGCGAAGTCCTCAACCAATACATCAGCCCGGACTACATCGATATCTTCGTGGCCTGCAAGGAAAGCGAACTGGCCGAGTTCGAAGTGTCGATTTCCGATCTTGAGTACAACTGGTACCTGCACACGGTGTAAGCCCATGAGCGCAAATGCGGTCCCTTTGATCGGTGTCAGCGCCTGCCGTCAGCAGGTAGGGAAGAACTCCTCGCACACGGTCGGCGACAAGTATGTCGAGGCGGCCGGCTTTGCCGGCTTGCCACTGATCTTGCCGGCCCGTGATGGCGGCAGCGACACGCAAGCGCTGCTGGCTCGCCTGCACGGCATTGTTTTTACCGGCTCGCCTTCAAATATCGAGCCGCATCATTACAATGGCGCCCCCAGTGTGGCGGGTACCCGGCATGATCTGGCGCGTGATCGCCTGACCCTGCCGCTGTTGCAGGCAGCCATTGCCGTCGGTGTGCCCGTATTCTGCATCTGCCGAGGCTACCAGGAGCTGAACGTGGCCCTTGGCGGCAGCCTGCACCAGCGTGTGCAGGAACTGCCTGGCTACCTTGACCACCGCGAACCTGAGGACGCCCCCCTGGAGGTGCAATACGGCCCTCGCCACTCGGTCAGCATCGAGCCTGGCGGGTTGTTCGAGCGCCTGGGGTTGGTGGCGCAGTTCGAGGTCAATTCGCTGCACAGCCAGGGCATCGACCGTCTGGCCCCAGGCCTGCGCGTCGAGGCACGGGCCCCGGATGGCCTGATCGAGGCGGTGTCCATGCCTGCGGCACCGGGCTTTGTGCTTGGGGTGCAGTGGCACCCGGAGTGGCGCTTCAACGAAAACCCGGTCTCGCTGCGTCTGTTTCAGGCGTTTCGCGAGGCCTGCAATGCCTACGCAGCACGGGAGGGCTTACGGCAGGAATGATTCTGACGTCAGCCGAAGGTCTCGGATGACTCGTTCCCGATAGCAAGCTTTCAATGAGTGAAAGCGAGCCTTGTACCCAAGGCTTGTTAAAACAATTCCAAAATTTACGGCAAATACTCATGAGCAATTACACAGAAGCCGGCCGCCCACCCGATGTGGCGGCCGACGCGGGCAACACTCAGCGCAGCAAAGGCCTGGCCAAGGGCCGCTTGGGGCTGCTGGCCAGCGTGGTGCTGGGCATTTCCACCATCGCCCCGGTCTATACCCTGACCGGCGCCCTTGGCCCTACCGTGCGTGAGGTGGGCGCCCACCTGCCGGCCGTGTTCATCGTGGGCTTCTTGCCGATGCTGCTGGTGGCCCTGGGCTATCGCGAGCTGAACTCGGCGGAGCCTGACAGCGGTACTTCGTTTACCTGGTCGGCGCGTGCATTCGGCCCGATGATCGGCTGGATCGGCGGCTGGGGACTGGTGGTTGCCACCACGATCGTGCTGTCGAACCTGGCAGGTGTGGCGGTGGATTTCTTCTACCTGTTCCTTGGCCAGATCACCGGCAAGCATGAGCTGGCAGCGTTGGCCGACAACCTGTTGATCAACATCGTTACCTGTTGCGTGTTCATTGGCCTGGCAGTGTGGATCTGCTGTCGGGGTATCGCCACCACAATGACCGTGCAGTACGGCTTGGTGGCCCTGCAGCTGTTGGTGTTGATCGGCTTTGCTTTCGCCGCTTTCGGCGGCACTACCGCGCCGCCACCGCTGGCGTTCGATTTCGCCTGGTTCAACCCGTTCGGTGTCGAGTCGTTCTCGGCCTTTGCCGCTGGCCTGTCATTGTCGATCTTCATCTTCTGGGGCTGGGACACTTGTCTGACCGTCAGTGAAGAGTCGGTGGGCAGCGAAGAGGTGCCGGGCAAGGCCGCTACCTGGACCGTGATGTTGATCCTGGGCCTGTACCTGTTCACCGCCATCGCCACCCTGCAGTTTGCCGGTATCAGTGAAACGGGTCTGGGCCTGAACAACCCGCGCATCCAGGAGAACGTCTTTGCCCACCTGGCCGGCCCGGTCATGGGGCCGCTGGCGATCCTGATGTCCATCGCCGTGCTGGCCAGTACGGCGGCGTCGCTGCAGTCCACCTTCGTGGCGCCGGCGCGCACCCTGTTGGCCATGGGTTATTACGGTGCGGTACCGCAGAAGTTCGCCAGTGTCTGCCCGCGCTCGCAAACGCCGCGCTATGCCACCATCTGCGCCGGCCTGGCCGCAGGCCTGTTCTACGTGACCATGCGTACGCTGAGCGAGAACGTGCTGGCAGATACCATCACGGCATTGGGCATGATGATCTGCTTCTACTATTCGCTGACCGCGTTTGCCTGCGTCTGGTATTTCCGCGGCAGCCTGTTCGACAGCCTGCGCCACTTCATCATGCGCGGCCTGTGCCCGCTGCTGGGGGGTGTTATCTTGTCGGTGATCTTCGTGCGCACCGCCATCGACAGTGCTTCGCCGGACTTTGGCAGCGGCTCGCATGTGGGCGGGCTGGGGCTGGTGTTCGTGATTGCCGCGATCATCTCGGTGCTTGGCATCGGCCTGATGATGCTGTCGCGCATGCGTGCGCCGGCGTACTTCCTCGGGGCTACCCTGCGTCAGCAGGCTACCTTGCCGCTGCAGGACTAAACCATTGGGGCTGCAATGCAGCCCCATCGATCTTCAGCCGATCATTTGCTTGAGCAATGCCGCATGACGCTGCTGCTGCTTCTTCAGCAGCAGCCGATTCGAGCGGAACACTGCTTTCAAGTCTGCCAGCGCCGTGTCGAAATCATCATTGATGATGACGTAGTCATACTCGTCGTAGTGCACCATCTCGCTGACCGCTTCCTTCATGCGCCCGGCAATGATCTCTTCGCTGTCCTGCCCGCGTCCGTCCAGGCGGTGGCGAAGCGCCTCCTGGCTTGGAGGCAGGATGAACACCGACAGCGCCTGTGGCATCAGCTTGCGCACTTGCTGTGCACCTTGCCAGTCGATTTCCAGAATCAGGTCGTAGCCCTGGTCCAGGGTCTGCTGCAGCGCGCTGCGTGAAGTGCCGTAGAAGTTGCCGAACACTTCGGCATGCTCCAGAAAGTCACCTTGCGCGATCAGCGCCTTGAATTCCTCGTGGACCACGAAGTGATAGTTCACCCCGTGCTGCTCGCCCGGGCGCATGGCGCGGGTGGTGTGCGAGACCGAGACGCGGATCTGCTGGTCGTCTTTGGTCAGGGCGGTGACCAGGCTGGTCTTGCCGGCACCCGAAGGGGCCGAAACGATGTAGAGGGTGCCGCTGCTGTGGTTCATGGTCGGGGTGGCCTTACTCGATGTTCTGTACTTGTTCACGCATCTGTTCGATCAATACCTTCAGGTTGACCGCCGCTTGCGTGCTGCGTGGGTCGAAGGCCTTGGAGCCGAGGGTGTTGGCCTCGCGGTTGAGTTCCTGCATCAGGAAGTCCAGGCGCCGGCCAGCGGCGCCGCCACCCTTGAGCACGCGGCGCACTTCGGTGACGTGGGTGCTGAGGCGGTCGAGTTCCTCTGCCACGTCGCTTTTCTGGGCCAGCAGTACCATCTCCTGCTCCAGGCGCTGTGGGTCCAGCTCGGCTTGCATGTCGCCGAAGCGGTCGAGAATCTTCTGCCGCTGCGCCGCCAGCATCTGCGGCACCAGGGCGCGCAGGGTAGTGACTTCGCTGGCCATGTTGTCCAGGCGTTCGTTGATCAGCCGGGCCAGTTCCTGGCCTTCGCGCTGGCGCCCGGCCTTGAGTTCGGCCAGCGCTTCGTCGAACAGCGCCATGGCTTCGGCGTTCAGTGCCTGGGGGTCGCTGGTGTCGGCCACCAGCACGCCTGGCCATGACAGCACTTCCAGCGGGTTCAGGGGGGCCGGCTGCTTGATCAGGCCAGCCACTTCCTCGGCGGCGGCAACCAGTTGCGCGGCGCGCTCATGGTCCACTTTCAGCGGTTTGCCATTGCTGTCTTCGTTGAGGCGCAAGGTGCATTCCACCTTGCCGCGTGACAGGCCCTGGCGCAGGCCTTCACGTACACCGCCTTCGAGGTCGCGCAGGGCTTCGGGCAGGCGCAGGTGCGGCTCCAGATAACGGTGGTTGACCGAACGCAGCTCCCAGACCAGGGTGCCTTGGCTGCCGGCGCGCTCGACACGAGCAAAAGCGGTCATGCTGTGCACCATGGGGAGTACCTCGCGTAATGAATGAACGGTGGGAGCCTCTCGGCTGCAAGGCGCAGGATTGTAGCGCAGTGTCGCCGTGGCGCCCAATCCGCCTATGTTACTGACGGGTGGCTACTGCGGTAGGAAAAGGCGACGGGCTGTGCCGGGCGCGACAATAGGCATGTCTTCCCCGGGCTGCGGGCTCTATAATGCTCGGCAGATTCAAAGTCCCAGTACAGGTATCCCAGATGAAACGTCCAAGTGGTCGCGTTGCCGATCAGCTCCGCTCGATCCGCATCACCCGCAACTACACCAAGCACGCCGAAGGGTCGGTACTGGTCGAGTTCGGTGACACCAAAGTCATCTGCACGGTCAGCGTTGAAAACGGTGTACCGCGCTTCCTCAAAGGCCAGGGCCAAGGCTGGCTGACCGCCGAGTATGGCATGCTGCCGCGCTCCACCGGCGAACGTAACCAGCGCGAAGCCAGCCGTGGCAAGCAGGGTGGCCGCACCCTGGAAATCCAGCGCCTGATCGGCCGTTCGCTGCGCGCCGCGCTGGACATGAGCAAGCTCGGTGACATCACCCTGTACGTCGATTGCGACGTGATCCAGGCCGATGGCGGTACCCGTACCGCGTCCATCACCGGCGCCATGGTTGCCTTGTGCGACGCTTTGGCAGTGATCAAGAAGCGCGGCGGCCTCAAGGGCGGCAACCCGCTCAAGCACATGATCGCTGCCGTGTCGGTAGGCATGTATCAGGGCGAAGCGGTGCTCGACCTGGACTACCTGGAAGACTCCGCAGCCGAAACCGACCTGAATGTGGTCATGACCAGCGCTGGTGGTTTCATCGAAGTGCAGGGTACTGCCGAAGGCGCACCGTTCCAGCCGGAAGATTTCAACGCCATGCTCGCTTTGGCGCAGAAGGGCATGAACGAGATTTTCGAGCTGCAGCAGGCAGCACTGGCTGACTGAAACCGGCCAAGGAGGTGCGGGGCATGAGCGATTCGAACCTGTCGATCACCCCGCCCAATGCCGAAATCCGGCAATGGGCGATGTTCTGCCACCTCTCCGCGCTGTTGGGCCTGGTAGTGCCGCTTGGGCACCTGCTGGGCCCGCTGGTGCTATGGCACCTCAAGCGCGAGCAAGACCCTTTTATCGACGCCCAGGGCAAAGAGGCGCTGAACTTTCAGATCAGCGTGACCATTGCCGGGTTCATCTGCTTCCTGCTGATGTTCGTGTTTATCGGGCTGGTGCTGTTTGCCATGCTCACGGTGGCAGTGATGATATTGATCATCATCGCGGCGGTGCGGGCGAATGAGGGCAAGCCTTATCGCTACCCGATGATCTGGCGGCCGATCAAATAACCATTGGGGCTGCAATGCAGCCCCAATGGCCTTTTAGATGGTCAGCGTCCAGTCATAGTCGACGATCAGCGGTGCATGCTGGGAGAAGCGTGGCTGACGCGGCAGGCGAGCGTTGCGCACGAAGCGGCGCAGGCCCGGGGTGAGGATCTGGTAGTCGAACCGATACCCCAGGTTGAGCATCTCGGCCTGCTCGTTGTCCGGCCACCAGCTGTACTGGTCGCCTTCACGGCTGACTTCGCGCAAGGCATCGACATACCCCATCTCGCCAGTGATCGCATCCATCCAGGCGCGTTCTGGCGCCAGGAAGCCCGGCGACTGCTGGCTGTCACGCCAATTCTTGATGTCGAGCTTCTGCTGCGCCACGTAGAACGAGCCGCAATAGATGTATTCGCGACGCTTGCGACGCTGCTTGTCCAGGTACTTGGCGAAGTCGTCCATCAACTTGAATTTCTGATTCAAGTCTTCGTCGCCGTTCATGCCCGAAGGCAGCAGCAGGCTGGCAATACTGACTTTGTCGAAATCTGCTTGCAGGTAACGCCCGTAGCGGTCGGCTGTCTCGAAGCCCAGGCCGGTGATGACTGCCTTGGGCTGCATGCGCGAGTAAAGGGCCACACCACCTTGGGCAGGCACCTCCGCGTCGCAGGCATAAAGGAAATAGCCATCGAGCTGGAAAGCTGGGTCGTCGAGTTCAAAGGCCGAGGCGCGGGTATCCTGAAGGCAGATGACGTCGGCATTCTGGGCTTGCAGCCAGCTGAGCAAACCACGCTCGGCCGCAGCCTGAATGCCATTTACGTTCACACTGATGATCCGCATAAATGGCCCCATAAATCTCGTGCGTGTATGATACCCGAGCTCAACCCATTTAGCTAAATCCGTGGTGTCCGGGACTATTCATGCAGCCGTATCAGCGCGACTTTATCCGTTTTGCCATCGATCGCGGGGTACTGCGTTTCGGTGAATTCACCCTGAAATCGGGGCGTACCAGCCCGTATTTCTTCAATGCCGGCTTGTTCAACACCGGCTCCGCACTGGCTGAGCTGGGGCGTTGCTACGCCGCCGCCATCGTCGATAGCAAGATCCCGTTCGATGTGCTGTTCGGCCCGGCCTACAAGGGTATCCCTTTGGCGGCGACTACCGCCGTGGCCCTTGCCGACCAGCATCAGCTGGACGTGCCATGGTGCTTCAACCGCAAGGAAGCCAAGGACCATGGCGAAGGTGGCAGCCTGGTCGGCGCGCCGCTGGCCGGTGACGTGCTGATCATCGACGACGTGATTACTGCCGGTACCGCCATTCGTGAGGTCATGCAGATCATCAACGCCCAGCAGGCCAAGGCCGCTGGTGTACTGATCGCGCTGAACCGTGAAGAGCGCGGCAATGGCGAACTGTCGGCGATCCAGGAAGTGGAACGCGACTTCGGTATCCCGGTGGTCAGCATTGTTTCGCTGACCCAGGTGCTGGAGTTCCTGGCTGACGATCCACAGCTGAAACAGCATCTGCCGGCTGTCGAGGCCTACCGGGCGCAGTACGGGATCTGATCCTGGCCCAGGAATGAAAAAGGCGACCTTCTTCAGAGGGTCGCCTTTTTTTGTGCCGCCTGATCTGGCCCTTTCGCGGGTAAACCCGCTCCTACATGGGGATTTCCTTTGTGGGAGCGGGTTTACCCGCGAAGAGGCCAGTGCAGGCTAACCGATCAATCAGCGCGGCTTGCGATTGGTAATCAGGGTGCCCACGCCGCTGTCGGTGAAGATCTCCAGCAGCACTGCATTCGGCACGCGGCCATCGATGATGTGCGAGCTGTTCACGCCGCCCTGCACCGCATCCAGCGCGCATTTGATCTTCGGCAGCATGCCGCCATAAATGGTGCCGTCAGCGATCAGTTCGTTGACCTGCTCGGTGGTCAGGCCAGTCAGCACCTGGCCCTGCTTGTCCATCAGGCCGGCGATGTTGGTCAGAAGCATCAGCTTCTCGGCCTTCAGCGCTTCGGCCACCTTGCCCGCCACCAAGTCGGCGTTGATGTTGTACGACTCGCCATTGGCACCCACGCCGATTGGCGCGATGACCGGGATGAAGTCGCCCTTCACCAGCATGTTCAGCAGGTCGGTGTTCACGCTCACCACTTCGCCCACGTGGCCGATGTCGATGATTTCCGGAGTGGTCATCTCAGGCGTCTGGCGGCTGACAGTCAGCTTGCGGGCGCGAATCAGCTCCGCGTCCTTGCCGGTCAGGCCGATGGCGCTGCCGCCGTGGCGGTTGATCAGGTTGACGATGTCCTTGTTGACCTGGCCGCCCAGCACCATCTCCACAACGTCCATGGTCGCCGAATCGGTGACGCGCATGCCGTCGATGAAGTGGCTTTCGATCGACAGGCGCTTGAGCAGGTCACCGATCTGCGGGCCACCACCGTGGACTACCACCGGGTTGATGCCCACAGCCTTCATCAGCACGATGTCACGGGCGAAGCCCGTCTTGAGCTCCTCGCTCTCCATCGCGTTGCCGCCGTACTTGATCACCAGGGTCTTGCCGACAAAGCGGCGGATGTAAGGCAGTGCTTCGGACAAAACCTCGGCTACATGGGAAGCGGCATCGCGATCGAGGGTCATGCAGGGCTCCTGTAAGGAACAGATAGTCGGTCAGAACGGCAGTTGCAGCTCAGGCTCTACCCGCAGCAACTGGGTGCGGAAAACATCCTTGATACGTTGCAATTCGGCGTCGCTGTCGGCCTCGAAACGCAGTACCAGCACCGGGGTGGTGTTGGAGGCGCGAACCAGGCCCCAGCCGTTGGCGTAGTCGACCCGCACACCGTCGATGGTGGTCAGGTTGGCTTCGCCCCAGTCGGCGTCGCGTTGCAGTGCATCAATGATGCTGAATTTACCCTCGTCGGTCACATCAATATTGATTTCCGGCGTGGAAATGTCGTTCGGGAAGGCGGCAAACAGGTTTTCGGCGCTCTGCTCGGTCTTGCTGAGGATCTCCAGCAGGCGCGCGGCGCTATAGATGCCGTCGTCAAAACCGTACCAGCGTTCCTTGATGAAGATGTGACCGCTCATCTCGCCTGCCAGCAGCGAACCGGTCTGCTTCATCTTCTTCTTGATCAGCGAATGGCCGGTTTTCCACATCAAGGCGCGGCCACCGTGCTGTTCGATCAACGGGGTCAGGCGGCGGGTGCATTTGACGTCGAAGATGATCTCGGCGCCCGGGTTGCGCGACAGCACGTCCTGGGCAAACAGCATCAGCAGGCGGTCGGGGTAGACGATGCTGCCGGTGTTGGTCACCACGCCGACGCGGTCGCCGTCACCGTCGAAGGCCAGACCGATATCGGCACCGGTTTCCTTGACCTTGGCGATCAGGTCCTCGAGGTTTTCCGGCTTGCCCGGGTCCGGGTGGTGGTTGGGGAAGTTGCCGTCGACCTCGCAGAACAGCGGGATCACTTCGCAGCCCAGGGCTTCGATCAGTTGCGGTGCAACCACGCCAGCGGCGCCGTTGCCGCAGTCCACCACCACTTTGAGCTTTTTCGCCAGCTTCACGTCGCCGACGATCTGCTTGAAGTAGCGGTCGAGGATCTCGACCTTTTCCACGCGGCCTTGGGCCAGGGTCAGGTCGTTGGTTTTCAGGCGGGTCAGCAGGGCCTGGATCTGTTCGTTGGCCAGGGTGTCACCGGCGATGACGATCTTGAAACCGTTGTAGTCCGACGGGTTGTGGCTGCCGGTCAGCATCACACCGGACTTGCCGGCCAGCACGTTGGCTGCGTAGTACAGCGCCGGGGTAGGCACCAGGCCGACGTCGCTGACGTTGCAGCCCGCATCGACCAGGCCTTTGATCAGCTGTTCCACCAGCATCGGGCCCGACAGGCGGCCATCGCGCCCTACCGAAACCTGCGGTTCGCCCTGGGCCAGGCTTTGCGCGCCGATGGCGCGGCCGATCCAGTAGGCGGTTTCGGCGTGAAGGGTCTTGCCGACCACGCCGCGGATGTCATATGCGCGGAAAATGCTGTCGGGCAATGCGGCGGGGACCAGGTGGGCCATGTCGTTCATCTCTGGAAGCTCCATTAGTCAAAGGCTTTCTGGGCAGGCGCAAACTGAACGCTTGGACGGTGGTTTCGCCAGAGAGTTCGCCATCCTTGGCCTGAACGGTCATTTGCCGGCTCAATGGCTGCCGGAGTGACCGAAGCCGCCAGCGCCACGCTGGCTTTCGTCGAACGCTTCGACGATTTCGAAGTGAGCCTGCACCACCGGCACCAGCACCAGCTGGGCGATGCGCTCGCCAACCGCGATGGTGAACGGCGTGTTGCCGCGGTTCCAGCACGACACCATCAGCTCGCCCTGGTAGTCCGAATCGATCAGGCCGACCAGGTTGCCCAGCACGATGCCGTGTTTATGGCCCAGGCCCGAGCGCGGCAGGATGACTGCCGCCAGGCCCGGGTCGCCGATGTAGATCGACAGGCCGGTAGGAATCAGAACGGTCTGGCCCGGTTCGAGGATGGTGTCTTCCTTGAGCAGGGCGCGCAGGTCGAGGCCGGCGGAGCCGGGGGTGGCGTATGCGGGTAGCGGAAATTCGCTGCCCAGGCGTGGGTCGAGGATCTTGGCTTGAAGAGCGTGCATGTAACTTATTGAACCTGGTTGAGCCGTTCGGCGATGAAGGCGACCAGTTGCCGGGCGATCTTGCCCTTGCTGGTCTGCGCGAAGAGGGTCTGGTGCTGCTGGCGGTCGATCACGGTCAAGGCGTTTTCTTCGCTGTTGAAGCCGATGCTGGGGTTGGCCACATCATTGGCGACGATCAGGTCGAGGTTCTTGTCCTTGAGCTTGCGCGTGGCGTAATCGAGCAGGTGCTCGGTTTCGGCGGCAAAGCCGACGCTGAACGGGCGGTCGGCGCGGCCAGCAATGGTGGCAAGGATATCGGGATTACGCACCATCTGCAGCAGCATGCCGTCGCCGGTCGTAGGATCTTTCTTCAGTTTTTGTGTGGCAACCACTTCGGGACGGTAGTCCGCAACCGCTGCCGAGGCGATGAACAGGTCGCACGGCTTGGCCGCTTCACAGGCCGCGAGCATGTCCCGCGCGCTGACGACGTCGATGCGGCTGACCCGGTCAGGGGTTGGCAAGTGCACAGGGCCAGTGACGAGGGTCACCCGAGCCCCTGCTTCGGCGGCCGCTTCGGCCAGGGCGAAGCCCATCTTGCCGGAGCTATGATTGGTGATGTAGCGCACCGGGTCGATGTTTTCCTGGGTCGGCCCGGCGGTGATCAGCACGTGCTTGCCGGTCAGTGCCTGGCGCTTGAAGCTTTCCGCGGCGCACCAGGCCAGGTCGGTGGCTTCGAGCATGCGCCCCAGGCCGACGTCGCCACAGGCCTGGCTGCCGGATGCCGGGCCGAACACCTGAATGCCACGGCTCTTGAGCAGCTCGAGGTTGGCTTGGGTGGCCGGGTCACGCCACATGGCCTGGTTCATCGCCGGCGCCACGGCGACGGTGGCGTCAGTGGCCAGCACCAGCGTGGTCAGCAGGTCGTCTGCCATGCCCTGGGCCATGCGTGCCATGAGGTCGGCGGTGGCTGGGGCGATCAGCACCAGGTCCGCCCACTTGGCCAGCTCGATATGGCCCATGGCAGCTTCGGCGGCCGGGTCGAGCAGGTCCATGTGTACGGGGTGGCCCGACAGCGCCTGCAGGGTCAGCGGGGTGATGAATTCTGCACCACCCCGGGTCATGACGACGCGCACCTGCGCGCCGTGCTCCAGGAGACGGCGAATCAGCTCGGCGCTTTTGTAGGCGGCAATGCCGCCACCCACGCCGAGAACGATGCGCTTGCGATACAGCCGCTGCATAGGCTTGCCTTTTTCCAGTGAGAGCGGGCGACGACGTTTGAAATGCCTGCGGCGGAACGTCGCATGTACGAGGCGAAATAGATTAACACAGGGCCGAAATGGGCCGCAGCAAAGGCAGGGGTGGAATGAACATCAGGGAGTGGCCGGCGGAAGAACGGCCTAGGGAGAAGTTGTTGCAGCGAGGGGCAGGGAGCCTGACAGATACGGAGCTGCTGGCCGTTTTTCTCGGCTCAGGCGTACGTGGGTGTAATGTCGTGGAGCTTTCTCGAGGCTTGTTGGTGAAGTTCGGCAGCTTGCGCCGGTTGCTGGAGGCCGACCGCGAGGCCTTCGTCGGCGAGCTTGGGTTGGGCCCGGTGAGGTACAGCCAGCTGCAGGCACTGCTTGAGATAGGCCGCAGGCACCTTGCAACGTCGATTGAGCGGGAGTCTGCCATGGACAGCCCGGCAGCGGTGCGACGCTACTTGAAAGCCATGCTCAGGCATGAGGCCAGCGAGGTGTTCGGGTGTCTGTTTCTCGATACCAAGCACCGGCCACTGGCATTCGAGATCCTGTTCAGGGGCACGATAGATCGGGCGAGTGTCTATCCGCGAGAGGTGGTGCGGCGGGCGCTGGTGCACAACGCTGCGGCATTGATCCTTCGCGGTTATGGTGTCAACTCTAGTGTTTCACTCGGCTGAAGTGCCCGAGATAGAAGCATTCCTTGATGCTTATTCAGATTTTGATGTTCCATATTCAGTGTTGCAGAGCAAATTTGATTTTAGGCCCAGGCGGGCCACCACAGCAGTCAGCTTCACCAACAATTGTGATGCTAGGTCCCGGATGACTGGGGCTCAGGCTGTTGCTTGCGGTTCACAGAAAAGCTGGGAATTCCTACCCATCTTCCCGAAAAAGCTGAACATTACGGCAAAATCTGATGGAACCTACTCCACGTGGCCAAGGGATCCTACATCGCTGATGGCATTTTGACCTTCTCCACTCATTGTGTACCGCTGGATAAAAAGGCGAGAATGCGCGCGCAATGGAAGGCATGATGCGCGCAGGTCGGCGCTCTCGTGGCAGGATGTCACCGGCTTCATGCCTCCACAGCCAAGGCTCGCACGAGCCTTTAAGCTTAATGCCAATTTGTGGAGAGTGATGTGCTGAGTGACGACGACCAAAAGCTAGCCAAGATCCTTTTTGGCCTTCTGAAAAATGCGACTAGCCAAGCCGTCGTCAAGGAATTCCTCCGGACGAAGGGCATCCCCGTTTCTGCGCAAAACTGGGACGATCTCTATGAGAGATCACCCAGCCCTTCCGGGCTGCGCTGTCGCACAGCAAACAGGATGCGCATGACGTCAGATCTGCACTGACATCGAGATCTAGAAAAGCATTCGCCGACTGATCCGGGTAGGTCAGCCGCCGAATACTTTGCTATGGTTCCCAATGCGCGGGAAAGAGGCCGTAGACCGCACTGGTGTGCTGCTTTGCTCCCGAATGAGAGAGTGGCCCAAATGGCATCGGCGTTAATCCCTGTCGGCACAGCTTGCTGTGACCACGTATAGAAGAGTGAACACTTCGCCGCCATTGACCCCGCGCGCCTGTTTTTTTCGCTAGAAAGAACAGTGGGTTATCTTTTGTTTGATAGAAGCGGATCGAGCCTGCCCTCAAGGATAAAAAACTTGCCCTGAAAGACCTCCGTGATCTACTGCAGCAGGTGGAGGAGTTTGGCAAGCAGCACTCGTTCCTTTTCCAGTGCACTGAAGAGCGGGCAATCGGCCTGCTGTCTCCTACGCGCATCGCTTCAATCGCAGCAGCTGAGGGCCTTTCGGGGCTGTTTACTCACCCGCTGGATCTTGAGATGCCCGACGAGGCCACAATCGTCGACATCCGCCTGTACCGTCCGGACCCGCAGAAGACACCGGTTTCGCTTACGATCAAAGTCGTCGAAAGCCGTGACATCAATCGTCTCAGCGCTGTGGAGACGGATCCAGCAACTGGCGAACTGATTCGACGCTATGCGACCACAAAAAAACGTGCGGTGAATATTGTTCACCTGGACCACACTGGTTTATTGGAGTTTCGTATTGCCTCTCAAGATAATCAGGCAAAGAAATATTCCGAGCTCTTGTGGGTGTTGAAAAACAAAGTAAGGAAATTTCTACCGGACGATGGGTTCGCTGAAGTTTCGCTTAGCCCCGCTAAGAATAAGATTCTGCGCGAGCGCGATAACCTCTCCCAAGAAATCAGATATAGCAATTCAACGGCTCGAAATGAATTCGGGGCCCAAATGCAGATTACCTCCGCATCGGTTGATGAAAACCTTTCATCGGATGAGGGTTCGATGTCTGCGTTGGATCGCTTCTTGGAGCGTGATGGCGAAGTGACGGGAGCCAATATTTACGTTAAACTACCAGACAGTGATCCTCCCCGTGAACTGAGGCTTTTGATTTCGGGTGAGAGAAACGAGTTTGCGGTGACCGTAGCGTGCTCCGCCGGAGAATACGAATATGTTCGCGGAAAAGTTATCGCCTTTAATACTTAACCATCCAGACGAGGCTGAAGGCCTCCGAAGATTGGCTAGTTTTATCCAGGGCTATGAATCCCAGGGTGGCGAAGCTTTGCCTAGAATTCGGCTAAACCCGAATCGCATGTTCGATATTATGCAAGCCGGTACTTCCGCGCACCTTGCAATCTTGATTAATATCTTGGTAACGGGCCGGATTATCAAGAGATTCCTTATTGTTAGGTGCCCCAGCGGCGAAGGTCTCTCATTCCAATCTTACGGCGATATCCCAGAGATTGTTCGTGATCCTGGGATGGATACCGAATTTGAAGTACTTGCCGCCAACGTGGAACCAACCTATAGATTGGTGCTCGATTGAAGCCTGTTGATATTGTTACCCTTGTTCGATCGACTTGGGAAAATACGATTGAGACCAAACGACTGGCCCAGCTGCAGGCAATTAGGGCAACTCTGGATGCCGAGCATCTGGAGCTGTTTGACTCGTTAGTCGATATGCAGATTTCTAATGTCAAAGATGATGCTCAGGCCATCACGCTCATGCTTGTCCATGGTATTCAAACTGATGGTTCCTGGCACGAGCTGGTAAAAGCAGCCTTCCGAGATGTTGCTCATGTCAGAGTCAAAGGTCTTGGCTACCATTGTGTGACCGCGCTGCAGCTTGCGTGTCCGTTTCGATCTACGCCAATCAATAAGATCGCAAATGACTTCCGAGACGCACGGCTTATGGAACCGACTGCTCGCATTATGGTCATTGCCCACAGCTTCGGCACCTATATCATTAGTCGGATCCTCGCCAAATACACTGACATCAACATTGAGAGAATTGTTCTCTGCGGCTCCATAATAAAAGGCAATTATGCCTGGGAGAAGCATGCTCGGCACATGGCTGCAGGCAACATCGTCAACGATGTCGGGACGCGAGATTTTTACCCCGTCCTAGCTACCTTTTCGACTATAGGCTACGGCGGGACTGGTCGAAACGGATTTAAAAATACACGTGTAGCTGACCGTTACTTTGATTACGGCTATAGCGATTTTTTTGAGCCCGACAAGGACCATATCGTCAAATATTGGAAGCCTTATATTCTAGATGGGACCATCGTCGAGTCTGAGTGGGATAGCATAAAGCCGAAGACCCATCTGGGAATCATGCTGGCTTGTCACCCTTGGATCGGCAGACCTGCCTTCTATGCAACCGTTGGGTTAATTACAGCTGCCGTAGCGGGTTTGGCTTGGTGGCTACTCACCTGATCTTCCACTGCTCTGTTTCAGGGTCCCTTACCAAATGCTGCTCTGAGACGACATCCAAGCCTACGGACCTAAAAATACTGAGCATTAGCGTCATAGAATAGTAATAGAGTCGCTGGTGTCGTCCCTTGTCTGAGGCCACAAACACCCCGTCAATCCGTCCATCCTCACTAGTCGCGAATTCGAATACGTACGAGTGGATTACCTGGTTCGCGACAAAAGTCATATCCCGCAGTTCTTTGTAAACTTTAGTAGTTTCGTAGTTTTCCATTATGTTGTGCCGATTGAAGTAGTCTACTGTCTTGCCACTGGTGATCGGGTAGTACGGTAGATGGAGCTTAATTTTCTTCGTTGATTCAGAGATTTTGTAGGTCTCGATTAGCTTGCGTACCGTATAAAAACTGACAAAAATTTCACGTTCTGCTTTCGCATAAATGCGCCCTTCAGAACGCTCTTTTACACGAGCCTTCTCAAGCCAACGAGCTGAACGAAGAAGTGACTTCCTCCAATCATCAGACTCGTAAATCATCAGGATTCTCCTTGACTGAGAAATAAATAAAGCGTCAGTCTATTACTGCTGCATCAATACAATATTATCACCTCGGCTAGCATAGGACGCAATAGGTCAATGACCCAGGCTCTAAAGCAATATATCGCGAAAAGCATTAACTCAGTTATAATGATGGCCCCGCTTAAACGGGAGGTGATACGCCTCATCATATGCTGCTCTATAGCAATTATCCTGAATGCCATCCTATTCTTTGGTGTAGAAAACGACGGTACCATCAAGCCATGGGCAGAGATACCACTGAAACTGTTCGCCTCAACAACTTTATTTGCCTTTATGGTGAAGATTTTCCTTCCGCTTTTCGGTTGGACCATATTGAAGGCAGTGTTATTGAGCGCCAATAATGCCTTTAGTGGGGTGCTAAGCTTTCTAGGGAATCAATTTACAGGTGCTTTGTATTGTTCGGCCTTTATCCTGGCTTCTCTTACACTTAAGCAGTATGTAATTTCAGGGTTTATGGATCCTCAATTGGCTCTGATGGCGCCTACTGTTCTCTTTGCGGGCTTCTTGTACTTCTATATTTTTCAGTGCGCTATTCAAAAAACAATGACGCCTGCTCTGTGTGCTCCGCCTCTCCCGCGCTCTAGCAGGGTGCCGTGACTACCTGTTCTTGTAGGGGCAGGTTCGAATAGCAAGAGTCACTTGATGGCGTGATTTGATCTCTATCCTGGTGCCATAGCATGGCGCCAAAATTCCGCCGGCATAAAAATCTCCTGCCTGACACAATCAGAATAATAAATGCTACGAAAGTAGGCTGCGTACTGAGCGATTATGGAAAACTTCGCTGGAATCTATTCGTCATTACGTGATAAAAATTATTCTGTGCCCCGGTAAAGTGGCACAAAAATATAGAGCAACAGTTCAAGGGAATAGATATGGCTCAGTATAAGCACGGCAATTTTCTGCACAAAAGTGATCATTCGGAGTACGATAAAAAGTATTCGCCTGGTACCGAAGCGCCAAATCCAGGCATTTACCGATGCGTCTCCTGCGGGGATGAGATCGGTATTGCCAAAGGGCATGTTCTTCCTCCACAGAACCATCACCAGCATGCACCTGGCGCGGGCAAGATTGAGTGGCAGTTAGTGGTTTTTGCACAGCAGCGGAAATAAGGTTTTTGGGCTCAGTAGAGCTCTGCAACGTGGGTTCTACTGAGCACTCAATAAAAGGACGGAATCCGTATTGACTATTCAAACCACTATGAGGAGGGTGATCGTGAGCGTGCCTGGTTACGCATATATTCGGATATTAGATTGCCGAAATTGATGTCGGCCTCTTCAACAAAAATATTGACGTGGCAGTAAAACTCTTCAGGACCCCTGAGATAATTGAAAATTCTTGATCTGACGACGCCACAAACCCCCGCTTTGACGGCCGTAGAGGGTAGGTTGACTACATCGCCAACACATGGGATAAGAGCTAAGCCATGCTCACTGTTAAAGACAATATCAGCTGAGCGGTCATCAGGCCTGACAAACTCTTGATCCTCCGAGACCTGCTGATAATCAATGCTATACCTCATGCACAGCCTACCTCATTTGCGGGGTAAGGAATCAGCGCCGCGGGTCGTAAATAGTAAAATCCAGTTCAGTAGGCACGTTTGCGACGGAATTAGTTAGCCGATCTCGATACTATATAGTTTGGCAATTAACGCTTTTCAAGTACATACCCTACGCCTCTAAGTGTGTGTATCAGCTTGGTTTCGAAGGGGTCATCTATCTTGGCTCTGAGTCTTCGAATCGACACCTCTACAACGTTCGTGTCGCAATCAAAATTCATATCCCAAACCTGAGAGATAATCTGCGTACGGCTCAGTACCACCCCGGTGTTACGCATCAAGTAGTGCAGCAACGCGAATTCTTTGGTGGTCAAATCAATACGCTGACCGTCCCTGAATGCCCTGTGCCGGCTTTGATCAAGTTCCAGATCGGCCACGCGAATGACCTCCACAGATGCGGGGTGATCTGACCTGCGCATCAAGGCGCGAACCCGGGCTAGCAGCTCTGGGAACTCAAATGGTTTGATCAGATAGTCATCTGCGCCGTTCTCCAGCCCCCGGACCTTATCCGCCAATCGGCTTCTCGCCGTCAGCATCATGATGCGGGACGGGCAGTTTTTACGGCGCAACAACTCAAGGACCTGCCAACCGTCCATCTCTGGTAGGTTTATATCGAGGATAATCAGCTCGTACTCATGCTGCTTGGCCAAGAATAATCCATCTGATCCGGTGTGGACGCAATCTACGACATAGCCACACTCTGTAAGGCCTTGACGCACATACTCCGCAGTTTTTACTTCATCCTCAATTACCAGAATTCGCATGGGATTATGTCTCGATATCACTGAGCAATTAACCGCGCACGCGCGCCGGCATTATTGAAATGGATGGTAAATCAAAATGAGCGTGTTGGGGTTCAAATGACGGATTTGTAATTTCTAGGTAATACAGTTGATAGTCTGGAGGTATATCTTGTCGCGGCTTGGGTTTGACAGTTGCGGGCCCTCTCTCCAGCGGATGATTTGACCATATGAAATACTGGGTTATTTTCTTCTTTGTGCTAGCTTCGTTCCGTTCGGATGACGGCGAGGTCGCTCATGTTGAGGAGACTGGTCATTGGTGTAGTCATGAACTTCACCGGCATGCAATGCGTACAATCGAACGCTTACTTGAATTTTAGGCAAAAAAAAGGCGCCCAATGGGCGCCAAATATCCACCTTTTACCAAAGGAGCAATTAAGCCACTCAAGGTGAATTCGTAATGCTCGTTTTACTAATCGGACCAGCCGTCGAAAGACTGGCCCGCTCAGCGAATTACAGAATCGAAAGCGGGTACTCGATGATTACACGAGTTTCATCCAGATCCGATTCGAAAGCAGTGGCACGCGTGGTTGCCTGGCGCAACCGGAAGGACAAGTCTTTTGCCGGACCGGTTTGCACAACGTATTTGACTTCGACGTCACGCTCCCAACGCTTCTGATTGTCGAGCGGGTTGCCGTTGTCGTCGGTGCGCATGTAGAACTGGTTAGCGTTCGAGTAATCCGCGCCCGAGCCTCTGGCGTAGCGGGTCATGAACGTCAGGCCTGGGATGCCGTAGCTGGTGAAGTTCAGGTCATAGCGCAGCATCCAGGAACGCTCTTTCGGCGAGTTGAAGTCGCTGTACTGGATGGAGTTGTCGACGAAAATCGAGTCCGACTGACGCAGATAGTCGAAATCGTCGTCGCCGTTGTTGCGCTGGTGCGACAGGGCCAGGGTGTGGGCGCCGTAACGCACGCCGACCTTGGCACTCCAGATGTTGTTGTCGAATTCACCCAGGCGCTTCTTACCTTCATCTACGGCTTTGTAGTAGTTGAAGCCACCGATCAGCGCCAGATCGTCGCTCAGCGGGTAAACAACGCTGGTGCCGGCGTAGTACTGATTCCAGACGTCTTTCAGCTGGCTGGCGTAGACGCTCACAGTCCAGTTGTCGTTGATCGAGTAGTCACCACCACCGTAACCGATCCATGGCGAGTTGACCGGGCCGCCGTAGAAGGTCACGAAGTTGTCGTTCAGGTTGCTGGAGACTGGCTGGCTCATGGCGTGCAGTCGACCACCCTGAAGGGTGAGGCCTTGGATGCTGGTGTTCTCAACGGTCACGCCGCGGAAGCTTTCTGGCAGCAGGCGAGAGTCACCGGATGCAACGACCGGAGTCGATGGGAAAACATCACCTACTTTCACGATGGTATCGAACAAGCGGACTTTGGCTGCACCGCCGACCTTGGTGTATTCGTCGCGAGCTTCGCCCTTGTTATCAACGGGTAGCACGTCGAAGGAGCTACGGCCGCCGTTGCGCCCATCACCGGTGTCGAGCTTGAGGCCGATCATGGCGAAGGCATCAACGCCGAAGCCAACGGTACCCTGGGTAAACCCAGAGTTGAATTTACTGATGATCGCGTGCGCCCAGGCTTCGGAGTAGCCGTTGGTATTGCCCTTGCCACTGTTGTAAGTGGGGGCGGTGCTGTCGCGATTATCACGGTTGAAGTAGAAGTTACGGTTCAACACTGTAAGGCTGCTGCCTTCAATGAAGCCTTCTGGCTTGTCTTCAGCTTGTGCCGAAATAGCGTAGCTTCCAGACAGCGCAGAAACTGCCGCCAAATACAGTGGTACTTTGATTTTCATCCGATGCTCCTTTGATTCACGGCAGTTTTTATTATGTTTACCGGCGCGGGTGTCGTTAATTGTTCTGACCCGGCGGCGCGCCTAGCGTAGCGCGAGCTCATATTTGCAGGCCGAAGATAACGGGAGGGTGATAGGACAATTACAATTTCGTCATCTGCCTGTTATTCGGCGCCTTCGCACCGCGTGTTTGCCATCTCCGTTGCTTGTAACGAAATCCTAGTGCCGGGTTTGGTTTCCCAGTATTTTCGGGCATTACAGGACTTTCTTACGAAATTGTAATTTTCTAGCCACCCCTCTGATAGCTACCGCTCATTAGAGTGCCATCACCTAATCAAGTGGGGCTTGGCAGCTGTTTCGGCGTTCTCGCCAAGCTTTATCGAAGTTTGTGCACGAGGACCATCAAAGTGCCCCGGTATAACCGCAATGTCTTATCCAAGACCTCCGTCTCGCCCTGGAAGATCGCTGCACTCTGTGCAGTCATCTCTGGATTGATGGCACCTGCAGCTCTTGCTCAAAGCATCAGCTTGCCCCAGGCGCTTTCGACGGCCATGGATGCCAACCCTGACCTGGCCGCGGCCCGGCAAGAGATTGGCATCGCTGATGGTGCTCGCAAGCAGGCCGGGCTTATCCCCAACCCCACTATTTCGTACGACGTGGAAGACACCCGTCGTAACACCAGCACGACGACCGTGTCGCTTAGCCAAACCCTGGAGCTGGGTGGTAAGCGGGGAGCTCGTGTTGACGTCGCCACTTACGGGCAGACCGCCGCACAGCTGGAGTTGGACCGTCGCGTGAACGGTCTGCGGGCAGACGTCGTACAGGCCTTCTACGCCGCATTGCGGGCCCAGACAGGCCTTGACCTGGCCAAGCAATCTCTCGAACTGACTGAGCGCGGTCTCCGCATCGTCGATGGTCGTGTTCGCGCAGGTAAATCGTCTCCAGTAGAGGCCACCCGCGCCCAAGTACAACTGGCCGAAGCAAAGCTGCAAGTTCGACGTGCCGAAACCGAAAAGACGACCGCTTACCAGCAACTCGCTCAAATTACCGGGAGCTCGGTCACCGTCTTTGATCGACTCGAATCGCCAACCCTCTCCCCGGGACTGCCACCGCGGACTGAAGAGCTGCTGGCGAAGCTCGATCAGACCGCAGAAATGCGCCAGGCCGTGGTACAGATCGACAAGAGCGATGCCTCGCTCGGTTCAGAGAAAGCTCAGCGTATCCCGAACCTTACCGTCAGCGTAGGTAGCCAGTACGACCGCTCTGTGCGCGAGCGTGTCAACACTGTGGGCGTCTCTATGCCTTTGCCGCTGTTTGATCGCAACCAGGGCAACATTCTTTCCGCTTCTCGTCGTGCAGATCAGGCCCGAGACCAGCGCAATGCTGTGGAGCTGCGGCTGCGCACCGAAACCCAAACCGCGTTGAACCAGTGGTCCACCGCCATGCAGGAGGTCGAGTCCTACGACAAGACCATTCTGCCGTCAGCCCAACAAGCCGTAGATACCGCAACCCGCGGCTTCGAGATGGGCAAATTCGGCTTCATCGAAGTGCTGGATGCCCAGCGCACCTTGATCGTCGCTCGTGGCCAATATCTCGAATCGTTGGCAGCGGCGACCAATGCGCGTGCGCAGGTGGAAAGGGTTTATGGCGAAGTCGGCTCAACTGCCGGCGCTCGCTGAACGGGCCAAACATTTTCTTCGGCACACAGCCTTGAACAAGCCGGTGCCTACGATCAGCAGGAGTAGCAATGGATAACAAACGCAAGATCGCCCTCGCGGTAGCCGCTGTGGCAGCCCTCGGATTTGGCAGCCTTGCCTGGAACAACAGTTCTGGACAGCAGGCCGCTAGTACCGCCGAGCATGGCGCTAACGATGGCCATGGCGACGAAAAGAAAGCCGCATCTGCCGCCAAAGAGGAGGGTGATGAGGGCCATGGTGAAGAAGGCCACAGCGAAGAGGGCGGTGAAGAAGAGGGCAAGCTGACGCTTAGCGCTGAGCAGATCAAGGCTGCCGGCGTTGCCCTGGAAGCTGCAGCGCCGCGTGACTTGGGTACAGTCGTGAGCTTCCCGGGCGAAATTCGCTTCGATGAAGACCGGACCGCCCACGTGGTTCCTCGTGTTCCTGGCGTTGTAGAGACTGTCCAAGCCGACCTGGGTGAGACGGTCAAAAAGGGTCAGGTCCTCGCTGTAATCGCGAGCCAGCAGATCTCTGACCTGCGCAGCGAACAACAGGCCGCACAGCGTCGCGTCGAACTGGCGCGAGTGACCTTCGAGCGTGAGAAGCAGCTGTGGCAGGACAAGATTTCCGCGGAGCAAGACTACCTCCAAGCACGCCAAGCGCTGCAAGAAGCGGAGATCTCCTTGGCCAACGCCAAGCAGAAGGTCGGTGCGATCGGTGCTTCGGTTAACTCCGTTGGCGGTAATCGTTACGAACTCCGAGCTCCTTTCGACGCCGTGGTGGTGGAGAAACACCTGACCGTTGGCGAAGTCGTCAGCGAGGCGACCAACGCCTTCATCCTTTCTGACCTGAATCAGGTCTGGGCAACCTTCGCCGTCCCGCCTACAGATCTGGGCAAGGTCACGACTGGTCGTGCGGTGAAAGTCTCTTCGCCTGACATGAATGTCGAGGTCGAAGGGAAGGTGGGTTATGTCGGGAGCCTGCTGGGCGAGCAAAACCGCGCAGCCACTGTCCGCGTCACCTTGACCAACCCCAACGGTGCCTGGCGTCCAGGCCTGTTCGTGAACATTGCGGTCACTTCCCAGACTGATCGAGTTGCCGTAGCGGTCCCTGAGCACGCAGTCCAGACCGTTGAAGACAAACCCTCGGTATTCGTACGCACCCCAGATGGGTTTGACACCCGCCCGGTAAAACTGGGTCGTCGCGACAATGGGTACGTGGAAGTCATCGACGGTATTGAAGCCGGCGCCCAGGTAGCAACCAGTGGCAGCTTCACACTCAAGTCCGAGCTCGGCAAAGCTTCTGCCGAACACGGTCACTGATGCGAACTGACAGGATGATTTCTCATGTTTGAACGTATCATCAGATTCGCCATCGAGCAGCGCATCGTAGTAATGATCGCTGTTCTGATCATGGCGGGTATCGGTATCTACAGCTATCAAAAGCTGCCCATCGATGCGGTACCCGATATCACCAACGTCCAGGTGCAGATCAACACTGCAGCGCCTGGTTATTCGCCTTTGGAAACCGAACAACGGATCACGTTTCCAGTTGAAACGGCCATGGCCGGTCTCCCGGGCCTTCAGCAGACCCGTTCCCTGTCTCGCTCTGGCTTGTCTCAGGTCACCGTGATCTTCAAGGATGGCACTGACATCTTCTTTGCCCGCCAGTTGATCAACGAGCGGCTGCAGGTTGCGAAGGAACAGCTGCCAGAAGGCGTAGAGGCCGTTATGGGCCCGGTATCTACCGGCCTCGGCGAGATCTTCCTGTGGACCGTTGAAGCCGAAGATGGCGCGGTCAAAGAGGACGGTACGCCTTACACCCCGACCGACCTGCGCGTGATCCAAGACTGGATCATCAAGCCTCAGCTGCGCAACGTCCCGGGTGTAGCCGAGATCAATACCATCGGCGGCTATGCCAAGCAGTTCCTGGTTGCGCCAGATCCTAAGCGCCTGGCTACCTACAAGCTTACCCTCAATGACCTGGTCGCAGCGTTGGAAAGTAACAATGCCAACGTCGGCGCCGGCTACATCGAACGTAATGGTGAGCAGTTGCTCATCCGTGCGCCCGGCCAGGTAGGCAACATCGAAGACATCGCCAACATCGTGATCACCAGCGTGGATGGTGCACCGATTCGCATCAGCAGCGTTGCTGACGTCAGCATCGGTAAAGAACTCCGCACAGGTGCTGCTACTGAGAACGGCCGCGAAGTCGTGCTCGGTACCGTGTTCATGCTGATTGGTGAAAACAGCCGTACTGTGTCTCAAGCTGTCGCCGCCAAACTGGCGGACATCAACCGCACCCTGCCAAAGGGCGTGGTGGCTGTGACCGTTTACGACCGTACCAACCTGGTTGAAAAAGCCATCGCGACGGTGAAGAAGAACCTGGTAGAAGGCGCGATCTTGGTAATCGCGATTCTGTTCCTGTTCCTCGGCAACATCCGTGCAGCCCTGATCACCGCGATGGTGATTCCGCTGTCCATGCTTTTCACCTTCACAGGCATGTTCAACAACAAGGTCAGTGCCAACTTAATGAGTTTGGGGGCACTCGACTTCGGCATCATCGTCGACGGTGCCGTGGTTATTGTAGAAAACGCGATCCGTCGACTGGCTCATGCGCAGCATAAGCATGGCCGCATGCTCACCAAAACCGAACGCTTCCACGAGGTCTTTGCCGCGGCGCGAGAAGCTCGCCGGCCGCTGATCTTCGGTCAGCTGATCATCATGGTGGTGTACCTGCCGATCTTCGCCCTCACCGGCGTCGAAGGCAAAATGTTCCACCCTATGGCGTTCACCGTTGTGATGGCTCTGCTGGGCGCAATGATCCTGTCCGTTACCTTTGTTCCTGCAGCTATTGCCATGTTCGTCACTGGCAAGGTGAAGGAAGAGGAAGGCGTGGTCATGCGCACAGCTCGACTGCGCTATGAGCCGGTTCTGCAATGGGTGCTGGGACATCGGAACATCGCTTTCTCGGCCGCAGTAGCCTTGGTCGTGCTCAGTGGTGTGCTGGCAAGTCGTATGGGTAGCGAGTTCATCCCAAGCCTCAGTGAGGGTGACTTTGCGATGCAGGCCATGCGTGTGCCTGGAACGAGCCTCACTCAGTCCGTCGAGATGCAGCAGCGTCTGGAGAAAGCGGTAATAGCGCAGGTGCCTGAAGTCGAGCGGATGTTCGCACGCTCGGGTACCGCGGAAATTGCATCTGACCCGATGCCACCGAACGCCTCCGACGCCTACATCATGCTCAAGCCTCAGGATCAGTGGCCTAACCCCAAGAAGCCTCGCGATGAGCTGATTGCTGAGGTGCAGAAGGCCGCAGCGGGTGTTCCAGGAAGCAACTACGAGTTGTCGCAGCCAATCCAACTGCGTTTCAACGAGCTGATTTCGGGCGTGCGTAGTGATGTCGCTGTGAAGGTCTTCGGCGATGACATGGACGTGCTCAACAACACCGCCAACAAGATCGCGGCAGCGCTCAAAGCGGTACCGGGCTCGTCGGAAGTGAAAGTTGAGCAGACATCCGGCCTGCCGGTGCTGACAATCAACATCGACCGCGAGAAAGCAGCACGCTACGGCCTGAACATCGCGGATGTTCAGAACTCGATCGCTATCGCCGTGGGTGGTCGCCAGGCCGGCACGCTGTATGAGGGCGACCGTCGGTTCGACATGGTAGTGCGCCTGCCTGAGACCGTTCGCACCGACGTAGCGGGGATGTCCAGTTTGCTGATTCCGGTGCCTGCCAATGCGGCTCAGGGTGCCAACCAGATCGGTTTCATCCCGCTGTCGCAGGTCGCTAATCTGGACCTGCAACTGGGCCCGAACCAAATCAGCCGCGAGAACGGCAAGCGTCTGGTAATCGTCAGTGCCAACGTTCGAGGCCGTGACCTGGGATCCTTCGTTGAGGAGGCGACCGCTTCGCTGGATCAGAAGGTGCAAATCCCTGCGGGCTACTGGACGACTTGGGGTGGCCAGTTCGAGCAGCTGCAGTCGGCTGCCAAACGGCTGCAGATCGTTGTTCCAGTCGCCTTGCTGCTGGTCATGACCTTGTTGTTCCTGATGTTCAACAACCTGAAGGACGGCATGCTGGTCTTCACCGGTATTCCATTCGCACTCACCGGTGGTGTTGTGGCGTTGTGGTTGCGGGACATCCCACTGTCGATCTCGGCAGGTGTCGGCTTCATTGCACTGTCCGGCGTTGCAGTACTGAACGGCCTGGTGATGATTGCCTTCATCCGCGGGCTAAGGGAGGAAGGGCGAACGCTCAGGCAGGCAGTCGATGAAGGTGCATTAACCCGTCTGCGACCTGTTCTGATGACTGCCTTGGTAGCTTCCCTGGGCTTCATCCCGATGGCTTTGGCCACCGGTACCGGTGCAGAAGTTCAGCGGCCACTGGCGACTGTGGTGATTGGCGGGATCCTGTCCTCCACCGCATTGACCTTGTTGGTACTGCCTGCCCTGTATTACTGGGCACACCGCAAGGATGAAGACGGCGACGAGGCCGAAGTGGTTAGCTAACAGGCTCCGCTAAAGAGAAGCCCACAACACGTGTTGTGGGCTTTTTTGTGTGCGCCAGGCATGGCGCGTTGCGCGTAAGCGCAACCCGCTTGGTTGTGGTGGCCAAGTGGGTGACTTGGAGGTGAAAGTCCTCTACACACCCGGCAAGGGGAAGTGTTAGCCGGAGGCAAGGGTGTCGCGGGTGACCGCGAATCTGAAGGAAGCCCGAGGCAAAATGCTGGCCTGACGAACAGGAAGCGGATAGAGGCGGCACAGCGGGGTGAGGTGGCACAAATCGCCAAAGCCCAATACTTGCACGGAACGCTGTGACGTAGATCCGACAGGCATAAGCAGGAAGGTCGCGCGAATTACCCTGGGAGATCTGTACGCTTGCCACTGTGCTACCGCGCGTCGAAAGGCGACGGGACGAGCGTGCAGAAGTCAGCCGAAGCCGTAGTAAGTGGCGGTTAACCGCGCCACCAAGGGCCGAACAGGTTATGCCGCCAGTAGGCGTCGCCGTCTCGTTGGTAACCGTAATGCAGAAATTTCCCACAGCGGAAACTGTCATCCCGAATCCCGGCCAGAAGCCGAGGGTGATGCCTGACAGTGCAAAGGTGCCGGCGGCGTCAGCGACGTGGACGAACGCGGAGCCGGACACGCTGATGGAGCGGGTGCTTGCACCGGCCAACCTCAGGCGTGCGTATCAACGCGTGGTTAGCAACAAGGGGGCTCCGGGTGCCGATGGCATGACGGTCGCTGACTTGGCGGGCTACGTGAAACAGTATTGGCCAACCCTCAAGGCCAGGTTGCTGGCCGGTGAATACCATCCCCAAGCAGTGCGAGCGGTTGAAATTCCCAAGCCGCAGGGCGGCACACGGCAACTGGGTATCCCCAGCGTCGTGGATCGCCTGATCCAGCAAGCACTGCAGCAGCAGCTCACACCTATCTTCGACCCACTGTTCTCGGACTACAGCTATGGTTTTCGTCCGGGCAGAAGTACGCATCAAGCCATCGAGATGGCCCGTGCTCATGTGACAGCGGGACACCGCTGGTGCGTGGAACTCGATCTGGAGAAGTTTTTCGATCGGGTCAATCACGACATCCTCATGGCCTGCATCGAACGTCGGATCAAAGACAAGTGCGTACTCAGGCTTATTCGCCGCTACCTTGAAGCCGGGATCATGTCGGGCGGTGTCGTCAGCCCACGGCAGGAGGGGACGCCGCAAGGCGGCCCGCTTTCGCCGTTGCTGTCGAATATCCTGCTCGACGAACTCGACCGCGAGCTGGAGCGGCGGGGCCATCGCTTCGTACGTTATGCCGATGATGCGAACATCTATGTACGCAGTCCCCGGGCCGGCGAACGGGTGTTGGTCAGCGTCGAGCGCTTCCTGAGAGAACGTCTGAAGCTGACGGTGAACAGGAAGAAAAGCCAAGTGGCAAGGGCGTGGAAGTGCGACTACCTAGGCTATGGGATGAGCTGGCACCAGCAGCCAAGGCTGCGCGTGGCAAGGATGAGCCTAGACCGCTTACGCGACCGGCTCAGAATGCTGCTGCGCAGCGTACGGGCTCGCAAAATGGCGACTGTCATCGAGCGGATCAACCCCGTCCTGAGAGGCTGGGCTAGCTACTTCAAGCTCAGCCAGAGCAAGCGGCCGCTTGAGGAACTGGATGGTTGGGTCAGGCACAAACTCCGCTGCGTCATCTGGCGTCAATGGAAGCAGCCTCCCACGAGGCTGAGAAACTTGATGCGCCTGGGGTTGAGCGAGGAGCGTGCCAACAAGTCAGCCTTCAATGGCCGAGGTCCATGGTGGAATTCGGGAGCGCAACATATGAACTACGCGCTGCCAAAGAAACTGTGGGACCGGCTCGGGCTGGTCTCGATACTGGATACGATTAACCGGCTTAGCCGCGTAACCTGAACCGCCGTGTACGGAACCGTACGCACGGTGGTGTGAGAGGACGGCGGGTGTGAATCCGCCTCCTACTCGATTTAAAGTGAAGTAGATGCACTTACCTTTCAAAATTGTAAGTTTCTCGTCATGCCGGTGATGCCTATGCATTGCTAAGGTTACGCCCGAGAAGTTTTGAAATTGAGAGGGTTTTATGAAAAAGCTAATTATCGCTGCTGCACTTGTTGTTTTCTCGGTGGCTTCGCAGGCCAACACTTTTTCCGAGAGCAAGCAGCTGCAATACACCAAGGAGCACCAGACCGCAGTGGCCAAGTACGCGGAGAAAAATGGCAAGCCAATGCCAGAGATTCAGGATTACAAATATGGCATGAAGATAGACGTTGCTAAGTTCGTACGTCAGTCGCAGGACCCACGTACCTGCCAGGTCTACCCACGGTTGATGACCTTCGAGGACTCCCA
The DNA here is from genome assembly GCF_021283545.2 of Pseudomonas alloputida. Lineage (NCBI taxonomy): Bacteria > Pseudomonadati > Pseudomonadota > Gammaproteobacteria > Pseudomonadales > Pseudomonadaceae > Pseudomonas > Pseudomonas alloputida. Next base: position 6,270,556 of record NZ_CP128540.1, on the reverse strand, counting down.
GGGCACGCTCAAGACTGTTCGTTACTCGATGTATTCGCAATGCATCAACAACAAGTAGTAAACGATTTGAACAGAACAATTAGAGAATTCATAAATGCCAGGCAGTGCCTGGCATTTTTTATTACGCCCGATGCCCCATGGTTTTGACATGTTAACGCCTGGGCCGGGGCAAACCGTGCAATAGGTCTTAGCTAACCAACCGCGACGGCTCCCAACTGCAGAGGGCAATTGGAAGCCTTGACCCCAGAAGGGACGAGTTATGAAGAGTTTGCTTGAACGCCCTGATGACCAAGCTGGGCATGAAGGTCATAGCCATGAGCATGGCGGCATTTTTGGCATGAACACGGAGCTGATTTTCGCGCTGATCTGTGGTGCCCTCCTGGGTGCCGGAGCTCTCGCAGGACAACTTGACCTGATTGATCGACTGCCCCTGATTCTGTACGTGTCGGCCTATGTGTTCGGTGGATGGTTCACCACCAAGGAAGCGATCAGCAACATCCGCCAGAAACGCTTCGAGATCGATTCGCTGATGCTTCTCGCCGCAGCCGGTGCCGCGAGCATTGGCGCCTGGGCGGAGGGGGCTCTGCTGCTGTTCCTGTTCAGTCTGGGGCATTCCCTTGAAAGCTACGCGATGGGGCGGGCCAAGAAAGCGATTGAGGCACTGTCCAAGCTCGCACCAGCCACCGCGATCGTACGCAGAGCAAATGGCACGTTGGAAATGCCTGTGGAGCTGCTGGTTCCCGGTGACGTTGTCATCGTGCGCCCCAATGACCGCCTACCGGCCGATGGTTTTGTTGTAGTGGGCTCCTCAAGTATCAACCAGGCGCCAGTAACCGGTGAGAGCGTCCCCGTGGACAAGCAACCTGTCCCTGATGCCGAACTCGCACGCAGCAAGCCAGATGCAGTGGATGCAGCCTCGAAAGTCTTCGCCGGTACCATCAATGGCGAAACGCTCATCGAGGTTGAGGTAACACGGCGCTCTACGGAAAGTACCCTGGCGCGGGTCATCAAGATGGTCAGTGAAGCCGAAGTCAGGAAGTCACCGACCCAGCGATTCACGGACCGCTTCCAACGCATATTCGTCCCGTTGGTTTTGCTGCTGGTAGTCGGGCTGCTATTTGCCGGCATTTTCCTTGATGAGCCGTTCCGTGACTCGTTCTACCGGGCGATGGCCGTACTGGTTGCAGCCAGCCCCTGCGCGCTGGCGATCGCAACACCAAGCGCCATTCTATCTGGCATCGCCAGGGCAGCCCGAGGTGGCGTGCTGATCAAGGGCGGTGCACCGCTTGAAGAGCTCGGCTCCTTGAATGCCATGGCATTCGACAAGACCGGTACCCTGACCGAAGGGCGCCCACGCATCACCGATGTAATACCGGTAGGCGGCACGCAGATCGAGGATCTACTAAACGTCGCCATCGCTGTGGAGTCGATGAGCGACCATCCGCTGGCTGCGGCAATTGTGCGTGACGGTGAAGAGATGATTGGCACACGGCGCCGATTGCAAGCCAAGAACATGAGCAACATGATTGGCCGCGGCGTACGTGCCGAGCTTGATGGGCAGTTCGTCTGGATTGGCAAGGTCGAGATGTTCGGTACCAATGGTATTCCCGCACTGAGCAAGGCAGCCTTGGAGGCTGCGGAGCGTCTGCGTCAGTCGGGCCGCACAACCATGGTGGTACGTCGCGCTGACAAGGATCTGGGCGCTATCGGGCTATTGGACACACCCCGAGAGGGTGCCAAAGAGGCACTCCAGAAACTCAGAGAGATGGGCATCGACCGCATGGTCATGATTTCTGGGGACCACAACCGCGTTGCAGAGGCGGTAGCCAAACAAGTTGGCTTAGATGAGGCGTGGGGAGACCTAATGCCGGAAGACAAGGTCAAGGCCATCAAGAACCTGCGCCTCAGCGCCAGGGTGGCCATGGTGGGTGACGGCGTGAATGATGCCCCTGCCATGGCCAATTCGAGCGTTGGCATCGCAATGGGGGCTGCCGGATCTGATGTCGCCCTGGAAACGGCTGATATCGCGCTTATGGCTGACGACATCAGGCAACTCCCATTTGCGGTGGGGCTGAGCCGTCACACGCGATCGATCATCCGCCAGAACCTGTTCGTCAGCTTGGGGATTGTGGCCATCTTGGTTCCGTCTACCATCATGGGCTTGAGCATTGGTGCCGCCGTTGCGATCCATGAGGGCTCCACACTGCTGGTCGTCTTCAACGCCTTGCGGTTGTTGGCCTACCGCAGAAGCTCCTGATCCCTGAGCTTCAATCATGAAGCTAAGCAGGGAAATGACTTGAAGTAGAAGTACGGGTCGTGCGCGATCAGCGCACGACCCGTACTTTTCTCACTCGTCGATCCCGATGCGCTTGAGGCTTTCAAGGGCCTTCCCACACTCAGGTGAGCCGTGCCTTAAGCCGCAGGCCAACGCAGCTTTGAGACTCATGACACCGGCTACGAAACCGACTTGATTGCCGACCCCTTGTCCGTTCGCAAATCCCTGATCATACGCAATCTCCACAAGTGCATTGATCGCCGCCAGGGTGTCTTGTTTGTTGGTACTGTTCTGCATATCTACTCCGCGAGCATTCAGCTCATATCGCTCGGTTAGATGGCGGCGCCTTCAGGTTTGGGGTGAGCGAATCCCGCTCCCATAGCCAATCCCTAACGGGGGGCATAGCCCGCCACCGTAAGGAAAATCAGCTATTGAGAGCAGGTGACTCGTTTTGGTCACGCGTGCTGCTCGCCTCACCGCATTGGCACTGAGTGGGTACATCCGGATAGCCGCTGTGTTTCTCGACGAACAGCGTTTGGCAGGTGGTGCACCCATAAATCCGCGGCAGAGACTTCAGACCACCTGGCAGCACATCGCTCAAGGGCTCGTTATGCCAAGGAGCCCCGTCAAGGATCTTGGAGCGCAGGATGTTTCCCAGCCGCCAGGTGTTACTTTGTGCGCGCCAGAACCACATCGGCGCCGAAAGTGAATACTGGATGAAGGTCTCTTCCGGCTGTTTGGAGAGCATCGGAAATTTAGGGCGGGTCGATCCGGAATCGATGATAGTGAACCCCATGCCCATCTCAGCGCTCGGATGGGTCTGTTCACCGAAATAGCGGTCGTGACTCGCCGAAGCCGTAGCTTGATGATCAGTCGGCGGAAATACCCACAGATAGCACTCGCTTCGAGTCACCATTTCGACGAGCTGGCTCTGTCCCCGTATAGGGAAATCTGCAGCCAGTGCGAAGCGATCTTTCCACGTGATTTTCGGAGGCGGTGCCATACCCGCCGCAATGGCCAGCGTCGCCGTTTTCGGGACGAATCGATCGCCGAGCTCGTTCAGATCCAGATTCTTGCAAAGGGCTTTGAATGCCTTTTTACGAGTCTTCGAGGTGAAGGAGGGGTCGAGGAGCAGGCGAACCTGGTTCACGCCTATCCCTGCAGCTCGTAGTACTTCGATGACTTCTTCAGCCACGCCGACTGCTTGAAGATCGGTCAATCCCAAGCACTTTTTCGCCCGCTCAATCGTCTCGTAGAGGTTGTACTGCCTGTCGCTGTCACGGCATACCTGGATTGGCAGATTGTCTTGGGAGTCAACTTCTGGGGAGACGGAGCCAATGGCAGCGTGGAGCAACTGGTGAATGTGCTGGTGAGCGTACGGGCGACCGGAAGCCGAGAATGAGGCGTGCAGCTGAGCAGCGAGAGGTTGAAGCAGCTTTTTGGCAGACATGACTATCCCCTAATGAGCGACGTTGGGGTAGCTGCGCTTGTAGGGCCGTTAGACGCGAAGCTGGACGTCGAATCAGGTTCAATCATGAGTAGGAGTCAGGTTTGGTTTGCTTGCACGGCCACCATGCAAAACCCGACGCGGCAATCACACCAGATTCGCCGAGTTTTGGCAAGAGAGGTCATCAGGTGAGCGAGAGCAGGTAGGAGGAGGACGCTCCAAGCTCGATCACGTCAGAAACAGGGAAGCCGGAAGCACATTGAGCGCTTCCGGCTTTCTCACGTCAGACTGATGAGAGGGATCAGAAGACGTATTGCAGGCGGGTCACGATTGCATTGCCGCTGTCGTCGCCCACGGTGTTCTCGTTATTGTCAGTACGCACGTTGATGTAGTTGGCACTGAGTTTCACTGCCTCGTTGACATACCAGTTCACACCCACAGTGTGGCTCTTGGCCTTGCGCTCGTTCGATTGATCCGCTGCGGTGACCAGGTTGCCGTCTTCGACCTTGATATCGTCAAAGCGGTAGAAAACTTCCCAGGCCCCCAGTTCCTTGTTCTCTGGTTTGATAGTGTCGAACTTGGCACCGTCGAGCTTGTAGATACGCGGCTCGCCGGTCAGGGTGTAAGCCATCTGGGCGTAGTAACCAGAGGCCTTCATGTCGCTGTTGGCCTGGTCAGCTTTCAGCTTGCGGCGAAGGTATTCCGCTTGCACCGAGAACGGGCCGGTGGCCCAGGCACCTTCGAGACCCCAGACCGAATCGTCCTTCCACAGGCCATCTTGTGCGGCGGCACCGCCAAACAGCATGCGGTTGCCGTTGGTGCCGGCATCGCCGCCGCCATTGGTATCTACACCGCGAACGCCAAGACGCGAACGAATCCGGGTATCGACCGCACTGTTTTTGAGGTCGCGGTAAGCGTACTGAGCACCGACGTGCAGGACGTTGCCATCACTGTGCAGCGGTGCGAACACGGCACGTGCGTTGTAGCGCTTGGTGCTGTCGCCATCCGAGTTGTTGTTGGTTTCGCTGAAAACGCTACCGGAGACATAAGCCATGTCAGCGATGGTGCTGGTGGCTTGAACACCCATGCCGGCGTTGTCGTTGATCCAGTCCGCCAGGTCGTACGAGAGGTTCCGCTCCATGGCAGTGGTCCACTTCGAACTGGTGGCTTTCTCAAGACCGAAGTCGGTGTAGAAACGACCGAATCGCAGTTGGACGGGCTTGAAACCGGTGTAGGTCAGGCTGGCCTCGTCGAAGTAACCGTCGGAGTCGTTGCCCGTGTTGCGGGAAAGGTCGTAGTTGAGCTGATACTTCCAGTCGCGGTACAGAACGCCGCCGAGCTCAAGGTAGGCGCGACGGAAGTAGCCGGCGTCAGCGGTATCGCCATTCTTGGTGAAGACACCATCGAAACGGCCGTAGTCGGCCTGAACGCGACCGCCCAGTTTGAAACTGAATTCCTTGTCAGAAGTCGATACTTCAAGACCGCCCTTGGTCTTCAGAACGATGTCAGCTCCGTCAGTGGTTACTGTTCCGGAGAATGCTTGCGAGGAAAATGTGCCTATTATTGCGGCAGCCAACAGCTTTTCCCGCATGTTCGAAGAACGGATCATTGCTTGCCTCTCGTATGTTAAGTGCTTAGCTACCGACGTTGTATTTCGCCCTTCGTCGGCCTAAATTTATCTTGCAGATGGGAGCAGGCCACGGTTGTCACCTGCTGTAACAAGATGCCTTTGTTCTAAGCACTCTGACTAGATTGCAAGCGAATATGACAGTTGTGTTTCTGTAGTGTTAACAGGAGAGTTTGAAACCTAACAAAACTGTTACCGAACAAGCCAGTCCTTCTTATCAAAGAAGCTCTTCTTGATCAATCTACGGATTTCCAGAACGTGCGGGTTGCGGGCAAGCTTGGTTTTGATAACAAGATAGACATCTTTCTCCTCCAGATCGTCCAAAAAACCCGGCATCGGCAGAATATTCCTCTCCATCTTTCGACTATAGTCGGGCAGCACACCGATACACGCGCCTCCTACGACAAGGCCACGGGATAAGTTATAGTTCTTTACCCGAGTGGTACCGCCCTGATGCTCAGCCATTATCGATGCCCACTTTCGTGAGCCCGCCAAAATCTCTTCATCCCAAGGGATAACGAGCATGAAGTTGTGCAAATCCAGGCTCTGCACTGGAAGGGTGACGCTTCTTGAGTAGCGGCTGGAAATGAACAGCGAGTGCCCAATCCGGCCAAGCCGTTCAAACCTATACGTAGGATGGCGATCAAACGCGCCCTCATCATCTGGGCTCACGAAAGCGATACCCACATCGACTTCACACTCAGAGAGCATCTGCGTTGTGCACTCTGAATGGATTTCAAGCTGCATTTCGGCATGATCGCGCACGTAGGCGACTAGATCGCGGTTTACGATGTCGCTCAACACTGGCTCCGTGATCGCGATGGTAAGCCTGGGGACTTCCTTTTCACCGGACTTGCCAAGGCCGTCTGGGCCGAAGAGCTGGCACAGGTAATGGCTGACCCTCTCGCCAGTGCGGGTCAGGGCAAGCTTGTTGTGTTTGTATACAAACACGGGAGCACCAATGTGCTCTTCCAGTTTCTCCAAGCGTTTCCGAAGGCCTACCACTGGCACATTGAGCCCCCGGGCAGCCTGTTTGAAACTGGCACAACGTGCTGTTGCGAAAAACTCTACGGCCAGCTGATCATCAATTGGCAGATCATCCAATATGTCAGGACTGTAAGGAACAACGCTGCTTGTAAATGTTTCATTTTGTGTAACCATTGGGTCCCCCTTAATTCGGGGAATCTATCTCAATGCCACCCAGCATTTCCTTATCTTGTCAGCATTGTAATCCGCAGGTCATGCATGCGTTATCGGAAGGTTTTATTTCGAAAGCGTAATTTTCGAGCAATCTTGCTGATATTGTAGCGTGCTAGCCTAGCGCGCCAATTTCATTACTTGGCAGATCTAAATTTAGCCAATTACGCATTTACATTTGGTTCACTTTTTTTTCACCTTTGCCTCCATAGGCTTTGGGCATGGAAAATCAAACCCTACCTCTTACTACCTTACTGATTCGTTATCTGGGGATCGGCTTCATAGCAACGGGAATCCATTATGCGGTGTTCCTAGTGCTGGTTACGACAGAATTATCTACTCCATTGCTAGCCAGTATCTGTGGAGGCATGGTTGGCGCTATCGCAAGCTTTATTGGAAATAGGGCGCTCTGCTTTGTGTCAGATGGCTCTCGTAAGTTTCAGCCTGTCAGGTTTGCACTGGTCGCGTTAGCCACAAACTTCGGCAATGGCGTGGGTATGTGGTTCCTCATCAAGTCGAATCTGTCACCGCTCATCTCCCAACTTGTAGTGACCTTAAGCCTCACTGCACTTGGATTCATTGCACATCGTTTTTGGACATTCAATCATGCAGACATTACATCGCTTTCCCGAGCGCCCTGATCCCTTGTTAACCATCGTCGTCCCTTGCTTCCAGGAAGAGGAAACCATCCCCGAGTTCCACCAGCGGATCACCCGCGTCGTGAAGCGCTTACCCGTCTCCTGCGAAATCCTCTATATCGACGATGGCAGTAACGACCGAACGGCCGACATTCTTCGCCACTATCAGGATGGGTCATCTGTACGTTGTCTGTCCCTGAGTCGCAACTTCGGCAAAGAGGCTGCACTCAGCGCCGGGATAGACCATGCCCGTGGCAGTGCGCTGATCTTCATCGATGTCGACCTGCAGGACCCACCAGAGCTCATCTCGGCCATGGTGGACCACTGGCAACGCGGTTACGACGTGGTGAACATGCAACGCAACCTGAGAGTCGGTGATTCGTGGTTTAAGCGCATGAGTGCCCGGGCTTACTACTGGGTCATGCAGCGCCTGGTGGAGAAGGTGGACATGCCGGCCGATGTCAGCGATTTCCGATTGATTGGGCCTGCGCCGCTGGCAGCACTGCGGGCGCTGGACGAACGCTCCAGGATTCTCAAAGGCATGATCGGCTGGGTAGGCTTCCGTACCATCGAGCTGCCCTACAATCGCACCGTTCGCCATGCCGGCAGCACCAAGTGGAATGCAGCTGGCCTGTTCAATCTGGCCATCGAAAGCATCGTCAGCTTCTCTCGCAAACCGCTGCGCATTTTCAGCCTCATCAGTTTCGGTCTTTTCGTCTCCAGCATCTGCTACATGCTTGCGTCGCTTGTGGCAGGAAGTTTCGACATCCATCACCTGATCGTCGGAATGGCTTCATTCATGTGCGTCGGTGTCGCCATGGTGGGGGAGTACCTGGGCGTGACACTCGCGGAAGTGAAGCGCCGGCCTCTCTATTTCCTGAAGCACAGCAGCAAGGCGGATCCCGTGTCACTCCACCCTTCGATGGCCTCGATCGAGGGTAAGAAATGCTGAGCCTGAAAAACGAGCGGACGCTGTGGTGGATCCTGGGTTCGATTTTGCTCTTGCGTTTGGTGGGGCTGGGCATCTATCCACTGATGGACACATCGGAGGCTCGCTACGCTGAAATGGCTCGCAAGATGGTCGAGTTGAATGACTGGATCACGCCCATGTTCGACTACGGGGTACCGTTCTGGGGCAAGCCACCGTTGTCCTTCTGGACCCAGGCCGCAAGCATGACGGTCTTCGGCGTTAACGAGTTCGCTGCGCGTTTCCCGGCGTGGCTGCTGCACCTGGCAAGCTGTTTCATCATCATCAAACTCGGCACGCAGCAGATTTCCCGTAACGCCGGCATCTGGGCCGCCATTATCTTTTCCAGCACCACCCTTGGCCTAGTCTCCAGCGGTGTCGTGCTGACCGACCCTGTTTTGTCGTTCTCGATTCTGCTGGCCAGCTACGGTTTCTGGCGTTGGATGAAGTGCGCCAGCAAGGCGGATGCCTACCTGATGTTCGCAGGTCTCGGGCTGGGCTTGCTTGCCAAAGGCCCTCTGACCCTAGTGCTTATGGGGGCGCCGGCATTCGCCTGGTTCGTTATCTACAAGGAATGGGGACGGGTACTGAGGCTTCCCTGGATCAGCGGCCTTGTACTCATGTTCGGTATATCCGTGCCTTGGTATGTCGCGGCCGAGATGAAAACGCCCGGCTTCATGGAGTACTTCTTCGTTGGTGAGCACTGGAGCCGCTACGTCGTCAGTAACTGGGCGGGCGACCTATACGGCAGTGCTCATGCCAAGCCATATGGCACCATCTGGATCCAGCTCGGACTGTCGCTACTGCCGTGGGCCTTTTTCTTACCATTACTGATCCGCAAGCGTGAATCAATGCAGCGCTTCGAGGCTTACCTCTGGCTGTGGGCCTTGGCGACACCGGTCTTCTTCACATTTGCAGGCAACATTCTGTGGACCTACCTGCTACCTGCGCTGCCAGCCTGGGCATTGCTGCTATCCGGACGGATCAGCGATGTTGGCCCGAAGACTACATGGGCTGCCGCGGCGAGTGCATTGGTGTTACCAATCATCGGTGCGGGCATCATCTACGCCGGGGTACTTGAGGAGCGACCTCAGAATCAGCGAGATGTGGTTCAAGCCTGGCTCAATGTGCAGTCTGCTCATTCCGCTCCCCTGATCTATCCTGGCCGCCGCTCATACTCGTCGGAGTTTTACAGCAGCGGAAAGTCCGAGAACATCAAGGATCCTGCCAAGTGGCCGCAGGATGGCTCGTTCTATCTGTCCAGGCGCTTGCGAGACAGCAAGGATGGTCTGCCCGCTGATCTAGCATGTACAGCGATCACCGAAGCGAACGCCAGCCAGCTCATGCTGTGCCATTGGAAACGTACCGTACAAGGTGCCGAGGGTCTGGCTGGAGAAAGCAATGCGGAAACGCCTCGCAAGAACGAAGGCTAAATTCCAAGCACAAAAAAGCCAGGTTTTATCCTGGCTTTTTTGTCGATTTCTTTCGTCATTTGAAGTCCTATTTAACCGCCGATTAATTGTCGGCTTGTTCCTTACCATCCTTGCTTTCTTTCTTTTGCTCTTGAGCGACTTGTTGTTTGTTCTGGTCCGAAGAGTCATCGCTCCATAGGCGAGCCTGTTCGGTTCGGAAGTTTTCATTGAACTGTTTCGCTCGCTCGAAGCCACCTTCAGCGTAAGCGGTACCCATGAGACCCAGCAGCAGGCTGCCAATAGCGATAGATTTGACAAATTTCATTGTGAACCTCGGTTCATACTAGGCCTGCCTGATTAGCGGCCTTTGTTGGTTTGTAGTTTAGGAACGCGAAGCTAACGACAAGGTGAGTCAATAATTACAATTCCGTAATTTTGGCGGCAGGCAGGATGCGTTAAATCCTCAAATCTGGAAGGATCATGTCTATCTCGGCACTGTCGAGGGCGACTAAGAATTTTCTCTTAAATTACAATTTTGATATCTAGCGCGTTAATTCAGCGCGGCGTTGTTGGCCGCCCTAGGAGATAGCCATGAATGACATAGAGCCCTGGGCAGTTGCTATCGGTGACTTTCGCCGCTGCACTGAAAAACTCACTGTCCAGCTCGATGAGCTGACCTCGCAGACGCGGACCTCCAGCGCTGTTCTGGAGAGGTCGAACGAACTGGTGGAGCAGGTGGACGCTGTCGGCCGGCAGATTCAGGAGGAGGTGCGAAAGGCGGAGAAGGCTTGGTCGAACGCGGAGGAGGTTGCCTTGCGCGCCGCTGCATCAGCGTATTCAGCTGCATGCCGCGGAGTCGACACCGCCATCCAGCCACTGATCTCGGAGCTTACAGCAGCGACAAAGGCGGCGGACGCCTCTATCCAGGAGCTCAAGCGGGCACCGGTGCTGGCCAAGCGTTATGTGATGGTGGTCGCCACGTCGTTCTTCATTCTGGCGCTGATCTGTGTCTACTCGACCATGCGCCTGATCGATGCCGCCGGCAGCGTAAGTGCTCAAGAGAAAGTGAATGCTCAGTACTTCTCACACCTGTGGAAGAACGCCAATCCTGACGAGCAGAAGATCATCAAGTCGGTGATTCTGCGGTCGCCTATGGACCCTGTGGTCCTCCGGCACTGATGCATTGAGCAAACAAAAAGGCCCGTCGATGGACGGGCCTAATCATGTCTGCGCGGTTTAAGCGGCGGTCATTGCTGGCTGCAGTTGCTGGGCTGCGGGAAAGTGAAGGTGGAACCAGGTGAAGTTTTCTTCGGTCACCTCCACGCTCGCCGACCCTTGGTGCAGGCTCATGATCGACTGCACAATGGCCAAGCCAAGACCGGTACCGCCTTCGCTCCGTGCTCGGCTCTTGTCCACACGGTAGAACCGCTCAAATAAGTGCGCATGGTGTTCCTTGGCAATACCGCGGCCGGGGTTGCCGACACTCAAGGTCGTACCGCTCGCACTATGCTGCACCTTCACGTAGACCGTGCGGCCGCGAGGGCAGTAGCGGATCGCGTTCGACACGAGGTTTGAGACGGCCCGTTGAACCATCAGGCGGTTCCCGCGTACCACATCATCACTCCCAGAAATCTGCAGCTGGATCTCGCCTTCCTCTGCCGAAATGCTGAAGAGGTCGCATACGCGCTGAACCTCGTCGACCAGGGACACCGGTTCGAACTCCACCATGGACGCAGGGTGACTGACCTGGGCCAAGAACAGCATGTCGGAAACCATGCGGCTCATGCGGTCCAACTCTTCTGTGCACGACTCTAGAACCTCCCGGTACTCGGAAAGCGATCTTTCTCTGGTCAAGGCAACCTGGGCCTTGCCCATCAGGTTGGAAAGCGGTGCTCGAAGTTCGTGGGCAAGGTCGTCAGAGAACTGCGAGAGCTGCTGAACGCCATCATCCAGGCGAGCCAGCATGATGTTGATGCCGTCGGCGAGCTTCTTGAGTTCTGCCGGCATCCCATCAGTCGGAAGACGATGGTCGAGGCTCTCCGTTGAGATCTTTGACGCCACCTTGAGGAATTTGGTCAGCGGCAGCAGGCCTCTGCGCACGGTCCACCAGCCAATGGCCAAGATCAGTGCGAGGATGACGGGGGACATCATCAAGGCCCAAGTCAGCAACGCATCAAGCAGTGCCTCACTGGATGACTGGTCCATGGTCATATAGACGCTGACCTCTGTTCCATCGCCCAAGCGCATGATCCGAGAAGCACTCAGCAGAGGACGGTCCTGCGTATCACGCCATTCATGCTCTTTAGGCTGGGCCGCCGGCTGAAACTTGTGCACCTCCAGATTGACCTGTTTCGAGCCAATCGAGAGCAGAGGAGTCTGATTCTGTGAGGTATCGAATATGCTCACATACAGGTTGTTGTGGCCCATGACCAAATCGACAAGCTGATGTGCATCTGCGTTGACGCCGGAGGTATCCGGGATGGTGGACAGGTTGTGAGCCATCCCCGCCATCTTTACTTCCAGGTCCGCTCGGGCATTTCTTTCCAGAGCCTTACCTACCATCAGATAGCCAAAGGTGGCGAACAGAAGCAGCAACGCTGCGCTCATCAACCCAACTTTTAACCCCAGCTTTGCAGCCAGGCTGAATGGCCTCATGCGCGTTCCTCAAAAACGTACCCAACGCCACGAAGCGTGTGAATGAGCTTGGTTTCAAACGGGTCATCGATCTTCGAGCGCAAGCGCCGGATGGCTACATCGATGACATTGGTGTCGCAATCGAAATTCATATCCCAGACCAACGAGATGATCTGGGAACGAGTCAGCGCTTCGCCCGTTCGGCTCATGAGCAGGTGCAGAAGCGCAAATTCCTTGGTGGTGAGATCGATGCGTGTGCCACCGCGGAAGACGCGATGGCGGACGGAGTCGAGTTCCAGATCCGCAATTTTCAGCGAGCTCTTCTCGACCAACTCATCACCACGGCGTTGCAGCGAACGGATGCGAGCAAGCAGTTCAGGGAATTCGAATGGCTTCACAAGGTAGTCATCCGCGCCGCCGTCCAAGCCCTTGAGCTTGTCATTGATGCGTCCGCGGGCGGTCAGCATGATGATGCGGACCCGGCTGGTCTTACGGATGGTTTCCAGCAGGTCCCAGCCGTCGATACCGGGGAGGTTCACGTCCAGAAGGACCAACGAATAGACATTAGTGTTGAACAAGTGCAGGGCATCTACACCGTTGTGCACGATATCTACGACATACCCGCTTTCGGATAGGCCCTGCTGAAGATATTCGGCAGTTTTAATTTCGTCTTCCACAACTAGAACGCGCATAACTTATCTCAAGGTGTGAGGAAGGAGTTGGCCTAATCCGCCAAGATTATGGTTGCAGGCTGTTCGAAAGATAGGCTGAGGGTATGGCATGTGGTAGTCGCTACCTCTGTCCATACGCCGGGTCACCTGAGGACGCTTGAATCTTAACGCGAAGAAGCTGGCCGCGGCGAAATCCTACAAATTTGTAATGTAGCCGCAAGATTTCTGACAGTCATGCAGGCTCCAGCTCTGAGCTTAGCGGATTCTGGGGTCTGCGACGGTGTATGACAGCTTCGCCTGACAGGCGGAATCGGCCATGACAGGCAGTATTTCGGTCGCCAGCTTGCAGAGACTGGCGCTGGCCTTGCATCGAGTGCGCCACGCAGGCAGTCCCCATGCACGGCCGCGAACTGCTACGCCTTTCTGCGAATTAGTTCACTTGGTGGCTCAGTAGTCTCCCGAATAATTACCTTACAATCTATTACATGTCCAAATTGTAATTGCGCGATCATCTTGGTGTTAGCCTCCTTTGCTAGTTTAAGGGCAGCGGAAGAGGCATCGCTGCTTTGGAAATTGTCTCATTTCAAAGCAGCTTGGCAAGAGCAGCGGGCAGTTGTTCTCGTCAATGCATTCACCTGTAAACCATACGCTCCTTTGGTAGGTGAATTTTAGCGCCCCCCTACGGGCGCTTTTTTATTAAGGGACTTCTTATGAACACTACTGTATCAGCGATCGCCGTGTTTATGCTCTTCACATCACTAACAGCCAATGCACAAAGCGGTATGGAAATAAACCAACGCATTGAGCGTTCTGCTAGAGAGGCTACTGCGGATTATGCTCAGCGCGTAAAAAAGCCCATGCCTCAACTTGAAGACTATGCCTACGGTATGGACCTTGACGTTGGTAAGTTGGTGTATGTATCACCCAGCGTGCGGTACTGCGGTAATGTAAGAAGTATGATGACCTACGAAGACTCGAAAGGCGAGCTGCACATGGTTCGCTACCTGGTGAAGGGCGAGTGTATTAACAGCCGTTAAGGCTCATCAAGATGATGTCTGCGGTCGCCGGATCATAGAAGCTCAATGCCGAACCGGCGCAGCAGTACGGCGAAACATCCGAAACTGGCCATTGTGATGAGGATGCTGCTGATAAGGGTCGGCCAGAAGCCGAGCTTAGGTAGCAGCAACGGGAACGCGATAAACATCGGCAGTGTAGGAAGCACGTACCAGAACGTGTACCAAGCATGATTGGAGATCTTCTCCATGCTCTGGTTCTCCAAATAGAGCCAGACCAGCGTCAAGACAGTGACCAGGGGTAGGGCGGCGACCAGGCCGCCCAGCTTGTCACTGCGTTTCGCCAGCTCTGATACGAGAATCACTATTCCGGCAGTGAGTAGGTACTTCGTGATGATCCAAGCCATCGCTGAACCTTCTGGGGATTGTGGACGGGGGAGGTGAAGCCATTCTCCAACCCCTCTCGAAGTGCTCCTGCCGTTTACGCCATCCCTCATCGCATTTCTTCTACAACATCCCCCTCAGCCAGGAAGGGGATGTGTCTGCATGGTGTTTACCGATCGATCAGTGCGAGGGCGAGGGAACGCTCTCGTGGAAAGCTGCCCGCTCGATCTGGATGGTGCAGTGATGGATTTCAAATCCATCGCTGACAGCATCCACGACGGCCGCCAACACAGCATCCCCATCTGCAGAATCCCGTACCACTACGTGCGACGTCATCACGTTGCTGCCACTGCTGACGGCCCAGACGTGCAAGTCATGAACGTCCGTGACCCCATCTACGCCGCGGATGGTGGCCTCGATTGCCGTAACGTCGAGCCCCCTCGGCACACCCTCCATGAGAATCCCCAGGCTTTCGCGAAGCAACTGCCACGTCCGCGGCAGTACCCAAAGTCCGATTGCCACAGCGACAATCGTGTCGACCCAGGTCCAGCCCGTGAAGCGGATGATGAGTGCTGCAATGATTACGCCTAGCGAGCCGAGCATGTCGCTCCAAACTTCGAGGTAGGCGCCTTTGACGTTAAGGCTCTCGTTGCTCGCAGATGCCAGAAGGCGCATCGAGATTAGGTTGATGATCAGGCCGGCGATTGCGATCCACATCATCGCCCCGGTAGCGATCTCCGCCGGCATGAAAAAGCGCTGGTAGGCCTCGTACAAGATGTACATCGCCACCAGGAAGAGCAGCACGGCGTTGAACGTCGAAGCCAGAATCTCCAGGCGCGCATAGCCGAAGGTTCTTTTCTGATCCGCCGGGCGCTTGGCTATCTGAAGTGCAATCAGTGAGATCGCCAAGGCGGCAGTATCTGTGAACATGTGGGATGCGTCAGACAGCAGCGCCAGGCTGCCGGTAATCCACGCACCGATCACTTCTGCAATCATGAAGCTGCCAGTCAAGGCGAGCGCCATGATTAGCTTCTTCTGATGCCCCTCGCGTACTGCAGCGCTGCCATGGTCATGATTTGAACCCACGTATTTCTCCTTGCGCAGGGTTGTGGTCTCGTTGGCCTTCCTGTCTGCCTATCGTTAGAGCGTCGCTTGGCCACACTGACTGCAGAATTTTGCTCCTGCGCTCAGCAACGAGCCACAGGCGGTGCAACCACTCGATAGTGGTGTTCCGCAGTTTAGACAAAAGCGTGCTGACGGATCGTTGGCCGTCCGGCACTGCCTGCAGCCCTGCAGATCTTTAATGGGGGCTGGAGTGGCATGGCGCCCGCCGTCATACACCTGGTTGCCGCCGTCGCAGCCCTGCTGCCGGCCATGGCGATCGTATTGCTCGGCCCCATGTCCCCCGCTGTGGTGCTTGCCTCCACCGTGGTTTCCACGGCCATGGTGCCCGCCCAGGATATTTTTGAAAAAGCTCATGGTATTCGCCCCTCATTGATGGGTGACATATTAACGAGCAAAAGTTGAAAAGAATGTTCTGCTCGCGAGAAAGACTTGTAAGTTAAAGTGAAAGTTCAAAATTAGCCTACGTCAAAACGAAGCCGTTTTGTTTGTGAAATTAAATTTATCTAGCTGAGCGGTGCTCTGCGTTTAATAGATGGTGTCGCCCTAATTTTTATCATAGCCTGGTCGATGGCAATTAAAACAGCAGTTATTGCATTTCTGTCAGCATTGTAATCACGAGGTCATCGTGTCGTTATCAGGCGCCGGAAATAATGCGCTCAGCGAGATTTATTTCTCTTTTGTCCCTATGCCTCACACATTCTAAGCGTCTCCAACGCCTAGGCCCTAAGGCCTCTGGCGCTCCGCACATTGCGCAATCGCTCAGCATCTGTCGATGGTTTGCCAAGCAGCTCCCGCTAACTCCACAGCTAACGCATGGATAAGCAGCCTCTCAGAGTTTGATAATGACACCTTCAAAATCCATTGTTCACACCCTGTTAAGTAAATGGATCTTTGCTATTCGCACTGCCCGACAGGAAGGCATCAGCACTAATCTGCTCATTGGGCTGGTAACTCTTTGGTTGCTGCTATTCGCGAATGCTGAGCTCTGGAGCGTGCTCTGGAAGCTGGTATTCAAAACCGATGAAGTGAACTGGCTGCTAGCAGCTAGCCTCCCAGTCATAGTATTCGCATGGGTGTTTACGGTTCTGAGCTTGCTGTCATGGGCGCGGCTGACCAAACCTTTTCTATGTCTCGTACTGATCAGCGCGGCTTTTGCGAGTTACTTCATGAATGCCTATGGCATCGTGATCGATTACACAATGTTCACCAACGTTGTGGAGACAGACGTCGCTGAGGCAACCGAGCTGCTGAATTGGAAGCTCGGTCTGTGGGTCGCAATGGTTGGGGTGTTGCCCGTCTACCTGATCTCCCGGGTTCCCCTCCGGCGCAAGCCTTGGGCCAGAGCTTTGGTCAGCAGGGTCATTGCTCTGTCGCTCGCTCTGTTGACCTTGTCTGGCATCGTGCTGAGTCAATACCAGTCATATGCCTCCTTGCTGCGCAACAATCGGGAGATCCGACTGATCCTGGTACCCACCAACTTGTTTGCGGCTGGCCATGGTTACCTGAAGCGCCAGCTGGCCACACCTAAAACGCTGACGGCCATTGGAACTGATGCGGTAGTTAATCGACAGGGGGCGGCCCGTAAACCTAGGCTGCTGGTACTGGCTGTAGGAGAGACCGCCCGCTCCGCCAACTTCTCCCTCAATGGCTACACCCGTGAAACGAACCCGGAGCTGGAAAAACGCAACGTCATCAGCTTCTCCAACGTCAGCTCCTGCGGCACCGCCACCGCAGTTTCGTTGCCATGCATGTTCCTGGATGTGGGTAAGGCCGAGTACAAAGATGGCTTGGCCAAGAGCCGAGAAGGGCTGCTCGACGTGCTTCAACGCGCAGGCATTAGTGTCATGTGGACTGACAACAACTCGGGGTGCAAAGGGGCCTGCGACAGGGTTCCCAACCACAAGGCTGCCTCTCACGCGGATCCCCAACTTTGCACCAGCGAGGAGTGTAAGGACGGGGTGCTGCTCTCGGAGATGCAAGACTTCATCAAGCGTCAAGAAGGCGATGCTGTCCTGGTGCTCCACTACAAAGGTAGCCATGGCCCGGCCTACTACAAGCGCTACCCCGCGCAATTCAAGAAATTCGCGCCGGTGTGCGAGACCAACGAGCTCGACAAATGTAAGCAGCAGGAAGTGCTCAATGCCTACGATAACTCGATCCTTTACACCGACTACGTTACAGCCGGGCTGATCGACATCCTGGCAGCGAACACCAAATTCGACACTGGGCTCCTGTACGTTTCTGACCACGGAGAATCACTGGGTGAGGGTGGGCTCTACCTGCATGGGCTGCCTTATGCGATGGCTCCTGAAGAGCAAACCAAGGTGCCATTGGTGCTTTGGATGTCCGATTCTCTTGCGAAGAGTGAAAGGCTCAACGTCGGCTGTTTGAAAGCTCAAGCAAGCTCACCTCTTAGCCACGACAACCTGTTTCACACAGTGCTCGGGATGATGAATGTCCAGACGTCCTCGTACCGCTCAGCCTTGGATTTCACTGCCCCGTGCAAGCCCTTGCCAGGAGGCTCTTACTCAGGCCTCTAAGACACGAAGTAGGATGGCCCCTCTGGGATGCCAAGTGCTTCTGCTCCCGTCCGCTTTGACAGCTATAAGAAGCTGGACTAACTACATAGCAGCACCCACCAACCCAAGCGATAAAGGAAATCTCGCATGAGCATCAAGCCAGGCCCTAAACGAACTAACGAAGATGGCACTCCGGATAAAAGGCAGCGAGTCACGCCTGAGAAGCAGAAGGACCATCCGGACCTGAAACCCCACAAGCACAAAAAGGGGGAGTAGGTTAACAAGGCAGCTCCCGACTGCGGGAGCTGCCTTTAGATGACGGCTTCAAGGGGAACTTGAAGCTATCACCACAATGCAATGTCGTACGTCAGATACAAGCGGTAGTTATCCCGGTCGCTGCTGTACGTGCTCCTGGCCACTGCATATCGAAACTCAGCCCCCACACCTTTGAAGAGCCCGTCCTGGATCACATATTTCAGGTTCGTATTGGACTCGTGCTCCCGGGCTTCCTGACCACGATAGACCCCATCCTCGCCCTTGTAGTAGCGGGTCATGAAGCTCAGTCCAGGAATTCCCATGCTAGTAAAATCGTAGTCGTACCTCGCCATCCAGGTCCGCTCTCCGGGCTGAATGAATTTGCCAACGCTAGCATTGCTGAACGAGTAGACCGTGCTTACGCTCACGTACGGAAGTGCGGTGCTGCCATCAACCTTTTGATATCCAGCACTGAACGTGTGGCCACCCAGACGATAACTGAGTAAACCGCTAAACATATCGCTATCAACTACACCATTACGGGCTGCGCCAGCATCATCACTGATAAAGTAACGTAGATCGCTAGTTAGCTTGCCTGGGCCAAGCGGCAGTGTGTAAACCAACCCGAAAAATTGTTGGCGGTAGAAATCCCGAAGTTCCCCGTAGTAGCTGCTAAAACTGAGCTGTTTGGTGAGGTCGTAGCGCATCCCCGCAAAATCAAAGTCCGTACCGCCACCTCCGGAATATCCCTGAGGAAATATATCGACGCTATCGGTAGAGTTTCGGGCTTTGAATTTGTCTAGATGCCCAGCTTGAAGGTACAACCGATCAACACCGGTGTACTCCGCTTGGGTACCTCGGAACGTTTGAGGTAGTAGTCGACCATCGTTGTAAACCAGGACGGGGATTTTGGGGAGGAGAGTGCCACCACTGACCAAAAGGTCATTCCATTTGGCCTTAGCGGTAATGCCAAGACTCGAATATTCGCTAGCTGCCCGACCATCGTCGTGGACCGGCAGAAGGCCTGTCCCCGCATGCTTAGCGCTTGAGTCGAGCCGGATTCCTGAAAGTCCCAGTGCCTCCAAACCAAAGCCTACAGGTCCTTCGGTGTAACCTGACTGTAGCTTGAGCAGAAAACCCTGCGCCCACTCTTTGCGATCTTCGCCCCCATCACGAAATCCATCATTGAAATAGTAATTTCGCAGAGCCAGCCGGCCCTCGGAGTCTTTGAAGAAGTCTGCTTCAGCAAAATTGGGGAACAAGCTAGCAATGACGCTTGCACACGCGAGTGTGCGCGATGTTGTGAGGGTGTTCATCGGAAATCTCTGCTGTGTATTGTGATTTTTGGCAGCATCAAAATGGAGCGACCCAGTACTATCCATCGCAGATTACGCAGCGTCATGCTGGACGGGATTCACTCATGCGGCGGACACTAACCCGTCGTGGAATCGGCAACAACGTTATGAGTAATACGCATGAGGCTATGCGTTTAGTTGGTAAGAAACCTCGGAGTATCTTGTGAACCTCAAACAACTCGAAGCTTTTCAAGCCATCATGACAACGGGCTCTACCATCGGAGCTGCTACCCGTATGGGCTTGTCCCAATCGGCCGTCAGCCGCTTGTTAACTCAGCTCGAAGATCACTTAGGCCTCGCGCTCTTCCTTCGACGTAAGGGCAGATTGATGGCGACTCCTGAGGCGGAAGAACTCCTTGGACAGGTGGCGGAGCTCGTAGACAACCTCCAGCGCGTACAACGCATGGCAGATGAGCTGAGACTGGGTCATTCGCGCCGGAGTCTGCTCAAGGTTGCAGTACCGACCAGCATGTCTCAACACTTGCTACCGAGGATCGTTGCCGAATTCATGCAGGGCCGTGAGGACGTCGTCGTAGAGGTCATCACCGGCGGATACGATGCGCTGGAAAGGGCCGTACTCGACAAAAGCGCTGACTTCGCTTTCGTGCGTTTGCCTACGGAACTTCAGCATTTTGAAGTGCTACCGGTACTGGAGACCGAAGGGATGTGCGTCATGCACCAAAGCCATCCACTGGCGGAGCTATCGGAGGTCAGTCTCGAAGCATTGCGGTATGAACCCCTCGTGCTTCTGGGGCGGCAAAGGAGCCTTCGATCTGAACTCGACCTGCGTTTCCGAGAGGCTGAAATTACCCCTCAAGTTCGCGTAGAGGTCCACTCGGTCAGTGCTGCTTGCGCATTCGTTGCAGAGGGTATGGGGGTCTCAATTATCAATGGTCTTTTGGCCAAAGAGTTTGGTGGCCTTCCTTTGATCGCCAAGCCGCTGAGACCTGCGCTTTGCTATCGTTTTGGCCTGATTTTCCGCAAAGACCAGCCACGCTCTTTGCTGGTTGAGAGTTTCGCGGAGCACATGCGTAACAGGCTCACAGAGGTGAATGGTTCTACGCCAACGCAATAAATTGCATAGCCCAACCCGATTTACTCATAACGTTGAGTGACTGCATCCGATTGAACTAGTGTGCGCCCTGTAGCCCTGGGCCCCTACAAAACAATAATCGAGATCGCGCACCATGAACCTACCTCATGCACCGGCGGCGCAAGCCGCGCCTGCTGGAAAAGCAGACATCCCTCGCCCGGCCAAGCAGCTCAATCCTGCGTTGATCCTGTTGAGCATTGTTTTCATGGCTCTGGCCTTCACCTACTTCGTCGATTCAGGCCAGTTCCAGCGCAAAGACATCGCTGTTGTCCCCGGTTCGTACCAGACCTTGGAAAAGGACGCCTCTCTAAGCCAGCTATTTTCCACAGAGCCGCGTGCCACAACCGATTCTGCTGCACGTCCGGTCTCCTTGGTTGAGGCTTTCATGGCCATTCCACAGGGCATCGAGAAGCGAGCCGGCCTGATCTTCATGGTTTTGTTCATCGGCGGAATGTTTGGCGTGCTGAACAAGGCCGGGGCAATCGATGCTGGTCTTGAGCGGATACTTGGCCTTACCCGGGGCAACATCTACGTGCTGGTACCCTGCTTGATGCTGGTGTTCTCGGCCGGTAGCACGTTCATGGGACTGGCCAAAGAGTTCATCCTGATCGTCCCGCTAATGGTAGCGATGGCCAATCGCCTGGGGCTGCCCAACATTGTTGGTCTGGCGATCGTGGTGATCTCGGTGAAAATCGGCTATCTGGGTTCGATTACCAACCCCGTGGCATTGGCGGTTGCCCAGCCGCTAGTGGGCGTTCCAATGTTCAGCGGGCTGAATATGCGTGTGGCAGCCTACTTGGTGTTTCTGCTGGTCGGCATTGGCTTCGTGTTAATGACTGTACGCCGACTGGGTTACGACGCCAGTGCTGAGTTTACTTTTAAGCGCACACCGCTAGCGCCACGCCACAGTCTCAACCTTCTACTGCTGGGAGCGGGCGTCGCCTTCCTGGTTTATGCCTCCAATCGCTGGCACTGGAAGTACCCAGAGTTGTCTGCGTACTACTTGGCGATGAGCATGGTGTTCAGTGTGGTGGCTGGCATCGGTGCCAGCGAGGCTGCCGGCGCATTCGTCGACGGAATGAAGAAGGTGCTAATGGCCGGCGTGCTGATCGGTCTCGCCACTGCGGTGGAGATCATCCTCAGCACTGGCCAGGTGCTCGACACTATCGTCAACAACCTTTCCAACCTGGTCAGCGATCACGGCCCTCTAGTTTCGGCGTACGGCATGTTCTTCGCACAACTCGGGCTGGATGTCCTGATCCCGTCCACGTCGGGGCAAGCAGCAGTGACCATGCCAATCTTCGGACCGTTGGGGCAATTGTCAGGTGTGAGCGCTCAGACCACTGTGTATGCCTTTTTGCTGGGCAATGGTCTAACAAACCTGATCACTCCTACCTCAAGTGGCCTACTAGTGCTGCTTGCGACCGCTCAAGTCGGATGGGGTCAATGGGCGCGATTCATCTGGCCGTTGTGCCTGGTATTCGCGGCCATCGCCATGTGCCTCCTCTCCATTGCCGTTCTGACCGGCTACTGAAATCTCGGGCCGCGTATGCGGCCCTACTGCTTTGAGTGTCAAACATGCAAATCCTCAGAAACCTGATGGTCCCGATGCGCGATGGCGTTCGGTTGGCCACCGATGTCTACCTGCCTGATGAAAGTACCGGCGTGTGGCCAGTGGTGATCGAACGCACTCCATACGACAAGAGCAAGCCCTCACGCTCGGAGAAATGCCTGAATGGTCATCACTTAGGGCGTGAAGAGATGGCCCAAGCCTTTGCCGAACATGGCTTCGTCACTGTGTTTCAGGACTGCCGCGGTCGCTACGCCTCCGAAGGCGAATTCATCAAGTACGTCAACGAAGCAGAAGACGGCTACGACACTTTGGCCTGGTTGGTCGAGCAGCCTTGGTGCAATGGGAAGGTCGGAAGCATGGGTCTTTCTTATGCAGCCCATACTCAGCTCGCTATGGCCTGCTTAAATCCTCCAGGGCTGAAGACGATGGTGCTGGACTCTGGAGGCTTCGCCAACGCTTATCAATGTGGCATCCGCCAAGGAGGCGCATTCGAGCTCAAACAGGCCACATGGGCATACAAGCAGGCCAAGGAAAGTCCGGCAGCCAAAGCCGATCCACTATTGCGCGAAGCATTGGAGCAGGAAGACATCCGGCATTGGTTCGCCCATATGCCGTGGCGTCCAGGATTTTCACCGCTGCGTCATGCGCCAGCGTATGAGGACTACCTGTTCGACCAATGGGGCCGCGGCTGTTTCGATGCCTATTGGCAACAGTTGGGCATTTGCGCCGATCACTATCGCAGCAACATTCCCGATATTCCGGTGCTGCACATGTCGAGCTGGTATGACGCCTATGTCAGCTCAACCCTGGATAACTTTGCTGCCTTCGTCGCGAACGGTAAGGCACCACAACGACTCGTGATGGGCCCTTGGCTGCATGGCGACCGCAACATTAGCCACAGCGGCGATGCCGAGTTTGGCCCAGCCGCCGCTTTCGATGGGCAAGTGGCGCAGGATTGGCTGTCCTGTCGTATTGAGTGGTTTGTAAACCATCTGCAGCTACAGATCACTGCACCAGCCCAACAGGTGCAGGTATTCATGATGGGCGGTGGTAGTGGTCGCAAGCTTCAGGACACGCGAATAGATCATGGTGGTCAGTGGCTTGATGCACAGCAGTGGCCATTACCTGGCAGCCAGCGGTTGGATCTTTATCTTCATCCTGACGGTCAGTTGAGCAAAGGGGGGCCAGCGGCAACCGATGCTGCTTGCCACTTCCTCGCCGATCCATCTAATCCAGTACCGACCATCGGCGGCGCGCTGACTTCCGGCGCTCCTGTCTTCGAAGGCGGAGCGTTTGATCAGCGAGAAACACCACGCTTCTTCGGCGCGCGCGGAGATGGCAGTGCCATCTGCCAGCGCAGCGATGTGCTGTGTTTCGAAACTGAGCCGCTTGAAGCTGACCTTGCTGTCGCCGGTCCGGTAACGATCCAGCTGTGGGTCGAGACCGACGGCTTAGACACTGACTTTACCGCTAAGGTGGTCGACGTCTATCCGCCAAGCGATGACTTCCCAGAGGGGTATGCCATGAACATTACAGACGGCATCATTCGTTGCCGATACCGGGACAGCTGGAACGATCCGAAGCCGACGGTACCTGGGGAATGTTTCAAGGTGCAGATCGAACCGTTTGCAACCTGCAACCTGTTCAAGCGCGGTCACAGCTTGCGCCTTGAGATTGCCGGCAGCAATTTCCCACGGTTCGACGTAAACCCCAACAGCGGTGAGCCGGAAGGCTGCGCGAACAAAAAAAGGACTGCTCGAAATACCGTACATATGGGGGCTAAGCGGCCCTCCAGGATTCAGCTAACGGTCGTCCAAGCACCAGCTGGTAGCTGATAGCGGTATAGAGCTATCGCTTGGCAGCAGTTCTGGACAGCTGCCGAGCGCTGTCCCTGTAAACCAGTTTTTTTACCTGTTAACCACTGTAGTTAACAGGTAAAAAAATAGGTTTACACGATGCTCACCTCTACCCGTTCGACACCAGCAAATCGCCTAGCTCTTCACGGGCCATATCCACTCGGTCCATCCTGCGATAGGGATGATCAACAGGCATTCGGATGAGGCTCTCGAACCAAGCCGGATCGAATTTGAGCACCTGCTTGTGAATGTGCTCAAGCTCACCTTTGCGAAGCTGGGACACTACAAACTCCATGCTCTCAACCAGGCCGGATTCCTCGTTATCCTTAGAGATCCGGTGGCGGATGAAACTCATCTTGAGATCGAAGTAGGGGCCTTTCATCCCAGGAAGGCTCTTCGCCTCCAGCCGGCCTTTGGTGCTGATTTCCGCCCCTGGCACTTGAGACTCTATCGCTTTCACAAGCTCAGCATTCCCACCTATCTTCTGGCCAAAGAGCCGAGTGGCGTCCGACATATAGGCGAAGATCCATGGCACGTTGCGTAGCGTCGCACCGGTATAGAGGTAGCCGCGCTCCCCTTTGTAACGCTGCAGCATGCCTCGCAAGGCTTTCTCCGAGAGCACCACCTGGGTTTCCTTCTCCAGGATGTAAACCACGCGGTCAAACTGTTCTATCAAAAGCCTGAGAATCTTCCGCGGTACGCCGTCAAAACCGGTTTTTCGGTCGGTCTTCTTGTGCTGACGGGGCTGGAAGTATGGGCAATCGTTACGGGCCTCTCCATCAAATGGAGCGATACCGCGAATGCTCTTCGTCGCGTGCTTTCCGAAGGGATTTTTTACGTTTGGGGGTAACTCATACAGCCCTACCAGCTGGACAGGGTTGTCGCATGCCGGGCACACCGCGAACTGAGCCAGCTTGCCCGCGCTTCCGGGCTGATACCACGGCTCCCTGCGGAAGGTCTCAGACTCGAACCGATCCTTGTCTATGGTTTTGCTTTCAGTGTCTTCAATGCGGAGCTTGTACACATCCATCTTTGCCAAAACCGTATCAATAGAGGGTTTATTGATCGTACCCAGCGAAGTTCGGTAGCAGGAAGGCCTATCTGCCCCTTAGGTGGTCACCCTCCGGTGGCAGGCCTTGCCAGAAGCATGGGATTACCCCGTAAGGAGTCTGTGAGCCCCAGAAACAACTAACCCCCTGGTGCGCAGTGCAGGTCTGGGACCCGCCCGAGGCGTGGAGGCTATTCTTGTAGAGAAAATAACACCTGCCACGGAACGGATCAGTTGGTAGGCAGACCAGCCGTCAGCTATGGCCCAGCACCGTCGATCAAGGCCGCTCAATCAGCAAATCGTCGTCTTCTATGGCGTCTCCAAAACTGAACCAGTCGTGCAGGCTGTAATGCACGAAGTCTTCATCCTCCGCATCGAGCATAGTGAAATTCTGCAATACCGTGACATCCGCCCCCGAAGTACAGCCCCTCGTTGAGGTTTACGAAATGCTCCAGCAATGTAAGCGTCCGGCGAACTCACCTTCCGAACTCCAGCATTAAGGGCGATGGTGTCCGCGTATTTTTAAGCGGACGCGATCACCCTCATCGCCAGGATTTCCATGCGCCAACGAAGCTCTTATCCGAAACCGTTCAAAGCCCAGGTCGTTCAGGAATGCCTGCAACCTGGCGCAACCGTGTCCAGTGTCGCCATCAACCACGGCATCAATGCCAACGTCATCCGCAAATGGCTGCCGCTCTATCGAGATCAGCCCGCAGCGGCTTCACTACCAGCTTTCGTCCCGCTAAAAGCCGCACCTAAACGGCCAGTCGAAGCGTCAGTGATCATCGAGTTGCCCGTGGCCGGGCAAGTGATCACGGTGAAATGGCCAGCCTCGGATCCCGAGGGTTGTGCGCAATTTATTCGGGCTGTGGCTCAATGATCCGCATCGATGCCATCTGGCTGGCCACCGAGCCGATGGATATGCGCGCCGGCACCGAGACGGCATTAGCCCGGGTGATTGCGGTGTTCGGTGCGGCGAAGCCGCACTGCGCTTATCTGTTCGCCAATCGCCGGGCTACCCGGATGAAAGTGCTGGTGCACGATGGCGTCGGTGTCTGGCTTGCCGCGCGGCGCCTGAACCAAGGCAAGTTCCACTGGCCCGGCATTCGCCACGGGTGCGAGGTCGAACTCGACAGCGAACAACTCCAGGCGTTGGTGCTGGGCCTGCCGTGGCAGCGCGTCGGCTCAGGCGGCGTGATCAGCATGCTGTAACCGCCGGCCATTTGGCCGGTCTACTTGTCGTCGCCCCGCGCCTGCTCTGGCACAATCGGTGGCATGACTTTCTCGCCCAACCTCGACCAGATGACCCCGGAACAGCTTCGTGCTTTGGCGGCACAGGCGTTGCAATTGCAATCCCAGGTCGAGGCGATGAGCAGGAAGATTCAGAACGATGAAATCCTCATCGAACAGTTCAAGTTCGAAATCGCCCTGCTCAAACGGCACAAGTTTGCCAAGCGCAGCGAGCAAATCAGCCCGGCGCAAAGCAGCTTGCTGGATGACCTGCTCGACACAGACCTTGAAGCTATCGAGGCCGAGCTAAAACAGCTTCTCCCAGATGCGCCACAGGCCGAACCACGGCAATCCCCGAAACGTGCGCCTTTGCCGCCGCAGTTTCCACGCACGGTGATTCGTCACGAACCCGAAAACACCCAGTGCGTCTGTGGCTGCCAACTTCAACGCATCGGCGAAGACGTCAGCGAGAAGCTGGATTACACGCCGGGCGTGTTTACCGTCGAGCAACATGTGCGGGGCAAATGGGCCTGTCGCCAGTGCGAAACCCTGATCCAGGCACCGGTGCCAGCCCAGGTTATCGACAAAGGTATCCCGACCGCAGGTTTGTTGGCCCACGTGATGGTGGCCAAGTTTGCCGATCACTTGCCGCTGTACCGGCAGGAGAAAATCTTTGGCCGCGCCGGGCTGGCAATTGCTCGCTCGACCCTGGCCCAGTGGGTCGGACAAACCGGCGTGCGGCTTCAGCCACTGGTCGATGCACTGCGTGAAGCCGTGCTGAACCAGGGCGTGATCCACGCTGATGAAACACCGGTGCAAATGCTTGCGCCAGGCGAGAAGAAAACCCACCGGGCCTATGTCTGGGCCTACAGCACGACGCCGTTTTCAGCGCTCAAAGCGGTGGTTTACGACTTCAGCCCAAGCCGTGCTGGCGAACATGCGCGCAACTTCCTAGGTGACTGGAACGGCAAGCTGGTCTGCGACGACTTCGCTGGCTACAAAGCCGGTTTCGAACAAGGCATCACTGAAATCGGCTGCATGGCCCACGCCCGGCGCAAGTTCTTTGATTTGCACGTGGCGAACAAAAGTCAGCTGGCTGAACAGGCCCTGCACTCGATCAGCGGCTTGTACGAGGTCGAACGTCAGGCGCGGGACATGAGTGATGAAGAGCGCTGGCGAGTACGACAAGAATTGGCGGTGCCGATCCTCAAAAAACTGCATGACTGGATGTTGGCTCAGCGCGACCTGGTGCCCAATGGATCAGCCACGGCCAAAGCCCTCGATTACAGCCTGAAACGCTGGGTAGCGCTGACGCGCTACCTGGATGATGGGGCTGTGCCCATCGACAACAACCAGGTCGAAAACCAGATACGGCCATGGGCACTCGGGCGCTCGAACTGGTTATTTGCGGGATCCCTGCGCAGCGGTAAGCGGGCTGCGGCAATCATGAGTTTGATCCAGTCGGCGCGCATGAATGGGCATGATCCGTATGCCTATCTAAAAGATGTGCTGACGCGGATGCCGACCCAACGGGCCAGTGAGATCGGACAGTTGCTGCCGCATCAGTGGGTGCCGGCCTGACTTACGCAAGGTGAGTTCGCCGGACGCTTACCCAGCAATTCGTTCAGCTGATCATGCAACTGACTTGTAAGCCTGGCGTGCTCTCGCTTGGTCTAAAAACGGAACATCACTTCATGCGCTTCGGGCGGGGCGCGAACTGGTCCCCAAGTTCTGCTTTTTTGAGGCATCCACTGGGTAAGCCGGCCACATGATTCGGAGGTGCAGATGTCAAGGCTCGGTAACCGACTTAGACGGTGAGACAGGCGTCGCGATCCCGGATCGAATGGCTTCGGCAGTAGGAGGGGGGGTGATCCAGTGGAGCATGAGACCAGCCAGGATGCTTGCGAGGGTGTTTACTGAGATTGTGACGAGAGCATTGCGCATTTTGGAGCGTCCGTTTCTGAAGTGGACCTCTATTTAATGCGCATAAATGGTGTGTCATTACCACCTACCAAAAAAATCGTCGCGCCCCAGAATGGGAATTCGCATTTGGCGACGATTCACGTTTATGCTCCTGCCACAGGTCGACTACAGCACAGTCAGTTGGCTAACCAGGACTCAACCACCTCGGCACCGTACTCTGCCTTCCAGGCCTTCAGAGTGCGCTGATTGCCCCCCTTCGTCTCAACGACTTCTCCGCTATGCGGGTTCTTGTAGGTTTTCACTACTCGTGGTTTCCGTGCAGGTTTTTGTGCAATAGATCCGGAATCTACGGGCTGCGGATCAATGATCTGGATCACGTGACGCAGGCTGTAGCCGTAATCGTTGAGCAGGTTGCGGAGCTTCGTTTCGAATTCCATTTCCTGCTTCAGGGCGGAATCATTCTTCAGTGCTTCCAGTTCGGCGAGCTGCGCGGCGAGCTGTTGTTCGAGAAGGCGAAATTCAGCGAGACGGGACATGAGATTCTCCAAGAAGTGGCCTGAGATTTTATCAGGCTAGACAGAAAGCGTGCTAAGTATCTTGTGGCCTAAACAGCCCTGCAATAGAGCAAAATCCAGTCCCCCCATTGGCGCTTGGGCAATCGCTTCGCGGCATTAGCAGGTGGTGATCAGCTCTGGTGTGAGGTTTTGCTTGAGTCCGGGAAGGCCGTTGCAAGGTCCATGCGTTCAGCTTCTTGAGTGATTTGAGCGAGTAACTCTGCCACTGCTCGGTTCTCTTTGAGGGCATAGCTCCCAACCAGTAATGTGATCGGATGAACTCCCAGCACTGGTGCGATGGTGTCCAGTTTCTCGATGGTCGGGACGTATCGTCCCCTTTCCAGCGTGCTGATGTAGGTACGACTGCTCACCGTCGCGAAGTCTTCTTGGGTCAGCTTTTGTTGGACTCGCATCCACTTCAGAACCCGACCGAATGCCTGTCTCAATTCCACTTTGCATCTTCCGCAAAAGGAAAGATGAGGCACCCGTGAACAGTATATGACTACAATGTATGCTGTTCATTTGAGAGGGGGTCATGATGTTTATCACCAACCGATGGGCAGAGGTGGATCGTAACCGATCCATGAACCCCACCTACCACAAGGTGGAAGCCAAAGTTACCGTGGCATCTCTGGCGAACAGTTCCA
Organism: Pseudomonas alloputida; assembly: GCF_021283545.2. Lineage (NCBI taxonomy): Bacteria > Pseudomonadati > Pseudomonadota > Gammaproteobacteria > Pseudomonadales > Pseudomonadaceae > Pseudomonas > Pseudomonas alloputida. The sequence continues at coordinate 6,241,113 of NZ_CP128540.1, read as the reverse complement.
TGGCAGCAGCGCTTCGTAGTCTGCTACCGATGAGGCGTGCGGCAGTCGCTCCAGGACGTGGCGCAGCCACGTATAGGGCTCTTGGCCGTTGACCTTGGCGGTTTCGACCAAGCTGTAGATCTGCGCGCTAGCCGTGGCTCCCTTGGGCGTGTCACTGAACAGCCAAGCTTTGCGCCCGATCACAAACGGCTTTATGGCCCGCTCTGCCAGGTTGTTGTCGATCGGCAGGTGGCCCGCCTCGACATACCGCTCCAGGCGGTTCCAGTTGTTTGCCAGGTAAAGCACCGCCTTGCCCAGTACGCTTTGCGGTGTCACCTGTGAGTGCGTCTTGTCGAGCCAACTTTTCAACTGCTCAAGGATCGGCAGGCTTCGTTCCTGACGACCGATGAATCGCTGTTCATCGCTGGCATCCTTGAGGTCGCGTTCGATGCCATACAGTTTGTTGATCATCGTCAGCGCAACATCGGCGCGACCGCTCTTGCCCTTAGGCTGCACCTTCTGCGCTTCGACGAATTTACGCCGGACATGCGCCATGCACGCCAGTCGTTCAACGCCCGGCTGTAGCGCCAACGCGTTGTAACCGGCGTAATCATCGGTCATCACGTAACCGCGATAGCCCTCCAGCAGGCGCAGCGGCACCTCCTGCGCGCGGCTGGTGGTGTAATCGAACAGCACGACTTGTCGATCAGGCGGGCCACTGGCCTGCACCCACATCCAGGATTGACTGGTCGGATCACGATCCGGCTCTTTGAGCACCTGCACGCGAGTTTCATCGCAATGGATCACCGGGCTTTCCAGCAGGCGGTCACGCATCAGGTTCAGCAGTGGCTGAAAGTGTTCGCTGCACTGGATGACCCAGCGGGCCAGGGTTTGCCGGGGGATCTCGATACCATGTCGGTTCAGCACCGTTTCGAAGCGGTGCAGCGGCAGGCCATCGACGTACTTGGTGGTTAGCAACATCGCCAGCACGCTGGGACTGGCCATGCTCTTTTCAATCAATTGGGCCGGCTTGTCAGCGGTGACCGGCGCGGTTTCGCAGCCACGGCAGCCATAGATTTTGCGTACGTGTTTAAGCACACGGATCTGCATCGGCACGATGTCGAGTTGTTCGCTGGTTTGCTCGCCAACCACGTGTTTGCGGCAACCACAGGCGCAAGTCAGTTCGTGCTCGGGCAAGTCATGAATGACTTCAATGCGTGGCAGGTCAGCCGACAGTGGCTTGCGTTTGCCGCGCTGCTTGCTTGGCGCAACAACTTCTTCGTCGGCATCATCAGCGGTAGGTACCCACTGACTTTCGGGTTCATTGAACAACGCCAGTTGGGGCGTGTTGGACTCGACGGTTTGCTCGGACTTGCGATTGAATAATCGGTCACGCAGCAGCTTGACCTGTTCTTTAAGGTCGACGATCTGACCTTTGTCGACCGTGCGCTCGGCCAACAACTGCGCAAGCAGTAGTTTGAGCGCGGCAGGGTCGTCAGGAAGGTTATCGGGCACTGAAATCATGGCCCGGATTATACCCGGTCAGGCGACGAAACGAGGAGTCAAAACCTGATGCGGACGGTTGCGCCAGAGATCGAAACCGTCGAGTAGCCAATTCAGTTCCTGGACGGTCAGTACGATAGCTTCGTCGGTCGCGTCGGGTGAAGTTTTGAAACGCTCGGCTTCGAGGCGCTTGAGCCAAAGGCAGAAGCCGTTGCGCTCCCAATACAACACCTTGATGCGGTTACGGGCTTTATTGAGGAAGACGAAAAGTACCGGGTCGAACACGGCGACCTTGATGTCCAGTTCGACCAGGGCAGTGAGGCCGTCGATGGACTTTCGAAAGTCCACGGGCTTGGGGTAGAGGTAGACTTTTTCGACTTTGCTGTCGGGGCGCATCATGGCGGGCTGGCTCCAGAAAGAAATCGGGAGCACAGCATCGGGAATCAGGTGGACGGTTGGAATGTGGGGATGATGGATCCCTTACGGTGGATCGCTCCTTCGCCTGGCTGGCTGAGGATCAGCAGGCTTGGCATTTCGTGGAGCAACGGCTGTCATCGCCATGGATTCACATCACGGTGACGAGGGAGCGGGGAGAGGACACGTGTGTGGAGGTCTTCTTTCTGGAGGACATGCGTGGGCTGGAGCAGTTCACGCGTTTAACCCTGAATGGTGCCGTTGAGTTATCCCTTCAGATTGTTACTCCCGGGTGGATGAACGGTAGTAGCGGGTGGGCGATGGAGCATCTGGAGGTCATTCATGAAAGCGAGGATCGTTTGTACAGGTGTTACACCGTTCAAGGCGGTCGTCGGTATTACCAGCCTAACAGCTCCGAGTGCCGTGAGTATGGCTTCTTCAAGGAACTTTACAGACGAGGATAGCTGGTGAGTCAGCTCGTGGTATCTTCGAAGTATCGTCTTGGGTCAATTGCATCCTCGGTCATTAGCTGAGCGGCTTTGACGATTGTCTGAATTAATCGATTGTTCTCCATGCGTGCTTTTTGTAGCTGTGCTTCGAGAGCATAAATTCTCGCATCACTATTTTTACGCCCGACCTTTTTGAAGTCTTTAAGATGGGTCTGAGTGGCCGTATATAAAGATCGTATTTCCTCATCTCTCCAGAGCGTTTGACGACTAACACCCGCCTGCTGGGCAAGGCCACTTTGGGTGAGCGGTTCCTGAACCCGTCCGGCCTCATATTCGGCGAGAATGGACCGCACGTGGTCCTTCCATTTTTTTTCCTGCTTCATGATGAAGCCTTCTTAGGTTTTGAGTAAGCTTCTAAGGCCGTTTTGCAGCTCGTAACCATATCCATCACAAACAGAACGTGCTGATCGAAAGCGTGAGTATTATCGAGCTCAGCCTCAATACTAGACGTGATGTCAGTTTGGTTGTCAAAAATTGCCCTCAAAATTTTCTCGTACTCGCTGAGTAAGCTCTCGATAGCGGCCTTTGCTTCCAGATCATCAGGGTTCAGGTGAAAGGATTTACATCCAGAATCTGTACCGAAGCCTCTGATACACATGAGGCCCCTGTCGCACGGACTGATATAGAGCTCACGTGTACACCCGCCCCAAGGCGTTAGGTTGAGAATGCTGAGTTTCTCGATGATCATCTCTTCGATTTGTTCGTCAGCGATTGACTCCTCCCGCCATCGGATTACTAGCCTGCCCAAAAAGTCTGGGGGAGGGTCAACGGCCAAGTATAAAGATCTCACATATTCTGCTCGCTCTTTGGCAGTACGGTAGTCATATTGACGGCTTTGGCGTGGGGTTCGCCCCATCCATAGGTCCACAGCTGTTTCAGAGGGACCAGAACGAAGAATTGCCGTGGTAACCCAACGACGGATTTGATGAGGAGTGATGGAAAAGATTTCACCGTCTTGCCCTCGTAGGTCAAGGCGCTGAAAGATTGTTTTTTTTGAGGAGTTCGAAGAGAGATAGTTGTAGAGATCGGCTCTAAATAGGGGGCGGGGGATGATCCCTAGCTCAGATATCGAGTCAAACTGGTTTTCCCAGATTACAAGTAAGTTGTCACTCAGCTTGCTAGGATAACCTTTGGCAGTGTGCTTCGCATGATAAGGTGCTTCACTTCCATCACCAGGCATTGAAAATTGTTCTTCAAAATGGCGTCGCAGGTGAAATCTGTATTTATCTTCTAAAAGGCGCTTGAGCAGTCTGATATCTATGACCAGGGATGGTACTCCCGCCCCGAATCCTCTTTGAGATAACATAAGTTCTCTGATGCTTGCCCACTCATTCCGGATGTCGAAGAGTTGCGCATGTGAAGGATTGTTTCCAGGCTTGAAAAGCCCGTCGTGAACCATTCCCTTGAGAAAGGTGCGCAGGTGATCTACAAACCATTTGCTCTTTTTTACTGACGCCTCGGAGGATTTTGTGTGTTTTGCAATGTCAATGACGGATACGCTATAACAGTTCTTTTTGTACTCATTGAGAAAATTAGACCAATCCCAATTATGCATTCGTTCATCTATCCAAATTGCGATTCGAGCGGCCGTTATTCTAGGGAGTTCAACGCTGCTGCTGTAAAATCGCCCACCACTGTAGAGCTCTTTTGGAGATACGGGGAAGCACTTACATATCTCCTCAACAAAGTAGTGATGTTCTACGGGCAGATCCAACGATGAGAGTTGATCCACCGCGCCGGGATCTAACGGATGGTTAGCGCGATAGGCTGCGAGTGCTTTATCTATAAATGAGAAACCATTGGTTTCAATGTCAAGAGCACGCTCTCTAGCATCCTGAGTGACAGCCAGCAAGTACTCGTACGCTTCGGTGAGTGGTGCGCTCCATAGGTCTGCGACGGGTACGGCGTTGGGGATGCAGTTTTTTTCTACAGGCACTCGTACGAACGTCGTGTGAGTGTTGGGATCTTGGAAAAGGCAACTCTTTGGAAGATTCGCGATCTCACCAACTCTCAAACCGAGCGCCATTCCAAAGCAGGTCGCCTCAAGTCGAATTCTATCGAAGCCCGCAGTTGGCTCCAAATGTGGGTTCTGCTTGATCAACCACCTGGCTTGTGCAATCCCTTTGTGCAAGTCAGAAGAGTATAGATTTTCTTCTCTTTGCTGAAACTCTCGTGATGTGAGTTCAAGCGCACTATGAGTCGGGTTGGGTATCCCAGTTTGCCATTTGATAAACCTATCGACGAATCGCAGCAGTACTCCATCGACCATTACGCTAAGTTGGTTGAGGAAATCAACAAATGCCTTGAGGGCATTTGCTCTATGGTAAATGGTAGAGTCTGAACGTCCATGCCTGATCGAGTCTACGGTGCGGTCGAAGACTTTGCGCGTTATGTCGCTCCACTCAATGTTTTCGCTATCCATTACTGCGGATAGATGCCTAATCGAGGCCATTCTGCCGATAATCAGCTCTGCTGACGGATGTGCCAGAATTTCTTTAACTATAAAGCAGCGCGCAAGCTTGCCAATCACTAGCGGGAGAGGGGGTTGGTCTTGATTTCGCCTGTTGAGAGGATCGAGTGATGTGAAGGGAATATTACTCGATCGATACTGCCATACCTTGCCCTCGAAATCTCCTGCTACTAATCCGTTGGCCTTGAGGTCATTAAATTGTTGCTCTGCATGTTTGTATCGGTCGTCTAAGACCATCATTGATATGCTCATTCTTTCAACTCCTTCACAGCAATGATTACTGACTTAGCGCCGTGAATTGCTGCTTCGACCTGTTGGGCCATAGCGCCAGTGGAATTGCTCCCGAGCATCTGCTGGAATTTAGTGATGTCTGCTAAAGCCCCTTCATGATTAGCATGACGGCTAGGTCTGAATTTAGGGCATGCATAGCAAGTGACCGTCGGGTGGTAAGGACATGGCTCTTCAGAATTGCATGATCCTAAGCCACTTATTGGCCTTAGCGCGGATCTGTCAGGGATTTCTTCCATGAATTTGCCGCACCACATCTGCACGGCTGCATTGATCTCCGGGCTTGCCATGTGGGTCGTATTTATGAACTCTTGCAGCTCAAGGTTGTAATGGAAGTAGTGCTTTATAGAGTTCAGATTTGAATGATCTAAAGCTTCAGCGACCTCTTCAGGGGATGCACCGGAAAGAACCATTGAAGTAGCCTTGGTCCTGCGCAGTCGGTACGCGGTGATCCGCATGAAGGGCTCTGTTTTTTGTATGGGTCGATGAGGGTCTGGTAACTGGAGTATCCAAGTGAGAGATGTTAGCGCATAACTTATTCTATGGTTGTCGAGATGTAATGTGAATGGTGTCAGCTTGGGGTTGGTGAGGAAGCGTAAAAGGCGGTTTTCGGTTGTGTACGCCGAGGGAAACAACGGCGTAGGAAGTACTGGAGTGCTTATTCCATGCCTGGCACATATCGCGTTGATTTCCTTCGATGCGGCATTGCATTGGGTCTCAGCTAAAGTGCACTGAAGTTCTACTGCCTCTGCAGTATCGTTAGCGATGTAACGTTTTACCAGGTTGCTCGGATGCCTCCTGAGCCTTGAACGTCTAATTCCTTTAACACTCGGCACCTTTACAAAGGGGCCGCCCTCATCGATCCCGAAGTCAGTAACCTGCATTAGGGCCAACTGTATAGGGCGAAGAGCCCAGTCGCGACAGAGCAAAAAAAGCGTGCGTTGGGCATGAGTGATGAGCGGATTGTTGGCAAGCTTCATCTCAATGTTCGCGAGTTGTACGCGAGTGAAAGGGCCAAAGTCATCATCTCGCATCGTGACTAAATGCCTGTTATCATGCGCCTTTACTGTAAGCTGTGATAGTTCAAGGCTGTCATGTTCGTTGAAGCCTGGGACTTCTTCATCCAAGCACCATCGATAAAATACTCGAAGAGCAACTAGCTCCTCATACCAGCTTGATGCTTTTAATCGAGTGCATTCACGTACAGCAAATGTCGATAACCTATTGCCAATAGTATCCGCGTCATTTCCCGAAAATTTATGCTGGGCCAGAAGCCGCTGGACGACAATCAGAGGCCTAAGGTCGATGTGGGTTTGGAGTCTGTCGATGAACCACCCTCTGAGTAGCCACTCAACTAACAAGTTAGAATGTAGGGGCTTGCTCCACGCAATATTCATCGGAGCACACCCGACAATCTCTACCGTTATTCTCTCAACCCACGCATCATTGTTGTGAATTGTTATAGCCTGACCGAAGGTGGATTTGACTGTGGAAGGAAAGGCATCGGCCTCGATGCCGAAGCGACATTCAATCTCGGCTACGAGTTCGGCAGGCGAAATTTTAATCATCTTCATTGCCTCGAAAATTTGAGCTGTCTGAGCTTCTGATTATTTCGCCGAGCCGATCAGATATGGCCTGTCGAGAGTAGCGCTGAACACTTTCGCTGCTGGGGCTCCATCCGCCCAGATACGCCAGAGCATCTTTTACATTAATGCTGTTGGCGCCACTTTTTTCAAACTTTTTGCGAGCTATATTTGCCCCTGTCGCCCTCAAGCCGTGCGGATGAATTCGTGTTGAAAAGTTTGGCAAGCCGAGGCTGGCTGCAACGGTACGAAGAATGGTGTTTACGGTTCGCGCAGATAGCCGTCTCCCGTCACGGGAACTCACGAATAGGGCTGTACAAGGTCTTTTTGGTTTGATCAGTTTAGGGCGATGATCGGAAATGTATTCGTTCAGAACCGCGGCTACCGATGCGGTTATGGGGACTATCCGACCGCGCGTCTTGAGACTAGCCCCGTCCAGTCTCCGCTCCCTGTTGATATCGCTTGGGCGCTTGATGCGTATTGTAGGTGAGGGACCAAGGTCAACGTCGTCGAGTTCTATGAGAACCACTTCGCCACGCCTGGCAAGTGTTTCAAGCATTACTAAGAACAGACAGTAATTGCGTGCCTGTATCTGTTTACTTTGGAATGGGTTCCTAAAGTCATCAGGACTGAGCACCCCTTTGAATAAGGCTTGTCCGCCGGAGTCAAGTGGCGTTGCTGGTAGCGGCGGTTCTGATTGATATGCAATCTTGGTGATTTTTTTTTGAAGATTTCGCAGATTCTTGGCTTTGTTTTTTTCCGCTTGGCTTTGCTCAAGTAGACCTAGTCGATTGAGCTCAACGTAGTGCTCGAAGGAGAAATCTATGAATGATTTGACAGCTTCGAGTCGTCGGGTGCATGTCGATTGGCTCGCACCCGCACCGCGTTTGGTGGAGCAGAGGCGTTCGGCCAGCGATGTCAGTTCCGCTGAGCTGAACACCGCTAGGCGCTCAAGCTTCGCTTCCAGTGGAGAACCTCGGCTGAGAGCCCACTCGTACGCGATAGCGATGTCACGTAGGTAATTTTCGACGGTATTGAGACGCGATCTGTGGAGCAAATCCTCCGCCCAGAGGTTTGCTAGGATCACTGGAACCCCCTGCACCAGCAGGTATGGCCTGAGGCCGCTGGAGGCAGTACGAATCATTCGGATCTCGCAGAAAGGGACGTCTGGCATCGGTAGCTCCAGATCTGCAACGTTTCCGAACATATACCATAAGTGCCACAACCATCCTTCAGGGATCAGTGAACCGAGTCAGGACGATGTGCATTTGACGCTGTCGTTGAAGCGGGGGCTGGCGTTGATTGATGTGCGGGTGCTGGATCACATCATCATTGGTGATGGGGAGCCGTTGTCGATGGTCGAGCATGGGTGGATTGTGGTCTGAGGGAGTACTGAGAGCCTTATAGGGTCAGTACGGGCCCTTTCGCGGGTAAACCCGCTCCTACAGGGGTAGCGTCAACTGCCAGGCTGGCGCTACCCCTGTAGGAGCGGGTTTACCCGCGAAGAGGCCGGTACAGGCTTACTTGGTCACCGTCACCTTGCTGAAATCCAGCCGCCCGAACGGGCTCACCTGGTACCCCTCGACGCCTTGGCGCAGCAAGGTCGCCGCCGTCGGGTGCGCCAGTGGCACCCACAGCGCCTGCTGCTGGATCAGTGTCTGCGCCTGCTGGTACAGCCGGCTGCGTACGCTCTGGTCGTTGGTGGTGCGCCCGGCGCTGATCAGCTGGTCGAGGCGGCTGTCGCAGAAGCGTGCGAAGTTGGTCCCTGACTCGACCGCCGCACAGGAAAACTGCGGGCTGAGGAAGTTGTCCGGGTCGCCGTTGTCGCCCGCCCAGCCCATGAACAGCAAGTCATGCTCGCCGGCCTTGGCGCGGCGGATAAGCTCGCCCCATTCGATCACGCGGATTTCAGCCTTGATACCAATCTTCGCCAAGTCGGCTTGCAGCATCTGCGCGCCAAGGCTGGGGTTGGGGTTGAGCAGGCTACCCGAGGGCCGGGTCCAGATGGTGGTACTGAAGCCTTCGGCCAGGCCGGCCTTGGCCAGCAGGGCCTTGGCTTTCTTCAGGTCCAGCGGGTAGCCGGGCAGGTCCTTGGCGTAGCTCCAGGTATTGGGCGGGTAGGGGCCATTGGCAGCCACCGCAGAGTCTTCGAACACGGCCTTGAGGTAGGCTTGCCTGTCGAAGGCCAGGTTGATCGCCTGACGCACTTCCGGCTTGTCCAGCGGCGGGTGCTGGCTGTTGATGGCCACGAAGGCAGTCATGAATGCCGGGGTGGTGGCCACCTTGAGGTTACCGTCCTGGCCCGCTTCGGCAATGTCCAACGGCTTGGGCGACAGGGCAACCTGGCACTCGCCACGCTTGAGCTTCTGCAGGCGCACGTTGGCATCGGTGGTGATGGCGAAGATCAGCGGGTCGACCGCCGGCTTGCCGGCGAAGTAGTCCGGGTTGGCGCGGTAGCGCACCACGGCGTCTTTCTGGAAACGCTGGAACACGAACGGCCCGGTGCCGATCGGTTGGTTGTTGAGCTTTTCCGGTGTGCCGGCCTTGAGCAGCTTGTCAGCGTATTCTGCGGAGTAGATCGAGGCGAAGCCCATGCTCAGGGTGGCCAGGAAGGTGGCGTCCGGGTGGCTGAGGGTGAAGCGCACGGTGTTCGGCGACGGTGCCTCGATCGCCTTGATCAGGCTGCCCAGCTGCAGCGATTGGGCATGCGGGTAGCCGCCCGGCGCAGTCTTGTGCCAGGCATGGGCCGGGTAGAGCATGCGCTGGAAGCTGAACAGCACGTCGTCGGCATTCAGCTTGCGGCTTGGCTTGAAATAGGAGGTGCTGTGAAACTTGACGTCATCGCGCAGGGTGAAGTCATACACCAGGCCGTCGGCCGATACCGTCCAGCTGGTCGCCAGGCTCGGCACCACCTTGCCTTGCGCCGCATCGAACTCCACCAGGCGGTTCATCAGCACGTCGGCGGTGGCGTTGGTGGTGGTGAGCGAATTGTACTGGACCACGTCGAAGCCTTCGGGGCTGGCCTCGCTGCAAACGCTCAGCGGAGCGGCCTGGGCAGCGCCAGCGGCGAACAGGGTGGTGAACAATAAGGAAAGTGCGGCGACACGCATGGTGGCTCCTTGGCTGTCAGTGGCCCATCTGCCAGTGCAGTCTGGAAAAGGCTTACCCTAGTGCGCCCGCCGGCAAATGACCACACCCTTTTTTGCAAATCTTGCGACGAGCGGTCGACGACTGGCGGGGCCTGCCGCTATGCTGGCCCGGCGCGTTCTGGCTAGCGGTAATGTGCATCTACTGTTGTTGCAGCCAAGTCTTTCTGGTATAAAGCAGCGCTCTTTTCTAGGGGCTCGGCCTGTCGCATAAGCGGATCCGGTCGATAAGGCCTCCAGAATCACGGCGCCCAGGCGCCAAAGACTGAGAGATTAAGCGGCCAACCCATGCCGGGTTGGGCATGTGGTTTTAGAGGGCTGAGTCATGTCGAGAGTCTGTCAAGTTACTGGTAAGGGTCCAGTAACCGGGAACAACATTTCCCACGCAAACAACAAAACCCGTCGTCGTTTCCTGCCGAACCTGCAGCACCACCGTTTCTGGGTTGAATCCGAGAAGCGTTTCGTGCGTCTGCGCGTTTCCGCCAAAGGCATGCGTATCATCGACAAGCGCGGCATCGACGCCGTTCTGGTTGACATCCGTAAAGCTGGCGCCAAGGTTTAAGGGAGAGCATCATGCGTGAATTGATCCGTCTGGTTTCGAGTGCCGGTACCGGCCACTTCTACACCACCGACAAGAACAAGCGCACCACCCCGGACAAAATCGAGATCAAGAAATATGATCCGGTTGTTCGCAAGCACGTGGTGTACAAGGAAGCCAAGATCAAGTAATTGATCGGCGACCTGAAAAAAACCCGCATCCGAAAGGAGGCGGGTTTTTTTTTGGCTGTTGCAGGGTCAGTTGAAGTCGAAGCCCTGGATCAGCAGGTCGGCACCGGCCTTGATCTGGATGCGCTCGACGTCGTACTCGCGGGTGCACATTTCGTTGGGGCCGACCACCCGGGTGCGGCCGGTAAGGGTGCGGATGGTGTCTTTGAGCGCTGGCGCGTAAGGGGTGCCGACCAGGTGGGCGAGGGTTCGCAGCACTTCTTCGTTGGTCATGGTGTTCTTCCTGTTGAAGTTGGATGGCCCGACATGGGCAGGGCCATCCTCACGCATGCCTGCGAATTGCCTGCGCTACATAGATACTGCTGTGGTTACTTCTGCTCGAACATCACATAGATCTTGCGGCAAGGCTCCAGCACCTCCCAAGTGCCTTTGAAGCCGGCGGGGATTACAAAGCGATCGCCGGCACGCAGGGTTTTCGCCCCGCCATCCTCGTCGCGCAGCACCGAAACGCCTTGGACGATCTCGCAGTATTCGTGCTCGGTGTAGTTCACTGTCCACTGGCCCACCTCACCTTCCCATACGCCAGCGGCAAACTGCCCGCACGGGCTGGAATAGTGGTTGTAGACCGCCTGGTCCGGCTCGCCCTTGAGGATTTTCTCTGCAGCCGGGCGGTAGCGTTCGGCCTCGGTGATGACCTGCGCGAAGTCGATGATGCTATCAATACTCATGGTTCGGCTCCTGTTGTTGTTTAATAAAATGAACATCAGTAGGCTTTTGAGCCTCTCGTGTCAAATATATTGATAGTTTACACCGGCTGGTTTAGGGTATCGCTTGCCAGTGTGCGCTTGGCGCCCGGCCAGAATTCTGACAACGCCTGTGAGTCCTCAGTGCGGCGTTGCACCTAAACAAGAGGAGGAGTTTCGTATGACCACCCTGACCCGTGCGGACTGGGAACAACGTGCCCAGCAACTGAAGATCGAAGGCCGTGCCTTCATCAACGGCGAATACACCGATGCCGTATCCGGTGAAACCTTCGAGTGCCTGAGCCCGGTCGACGGACGCTTCCTGGCCAAGGTTGCCAGCTGCGACCTGGCCGATGCCAACCGCGCTGTTGAAAACGCCCGTGCCACCTTCAACTCCGGCGTGTGGTCGCAGCTGGCCCCCGCCAAGCGCAAGGCCAAGCTGATCCGCTTCGCCGACCTGCTGCGCAAGAACGTCGAAGAGCTGGCGCTGTTGGAAACGCTGGACATGGGCAAGCCGATCGGCGACTCCTCCAGCATCGACATCCCAGGTGCGGCCCAAGCCATTCACTGGACTGCCGAAGCCATCGACAAGGTCTACGACGAAGTTGCCCCGACCCCGCATGACCAGCTTGGCCTGGTTACCCGCGAACCCGTGGGTGTGGTTGGTGCCATCGTGCCGTGGAACTTCCCGTTGCTGATGGCCTGCTGGAAACTCGGCCCTGCACTGGCCACCGGTAACTCGGTCGTGCTCAAGCCGTCCGAAAAATCGCCGCTGACCGCCATCCGCATCGCCCAACTGGCGATCGAGGCCGGTATCCCCGCTGGCGTGCTGAACGTGCTGCCAGGCTATGGCCACACCGTGGGCAAGGCACTGGCCCTGCACATGGACGTGGACACCCTGGTGTTCACCGGTTCGACCAAGATCGCCAAGCAACTGATGGTTTACGCGGGCGAGTCGAACATGAAACGCATCTGGCTGGAAGCCGGTGGCAAGAGCCCGAACATCGTCTTTGCCGACGCCCCGGACCTGCAAGCAGCCGCCGAGGCCGCAGCCAGCGCCATCGCCTTCAACCAGGGCGAAGTGTGCACTGCAGGCTCCCGCCTGCTGGTCGAGCGTTCGATCAAGGACAAGTTCCTGCCGATGGTGGTAGAGGCCCTGAAGGGCTGGAAGCCAGGCAACCCGCTGGACCCGCAGACCACTGTCGGTGCCTTGGTCGATACCCAGCAGATGAACACCGTGCTGTCGTACATCGAGGCTGGCCACAAGGACGGCGCCAAGCTGCTGGCCGGCGGCAAACGCACCCTGGAAGAGACCGGCGGCACCTACGTCGAGCCGACCATCTTCGACGGCGTGACTAACGCCATGCGCATTGCCCAGGAAGAAATCTTCGGCCCGGTGCTGTCGGTGATTGCCTTCGACACCGCCGAAGAAGCCGTGGCCATTGCCAACGACACCCCGTATGGCCTGGCCGCTGGTATCTGGACTTCGGACATTTCCAAGGCCCACAAGACCGCCCGTGCCGTGCGTGCAGGCAGCGTCTGGGTCAACCAGTACGATGGTGGCGACATGACCGCGCCGTTCGGTGGCTTCAAACAGTCGGGCAACGGCCGTGACAAGTCGCTGCACGCACTGGAGAAGTACACCGAGCTGAAGGCGACCTGGATCAAGCTGTAACCCGGTAGGTCCTTTTCGCGGGCAAGCCCGCTCCTGCAGGTCTTCGCGACCGTTGCAGGAGCGGGCTTGCCCGCAAATGGGCCCCTGGAAATATTGGCTGGGAGGCTGTAATGCGTTGGGGTACCTACTTCGCCGTACTGGCATCGGTGCTCAGTGTCGGGCTGGCGCTTGGCGTGAGCATGCCGCTGGTGTCCCTGCGCCTGGAGGCCTGGGGCTACGGCAGCTTCGCCATCGGCGTGATGGCGGCAATGCCGGCGTTGGGCGTACTGGCCGGCGCCAGCCTGGCCAGCCGCCTGGCAGGTTGGGTTGGCGTACCTTCGGCGATGCGCCTGTGCCTGTGGGGCGGGGCGCTGTCGATTGGCCTGCTCGCGCTGCTGCCTAGTTACCCGTTATGGCTGCTGCTGCGGCTGATGATCGGCATGTCTCTGACCGTGGTGTTCATCCTCGGCGAAAGCTGGATCAACCAACTGGTGGTCGAACAGTGGCGTGGCCGGTTGGTGGCGCTGTATGGCAGCAGCTACGCCCTGAGCCAGTTGGCCGGGCCGTTGGTGCTGGGTTTCCTCGGCTCTGATGACGACTTCGGCTTCTGGGCGGCGACCGGCCTGCTGCTGGCCGCGCCGCTGGTTCTGCTGGGGCGTGGTGGAGCGCCGAGCACGGAAGCCTGCAGTGTCACCTTTGGCGACCTGTTCGCCTTCTGCCGACGCTTGCCGGTAATTGCCTGGGCCATTGCCCTGTTCGCCTCGTTCGAGGCGATGATCCTCACCTTGCTGCCGGTGTATTGCCTGCAGCAGGGCTTCAGCACCGAAATCGCCTTGTTCATGGTGAGTACCGTGGTGGTGGGTGATGCGGTGCTGCAATTGCCCATCGGCGCGCTGGCCGACCATATGTCGCGACGTACCCTGTTCACTGGCTGTGCGGTGACCCTGCTGGTGTCCAGTCTGGCGATCCCGCTGCTGTTGCACACCCCGGTTATCTGGCCGTTGTGGGTGTTGTTCGGCGCCAGTGCCGGCGGCTTGTTCACCTTGTCGCTGGTGCTGATCGGTGAGCGCTACCGCGATGATGAGTTGGTACGGGCCAATGCCCACGTAGCCCAACTGTGGGGCATTGGCTGTTTGCTCGGGCCGTTGTTGGCCGGGGCGGGGAGCCAGTGGATCAGCGGGCATGCGTTGCTGTTCCTGATGGCGGCCGGGGCTGCGGGGTTGGTTGTATTGACGCGGCGGCGCGGAGCCTTTGAGCCGGTTTCTGCCTGATGATTTTGGGGGCCGCAAGGCCCCGGAATCGCCGCTATAGCATCTTCTCCAAGCCAACCGCCTTGCTGATCCAGGCATTGAAGCGTCGCCAGATCCCGCCCGGCTCAGACGTCAGCACGTGCCGTTGGCCATTGTCCTCGGTCGCCCACACCAGCTTGTTACCTATCAGTTTCACCTGATAGCTCAGCGCAGGCGCCATACCCTGCTGGGCCAGTTCGCGGGTGTATTCGGCCAGCTCCGGGCTGTCCACCAGTACCCCGACCTCGGTGTTCCACAATACTGAGCGCGGGTCGAAGTTGAACGAGCCGATGAAGGTCTTGCGCCGGTCGAACACGATCGCCTTGGTGTGCAGGCTCGAATCCGAGCTGCCACGGAAACTCAGTCGCCCCGCGCTGGGGTCGCCTGGCTGGCGGCGAAGCTCGTAAAGCTGCACCCCGTGCTCAAGCAAGGCACGACGATAGGGTGCATAGCCTCCATGCACTGCCGGCACGTCGGTGGCTTCCAGCGAGTTGGTCAGCAGCTTCACCGAAACGCCAGCGTCGGCGCGGCCGGTCAGGTACAGCAGCCCCGGTTCGCCCGGTACAAAGTAGGCCGATGCCAGGACCAACTCGCGGTGCACGTTAGCCAGGTCCGGAGCCAGTTGCTGGCTCAGCAGTAATTGCGGGTCCGGTTCGTCTTCGGCCAACACCTTGCTGGGCGCATCCCATAGGGCCTGTGCGTGAGCCCAGATCAGCTCGTTGCGCCACACATCCAGGCGCGGCTGCGACTGATAGGCCATCAAGCGGTCGTACAGGGCCTTGCGCTGGGTCCTGGCTTTGGCCAGCGACACTTCCAGGCGCTGGCGGCTAGCCCGCAGGTCGTTGGCATCCGGGTCATGCCAGAGGAAATCGGTGATCGGCCGGCTGAGGGCGCTGTTCCAGTACTGGTCGAAGCTGTGCCCCAGCTGCTCGGCTACCGGGCCCACGCCCAGCAGGTCGATGTCGGTGAAGTTGAGGTTGGGCTCGGCATCGAAATACTCGTCGCCCAGGTTGCGCCCGCCGACGATGGCCATGCTGTTGTCCACCAGGAACAGCTTGTTGTGCATGCGCCGGTGCTGGCGCGACAAGTTGAACAGCCGGCCCACGGCGCGCGTAACGCCGGTACTGCGCCCCAGATGCAGTGGGTTGAACACGCGAATGTGGATGTTCGGATGGGCATCGAGGGTGCCCATGACGGTGTCCAGGCCGTCGCTGGTGGTGTCGTCGAGCAGGATGCGCACGCGCACGCCACGGTCGGCAGCGCGCAGCAGTTCATGCACAAGGGCGCGGGTACTGAGACCGTCGTGGACGATGTAGTACTGCAGGTCGATGCTCGCCTGGGCGTTGCGTATCAGTTCGGCGCGGGCGCGAAATGCCTCGTTGCTGTTGGGCAGCAGGCGAAAGCCCGAGCGGCCGCCATAGGGCGCGGCCTGGCGCAGCACCGAGCGGCCAAAGGCCGATTCGTGGGCAGGCAACGCCTGGCTGGTTTCGCGGGGCGCGCTGATGCTTGTGCAACCGGCAACGCCGAGCAACAACACCAGCAGCAGAGGCAAGGCTCGCTGGAGTCTCAAGGGTGAACCGTCCTGTGCAGCAAGGGCTTTAGGGGTTTGACCGTGACGGGCGGCGCAAAGTTACGCGTCGGCGCTTTCGTCATCCAGTAGACGAAGGGCGGTTTCACCAACCTTGCGCACGGAGGCTTCGATTTGCGGCGTTGGCCTGGCGGCGAAATTCATGCGCAGGCAGTGGCGAAACTTGCCCGAGGCCGAAAAGATGCTGCCCACGGCAACCTGCACGCCCTGCTCCAGTAAAGCGCGGTTCAGCCGAAGCGTATCGAGATGTTCGGGTAATTCCACCCACAGCATGAAGCCGCCCTGGGGCCGGCTGACCCGGGTGCCCGCCGGGAAGTAGCGGGTCACCCAGTCGCCCATCAGGTCGCGGCCACGCTGGTACTGGCTGCGCATGCGCCGTACATGGGGCTGGTAGTGCCCGGCTGCGATGAAGTCAGCGATGGCCAGCTGAGGCTGGCTGGCGGTGCTGCCGGTGCTGATGTATTTCATGTGCAGCACGCGCTCCAGGTAGCGCCCGGGCGCCACCCAGCCGATCCGCAGGCCGGGCGCGAGGGTTTTGGAGAACGAACTGCAGAGCAGCACGCGGCCATCGTCGTCGAACGACTTCAGGGTGCGTGGGCGTGGGTAGGTATAGGCCAGGTCGCCGTACACATCGTCTTCCAGAATCGCCACGTCATAGCGTTGGGCGAGGCTCAGCAGGGCCTTCTTGCGTGCCTCGGGCATGATGTAGCCCAGCGGGTTGTTGCAGCTGGGGGTGATCTGAATGAGCTTGATCGGCCACTGCTCCAGGGCCAGCTCCAGCGCCTCCAGGCTGATGCCGGTGACCGGGTCGGTGGGGATTTCCAGCGCTTTCATGCCCAAGCCCTTGAGGGTTTGCATGGCGCCGTGGAAGCTGGGCGAGTCGACCGCGACGATGTCGCCTGGCTCGCAGACTGCGCGGATGCTGCATGACAGCGCCTCATGGCAGCCGGTGGTAATCACCAGGTCGGCCGGCCCCAGGCGGCAGCCGGAGTCGAGCATCAGCCGGGCCACCTGTTCGCGCAGGGCCAGGTTACCGTGGATGTTGTCGTAGTACAGGCCAGGCATGTCCTGGCGCCGGCTCAACTGGGCAAGGCTGCGCAGCAGCGGCTTCAGGGTAGGGCTGTCGATGTCGGGCATGCCGCGGCCGAGTTGCACCACATCCTGGCGCGGCGTACTGCGCACCAGCTCCAGCACCTGTTCCCACTGCGAGATGTCCACCGGGCGCTGGGCCGGGCGGCTGACTGCGGGCAGTGCCGGCAACTGCCGTTGGTCGCTGACGAAGTAGCCGGACTTGGGCCGCGGCGAGACCATACCGCTGTCTTCGAGCATGCGATAGGCCTGCTGCACGGTGCTCAGGCTGACCCCATGCTCCTCACTCAGTGCGCGCACGGACGGCAGGCGCTGGCCAGGGCGATAGAGGCCCTGCTTGATTCGGGCGCCGAGTATTTCGGCGAGATTCAGGTAGAGGGTCACGGCATACTCCTGCGCTGCATTGGCATAGCGACCGGTACAGTTGGGCTGAAAATACAGCATTCAGTCGACCAGCGGCCAATTCTGTATGGGAATAATAAGGCTGTATTGGATCTGTATTGTCGAGGGTGCCGACGCGCATGCTTTCTCCACGGTAACAACTGAACGGGAGGATGCGGTGATGGGTGGCATGAGCGATGTGCGCTTGCAACTGTTGGCCAAGGAACTGGAAGCCGGGCAGCAGGCCAAGGTGTTCAACGCGCCAGAGGGTTTGGGGCGTTGGGGGCTGATGCTGCATCGCTGGCATACCCGCAGGGCGTTGCTGCAGCTGACCGATGACGAGTTGCGCGATGTCGGGCTGAGCTGGGAGCAGGCCCGGATCGAAGGGCGGAAACCCTTCTGGAAGGACTGACACGATGGTCGCTGGAGGGCCTGTTGTTCCCCAGACTTGAAACTTGCACCGACCCTGTGGGAGCGGGCACGCCCGCTCCCACAGGGGGCGCGTCAGCTTTTAGATTTTAAGCAAGACAGTTGCTGCCACAAGGATGGGGACTTTCAAGTCAGCTCTTTGAGGCGATGCCACAGCATTCCCAGCGCCAGCAGTGGCGAGCGCAGGTGCTTGCCGCCAGGGAAGGTGATGTGCGGCACCTTGTTGAAAAGGTCGAAGCGCCCGCTTTCCTGGCCACTGATGGCTTCACCCAGCAGGCGCGCGGCCAGGTGGGTGGCGTTGAGCCCATGGCCCGAGTAGGCCTGGGCGTAATACACGTTCGGCTGGCTGGCCAGGCGGCCAACCTGCGGCAGGCGATTGGCACCAATGCCGATCATGCCACCCCACTGGTAGTCGATGCGCACGTCGGCAAGCTGCGGGAACACCTTGAGCATCTTCGGCCGCATGTAGGCGGCGATGTCCTTCGGGTCGCGGCCTGAATAGTGGCAGGCACCGCCAAACAGCAGGCGGTGGTCGGCGGACAGGCGGTAGTAGTCCAGCGCCACGCGCTGGTCACACACCGCCATATTCTGCGGCAGCAATGTGCGTGCGCGTTCTTCGCCCAGCGGCTCGGTGGCGATGATGTAGCTGCCGGCCGGCAGCACCTTGCCGCCCAGCTCGCGATTGAGGTCGTTGTGGTAGGCGTTGCAGCACAGTACCAGGGTCTTGGCGCGTACCCGGCCTTGGGCAGTATGCACCTGCACTTCAGTGCCGTAGTCGATGCGGGTGACTTCGGATTGCTCGAACAACTTCACGCCCAGGCGGGCGGCTGCGGCGGCTTCACCCAATGCCAGATTGAGCGGATGCAGATGCCCGGAGCCCATGTCGACCAGCCCCCCCACATAGCAGTCGGCACCCACCACGCTGTGGATATCGTCCTTGCCGACCAGCCGCAGCTCATGTGCATAGCCCAGACCGCGCAGCTCCTCGGCGTCTTGGGCAAAGCCCAGCAGCTCGGCGGGTTTGTTGGCCAGGTCGCAGTAGCCCCAGGCCAGGTCGCAGGCGATAGCATGCTTTTCTACCCGCTCGCGCACGATCTGTACGGCCTCCAGGCCCATCAGTTTCATGGTGCGCACGCCTTCTTCTCCGATGACCGGGAGGAACTGCTCCAGACCATGACCGACCCCTCGGATCAGTTGCCCGCCATTGCGCCCACTGGCGCCCCAGCCAAGTTTGCGCGCTTCCAGCAGGATGACCGAGAAACCACGCTCGGCCAGCTCGATGGCGGTGTTCAGGCCCGAGTAGCCGCCGCCGATGATGCACACGTCGGCGTTGTGTTCGCCTTGCAGGTAGGCGTGGTCGGGGTGTGGCGCGCTGCTGGCGGCGTAATAGGAGGCGGCGTGCTGCGCGCTGTGGATCATTGGGGCGGCCCTGAAAAATGGAGGGGGGACGAGGATAAGCTGTGCCATCGCGGCCGGGCAACCAGCGAGGGCTTCATACTCGTTCGCGGGTGAACCCGCGAATAAGCCTATAATCCAATCACTTTGTCAGCTTGTATCCCGTCATGTCCTGCAACCGCCACAAGATCCACTTCCTGCGCGAACTCATCCCCTCTTTCGAGTGCGAGCCCGGCTGCCACGACTGCTGCGGCCCGGTCACTACCTCGGCGGAGGAAATGGCCCGCCTGCCGCGCAAGTCCCAGGCCGAGCAGGACGCTGCTCTGGAGCGTCTGGACTGCGTGCACCTGGGCCCCAACGGCTGCACGGTGTATGAAGAGCGGCCGATGATCTGCCGGTTGTTCGGTACCACCCCGCGCATGGCCTGCCCGCGTGGTCGTGGCCCTGAACCGATGATCGACCCCGCCGCTGAACAGTTGGTCCACCAGTTCATTGCCACCACCCGCCAGGTGCTGGTCTAGCCTCAGTCCGGGATCGGCAGGCAAAGGCTCTCCTTCACCTCTTCCATCACGATGTAGCTCTTCGATTCGCGCACGTGCGGCAGTTTCAGCAGGATGTCGCCGAGCAGCTTGCGGTATGAGGCCATTTCCGAAATACGCGCTTTAACCAGATAGTCGAAGTCACCCGACACCAGGTGGCATTCCAGCACGTGGGGCAGCTTCAAGACCGCGCGGCGGAACTCCTCGAAGGTATCGCCCGACTTGTAGTCCAGGCTGATTTCCACGAACACCAGCAGGCTGCCCTTGAGGTGCTGCGGGTTCAGGCGGGCGTTGTAGCCCATGATGATGCCCTCGCGCTCAAGGCGGCGAACCCGCTCGGTACAAGGAGTGGTGGACAGCCCAACTTTCTCGCCCAGTTCGGTGAAGGAAATACGCCCGTCATTCTGCAGGATACGCAGGATGTTGCGGTCGATCTTGTCCAGTTCACGCTTGGTCTGGTGCTGGGTTCTCATAGGGGATGCCCCTCCGTGAAAGGCGATTTTGCCGAGAATTCTCGCCAATAATAGGCTTTTATATAGTGAATTGCACTGGTCTCAAATTCCTATACTGCGCCCATTCATGCCATTTCAATAAAAGTGTGCGGCGCGCCGCGTGTGAGGGATAAAACGATGCGAGTTCTGGTACTTGGTAGCGGTGTAATCGGAACCGCCAGTGCCTACTACCTGGCCCGGCAAGGTTTCGAAGTCACGGTGGTCGACCGCCAGCCGGCGGTGGCCATGGAAACCAGCTTTGCCAACGCCGGCCAGATCTCGCCCGGCTATGCCTCGCCCTGGGCTGCGCCTGGCGTACCGCTCAAAGCCATCAAGTGGCTGCTGGAGCGTCACGCCCCCCTGGCCATCAAGCTCACGGGCGATGTCGACCAGTACCTGTGGATGGCACAGATGCTGCGCAACTGCACTGCCAGCCGCTACGCGGTGAACAAGGAGCGCATGGTGCGCCTGTCCGAGTACAGCCGTGACTGCCTCGACGAGCTGCGCGCCGAAACCGGCATCAACTACGAAAACCGCAGCCTGGGCACCACCCAGCTGTTCCGCACCCAGGCCCAGGTCGATGCTGCGGCCAAGGACATTGCCGTACTCGAACAGTCCGGTGTGCCCTACGAGCTGCTCGACCGCGACGGCATTGCCCGCGTCGAACCCGCCCTGGCCGGCGTGAAAGATATCCTGGCCGGCGCCCTGCGCCTGCCGAACGACCAGACTGGCGACTGCCAGCTGTTTACCACCAAGCTTGCCGACATGGCGTTGAAGCTGGGCGTGGAGTTCCGCTTCGGCCAGGACATCCAGCGCCTGGACTTCGCGGGTGACCGCATCAATGGCGTGTGGATCGACGGCAAGCTGGAAACGGCAGACCGCTACGTGCTGGCGCTGGGCAGCTACTCGCCACAGATGCTCAAGCCGCTGGGCATCAAGGCTCCGGTGTATCCGCTGAAAGGCTATTCGCTGACCGTGCCGATCACCAACAGCGACATGGCCCCGACTTCGACCATTCTCGACGAGACCTACAAGGTTGCCATCACCCGTTTCGACAACCGCATCCGCGTTGGGGGCATGGCTGAAATCGCTGGTTTTGACCTGTCGCTGAACCCGCGTCGGCGCGAAACGCTGGAGATGATCGTCAACGACCTTTATCCTCGCGGCGGTGACCTGAGCCAGGCCAGCTTCTGGACCGGCTTGCGCCCGGCGACCCCGGACGGCACACCGATCGTGGGTGCCACGGCGTTCCGCAACCTGTTCCTGAACACCGGTCACGGTACCTTGGGCTGGACCATGGCGTGCGGTTCCGGCCGCCTGCTGGCCGACCTGATTGCGCGCAAGAAGCCGCAGATCAGTGCCGAAGGCCTGGATATCTCCCGTTATGGCAATAGCCGGGAAGTGGCCAAGCACGGGCAAAGCGCGCCGGCTCACCAGCAGTAACAGCCTGTGCCGGCCCATTTGCGGGCTTGCCCGCTCCCACAGGAACACCACCGCTTTTGAAAGCTGTGCACGACCTGTGGGAGCGGGCAAGCCCGCGAATAATCCACCACCGATTTCAACCCGAACCACCATAAGGCAGCCGCTATGCGTCCCGCCCGCGCCCTGATCGACCTCCAGGCCCTGCGCCACAACTACCGTCTGGCCCGTGAACTGACGGGTGCCAAAGCCCTCGCCGTGATCAAGGCCGATGCCTACGGCCACGGCGCCGTGCGCTGCGCCCTGGCCCTCGAGGCCGAAGCCGACGGCTTTGCCGTGGCCTGCATCGAAGAGGCGCTGGAACTGCGCGCCGCCGGTATCAAAGCCCCGGTACTGCTGCTGGAAGGTTTTTTTGAAGCCAGCGAACTGGCGCTGATCGCCGAGCACGACCTGTGGTGCGTGGTGCACTCGCTGTGGCAACTGGAAGCCATCGAGAAAACCCCGCTGCACAAACCGCTCAACGTCTGGCTGAAGCTGGACAGTGGCATGCACCGCGTTGGCCTGCACCCCAAGGACTACCACGATGCCTACCAGCGACTGCTGGCCAGCGGCAAGGTTTCGCGCATCGTGTTGATGACCCACTTCGCTCGCGCCGACGAACTGGACGCTGACGCTACCTCCCAGCAAATCGCCGTGTTCGAAGCTGCCCGACAGGGCCTGGCCGCCGAATGCAGCCTGCGTAACTCGCCCGGCGTGCTGGGCTGGCCGCAAGCGCCCAGCGACTGGGTGCGCCCAGGCCTGATGCTGTACGGCGCCACGCCGTTCGAAGTGGCGCAGGCCGAGGCCGCACGCCTGCAACCGGTGATGACCCTGCAATCGCGGGTGATCAGCGTGCGCGAGCTGCCTGCCGGCGAGCCGGTTGGCTATGGTGCCAAGTTCGTCAGCCCTCGGCCGACCCGCGTGGGTGTGGTCGCCATGGGCTATGCCGATGGCTACCCGCGCCAGGCGCCTAACGGCACCCCGGTGCTGGTCGCTGGCAAGCGCACCCAGCTGATCGGCCGGGTGTCGATGGACATGCTCAGCATCGACCTCACCGACGTACCGCAAGCCACTGTCGGCAGCCCGGTCGAATTCTGGGGCAAGCAGGTGCTGGCCAGTGAAGTGGCCGCGCATGCGGGCACTATTCCCTATCAGATCTTCTGTAACCTGAAGCGGGTACCACGGGACTACATCGGCGAATGAGACGCTGAAGCGGACAGGTTGGGGGCGGTGTGTTGTAAATACTGAACGGCATTGCCATGATATCGTTCACATCCACCCCCCTTTCACCGTTTCAGGAGGCTCCAGCTTTGGACGTCGGCGAACGACTGCAAGCCATCCGCAAGCTCAAGGGCCTGTCGCAGCGCGAACTCGCCAAGCGTGCTGGCGTGACCAACAGCACCATCTCGATGATCGAGAAGAACAGCGTAAGCCCCTCTATCAGCTCGCTGCGCAAAGTGCTTAGCGGCATTCCCATGTCCATGGTCGAATTCTTTTCGGTCGAGCTGGAGCCCCAAAGCCCCACTCAGATCGTCTACAAGGCCCATGAGCTGATCGATATCTCAGACGGTGCTGTGACCATGAAGCTGGTGGGCAAGTCGCACCCCAACCGTGCCATCGCTTTTCTGACCGAGGTGTACCCGCCAGGTGCGGACACCGGTGCCGAGATGCTCACCCACGACGGCGAGGAGACCGGTATCCTGCTTGAAGGCCGCCTGGAGCTGGTGGTCGGCAACGAGATTTTCGTTCTCGAAGAAGGCGACAGCTACTACTTCGAAAGCACCCGCCCGCACCGCTTCCGCAACCCATTCGACCAGCCGGCGCGGCTGATCAGTGCGGCGACGCCTTCAAACTTTTGATCCAGCGCAGTGCATTGATTCGGCAATACCCCTTTCCTGTGTGGGGTCGTTTCACGGCCTCTGGGTTCCCGCTATACTTTTCAACGCTCGCCGATCCGTGGCCGCGAGCGTGATTAGCCACCATGAGGGTGTTCGCGTGAATCAAATCAAGAAGATGCTGGCCGTACCAGCAGCCGTATTCGCCCTCTGGGCAATGAGCGCAACCGCTGCGACCAATGACGACATTGCCAAACGCCTGGAGCCGGTTGGCCAGGTGTGCGTCCAGGGCCAGGAGTGCAAAGGCATGGAAGTGGCCGCTGCAGCGGGTGGCGGGGGAGCCAAAACGCCGGATGAAATCATCGCCAAGCACTGCAACGCCTGCCATGGCAGCGGCTTGCTCGGCGCGCCTAAAATTGGTGACACCGCCGCGTGGAAAGAACGCGCCGACCACCAGGGCGGTCTGGATGGCATCCTGGCCAAGGCCATTACTGGTATCAACGCCATGCCGCCAAAGGGCACCTGTGCAGACTGCTCGGATGAAGACCTGAAAGGGGCGATCAAGAAAATGTCCGGGTTGTGATTTACAGCTGAATTGCATGAGGCCCGCCGTTGATGGCGGGCTTTGTTTTTGTGGTGCCCGAGAAAGGTCCAGCACAGGCAACCAACCCGCTAGAGCCATGTCCATGGATGTCTCCAGAAGCTCCAATCGGGCTGAGCCTGATTCCATGAGAACTAGCATTTTTACCAGTT
Organism: Pseudomonas alloputida; assembly: GCF_021283545.2. NCBI lineage: Bacteria > Pseudomonadati > Pseudomonadota > Gammaproteobacteria > Pseudomonadales > Pseudomonadaceae > Pseudomonas > Pseudomonas alloputida. The sequence continues at coordinate 6,216,851 of NZ_CP128540.1, read as the reverse complement.
CTATTTTTCAGGGTTCTGAAGAACACTGACGCTTCTGATTGAAGTGGTGGCTAACAATGGATCTGGGCGATAACTGTCCCGAGCAACATGCAGCCGGTCGAACACAGCCGCAAAAGCTGATCCCCGGCAGCGCCCTTCGGCATCTGGCCTATTCGCCTTATGGCTATCTCTCGATTTTCCAGGCCGTGCTCGGCTTTAATGGCGGCCGACAGGACCCTGTTACCGGCTGTTATCTACTGGGTAACGGTCGTCGAGCATTTAACCCATCATTGATGCGCTTTATTAGCCCGGACAGCATGAGCCCGTTCGCAGCGGGTGGTCTGAACTCTTATGCCTACTGCCTAGGAGACCCGGTTAACCGGGAAGACCCGAGCGGTTATTTCTCTTTCTTCAAATTTGTCTCGCGATTGTTCAGGTATTTTTTTCCAAAGAAAAAGCCTACGACGTCTGGGAAGTTGCACCGGGCGATTGTTTTTGAAACCGAAGTAATTACCAAGACCTACAGTGATATACCTTCCGATACAAAGATCAAGGTGGTCAAATCGCCGAAAAGTGTGCCGGATGGCTATGTATTGAGGATGGTGCATGGTGCTCAGAAAGAGCATGTTAAATCATTGTTGAGCGGGCTCGATCCTGGCTATAAAAAGAATGGATCCTACGGCGCGCACGTTTATGGCACAACGAATATTGATGCGGCCAGCAACTACACAGGCCAGGACGGATCTATAGTAGGGTTTTACGTGCATGAGTCTGAGTCCTGGGTTCGCGGTAAGGACTATTGGTATGTTCATAAAAATGCGATAGCGATCGATAATAGCGCGTATCACAAGGTTCATGTGAGCGAAGAAGTGGTATTTCCATTTTTAATTAGTAAGACGCTTAAAGTAAGGTGGGGTTGACCAGAGTTTGCCCTAGGCAACCAACCCGCTTGAGCTCATGTCCAACCCCTGAACCCACGGATGTTTCAGGAGGCCCCATGCACCTCTGCTCCATCGACCAGGCTGTCGAGCAGGTCTTGTCCCGGCTGCCAGCCCATATCCATATGGGCCTGCCTTTGGGCCTGGGGAAACCCAACGCCTTCGTCAACGCGCTTTACGCCCGCGTACGCGAGCTGCCCGAACGGCGCCTGACCATCTATACCGCACTTTCCCTCGGCCGCCCGCCACTGGGCGATGGCCTGCAGCGGCGCTTTCTCGAACCCTTCGTCGAGCGTGTCTTTGCTGACTACGAAGAGCTCAGTTACCTCGCAGACCTGCGCAACGACACGTTGCCACCCAATATTCGGGTCGAACAGTTCTTCATGCAGCCCGGCAGCCTGCTGCACAGCGAATCGGCCCAGCAGGACTACGTCAGCAGCAACTACAGCCACGCCGCACGTGATATCAACGCCAAGGGCCTGAACCTGATAGCCCAGTTGGTGGCCGCCACCCCCGAAAAGCCCGTGCACCTGAGCCTGGCCTGCAACCCAGACATCACCCTCGACCTGCTGCCGATGATCGCCAAGCGCCGCGCTGCAGGCGAAACCATCCTCATGCTGGGCCAGGTGCATGCCGAACTGCCCTACATGCCAGGCGATGCCGAGCTGCCCATCGATGCCTTCGACCTGCTGCTCGATGAAGTCGAGCAACGTCGGCTGTTTTCCACACCAAACATGCCGGTTGGCATTCAGGACCACTGCATCGGCCTGCACGCCAGCAGCCTGGTGCGTGACGGCGGCACCCTGCAGATCGGCATTGGTGCCATGGGCGATGCGGTTGCCGCGGCATTGCTGGCACGTCAGGGCGACAACGCCGGTTACCGTGCGGTGCTCAAGGCGCTGGATGTCGGACCGTGGCAGGCGTTGATCGAGCGAGAAGGGGGCCTGGACACCCTTACCCACGGCTTGTACGGCTGCAGCGAGATGTTCGTCAACGGCCTGCTGGTGCTGGCCGAAGCAGGGCTGCTACGACGCCCGGCGGACGAGCAGGGCGCAATACTGCATGGCGGCTTTTTTCTCGGCCCGCAAGCGTTCTACCAGCGCTTGCGCGAGATGCCGCTGGAGCAGCGCGCGCAGTTTGTCATGACCCGTATCAGCTTCATCAACGAGCTCTACGGGCAGGAGGCACTCAAGCGCCGACAACGTCGTGATGCGCGCTTCATCAACACCGCGTTTGGCATGACCCTGCTCGGCGCCGGGGTGGCCGACCAGCTGGAAGACGGCCGGGTGCTCAGTGGCGTGGGCGGGCAGTACAACTTCGTTGCCCAGGGCCATGCGCTGGAGGGCGGGCGTTCGATCCTGCTCTTGCGCAGCTGGCGCGAGGCAGGCGGGGAGGTGACCTCGAACCTGTTCTGGACCTATGGCCACTGCACCATTCCCCGGCACCTGCGCGATATCGTGGTGACCGAGTACGGCATTGCGGACTTGCGTGGGCAGACTGACAGCGAAGTGATTGCGCGGTTGTTGGCGGTGAGCGATTCGCGGTTTCAGCCGGGCCTGATCAAGCAGGCCAAAGACGCTGGCAAGCTTGCCGACGACTTTCAGCTGGAGGCGCGCTTTACCGACAATACCCCGCAACGCCTGGAGGCGATCAGGGCACAGCATGCGCGGCTGTTCCCGGAGTATCCGATGGGCACGGACTTTACGGCCGAGGAGCGGGATCTGTTGCGGGCGCTGAACTGGTTGAAGAGCAAGTTCAAGCTGAGCGAGGTGCTGGAGCTGGGCAAGGCAGCGTTGGATGCACCGGGGCCGGAGGGGTATGAAAGCCACCTGGGGCGGATGCAGTTGGGGCAGCCGCAGGGGCTTAAAGAAGAACTTTACCAGCGCTTGTTGTTGGCGGGGCTGGCGGCAACCAGATAAAAGGGTTGCGGCCATTCGCGGGCACGCCCGCTCCCACAGGTACGGCACAGCGTTCGAGACCTGTGCTGCACCTGTGGGAGCGGGCGTGCCCGCGAAGCAGGTGTCGCGTTTATTCGATGAAGCTGACCACACCACCTTCCAGCGACTTCACCCGGGCCAGCGATTCAACGCGGTAACCCTGGCTGTCCAGTTCGGCACGGCCGCCCTGGAACGACTTCTCGATCACGATACCCAGGCCCGCCACGGTGGCACCTGCCTGCTTGATGATCGAGATCAGCGCTTGGGAGGCTTTGCCGTTGGCCAGGAAGTCATCGATCACCAGCACGCGGTCGCTGCTGTTGAGGTGACGCGGCGAAATGGCCACGGTGTTCTCGGTCTGTTTGGTGAAGGAATATACCGAGGCGGTCAGCAGGTTTTCGGTCAGGGTCAGCGACTGGTGCTTGCGAGCGAAGATGACCGGCACACCCAGTTTCAGGCCGGTCATCACCGCTGGGGCAATGCCCGAGGCTTCGATGGTGACGATCTTGGTCACGCCGGCATCGGCGAACAGGCGGGCAAACTCGTCACCGATCAGCTGCATCAGCGCCGGATCGATCTGGTGGTTGAGAAACGCGTCGACTTTGAGAACCTGATCGGAAAGCACGATGCCTTCTTCGCGAATCTTCTGATGCAGTGCTTCCACTGTGATTTCCTCGATGTAACAAAGGTGGCCGCTGGAGGCGGCAAAGTTAAAGAGTAATGGTTGATCAGCGTTTGAGCATTGCCCGGATATCGGCCAGGGCGTTGTTGCCGCGAGCGGCCTTCACCTCGACCGGCGCATCGTCCAGGCCCTCCCAGGCCAGGTCGTCCGGTGGCAGTTCGTCAAGGAACCGGCTGGGCGTGCAGTCGATGATTTCACCGTACTGCTTGCGCTTGGCGGCGAAGGTGAAGGCCAGGGTCTGGCGCGCGCGGGTGATACCCACGTAGGCCAGGCGGCGTTCCTCTTCGATGGTGTCGGCCTCGATGCTGGAGCGGTGCGGGAGGATTTCCTCTTCCATGCCCATGATGAACACGTAGGGGAATTCCAGGCCCTTGGAGGCATGCAGGGTCATCATCTGCACGCCCTCGGCGTTCTCTTCCTCTTCCTGCTGGCGCTCGAGCATGTCGCGCAGCACCAGCTTGCCGATGGCGTCCTCGATGGTCATGTCACCCTCTTCGTCCTTCTCGAGGGTGTTCTTCAGCGCTTCGACCAGGAACCAGACGTTGCTGATGCGGAACTCGGCAGCTTTGTCGCTGGCGGTCTGCTGGCGGATCCAGTTCTCGTAGTCGATGTCGCGGATCATCTCGTGCAGTGCGGCAATCGGGTCTTCCAGGGCAACCTTGTGGCGCACCCCGTCCAGCCAGTGCTTGAAACGCTGCAAGCGCTCGGTGTAGCGCGCGTCCAGGTGCTCGCCCAGGCCCAGCTCTTCGCTGGCGGCGTACATCGAAATGCCGCGCTCGGTGGCGTAGTTGCCGAGCTTTTCCAGGGTGGTGGAGCCGATCTCGCGGCGCGGCACGTTGATTACCCGCAGGTAGGCGTTGTCGTCGTCCGGGTTCACCAGCAGGCGCAGGTAGGCCATCAGGTCCTTGACCTCCTGGCGGCCGAAGAAGCTGTTACCGCCCGACAGGCGATACGGCACCTGGTGGTGCTGCAACTTCAGTTCGATCAGCTTGGCCTGGTAGTTGCCGCGGTAAAGGATGGCAAAGTCGCTGTACGGGCGGTTGGTGCGCAGGTGCAAGGTGAGGATTTCCATGGCCACGCGTTCGGCCTCGGCTTCCTCGTTCTTGCAGCGGATCACGCGGATCTCGTCGCCCACGCCCATTTCGCTCCACAGCTGCTTTTCGAACGCATGCGGATTGTTGGCGATCAACACGTTGGCGCAGCGCAGGATGCGGCTGGTGGAACGGTAGTTCTGTTCGAGCATGACGATCTTCAGGGAGGGGTAGTCCTCCTTGAGCAGCATCAGGTTCTCGGGGCGCGCACCACGCCAGGCGTAGATCGACTGGTCGTCGTCGCCCACCACGGTAAACTGGTTGCGCATGCCGATCAGCATTTTCACCAGCAGGTACTGGCTGGCGTTGGTGTCCTGGTATTCGTCCACCAGCAGGTAACGCACGCGGTTCTGCCAGCGCTCCAGCACCTCGGGGTGCTCCTGGAACAGCTTGACCGGCTGCAGGATCAGGTCGTCGAAGTCCACCGCGTTGAACGCCTTGAGCGTGCGCTGATAGTGGGTGTAGACGATGGCGGCGGTCTGCTCGCGCGGGTTGCGCGCCTTTTCCAGGGCTTCTGGCGGCAGGACCAGGTCGTTCTTCCAGGCACCGATCATGTTCTTGATCTCGTCGATGCCGTCGTCGCCGGAGTATTCCTTCTGCATGATGTCCGACAGCAACGCCTTGATGTCGGACTCGTCGAAGATCGAGAAACCCGGCTTATAGCCCAGGCGCTCGTGTTCCTTGCGGATGATGTTCAGGCCCAGGTTGTGGAACGTACACACGGTCAGGCCACGGCCTTCCCCCGGGCGCAGCAAGGTGGCGACCCGCTCCTTCATCTCGCGCGCAGCCTTGTTGGTGAAGGTCATCGCCACGATGTACTGGGCGCGGATGCCGCAGTTCTGGATGAGGTGGGCAATCTTGCGCGTGATCACGCTGGTCTTGCCCGAACCTGCACCGGCGAGCACCAAAAGAGGGCCGCCGACATAGTCACGGGCTTCCTGCTGCCGGGGATTGAGTCGGGACATGCTAGAAACCGGGGGTCGCCAGAAAATAGCCGCGCATTCTAACAGGCATGGGGCCGTTGTGGCGCGACCGTCTGACGTCTGAGTCAGACTTTTGTCCGTCTAATTATTAGTGTCACTAATGCTAGTAGCTGAAAAAATCATATTTGCCGGTTTGATTCGTTTCGCGCAGGATGCACGACAAAATACGTCGGAATGCTACGATCGAAAAAACATGCATAAAAGTGAAAATCATTTTCATTGAATGCAGTAGCATGCCCGCCAGATCTCGTTGCACCGTCAAGCCCTAAGGAGCCCGCTTGTCCACGCCTGTCGAACCTCTGCGTTTGCTGCTGTTGGCCGATGAGCCGGAATGGGCTGCCTCGTTGCACGCGTGCATGCCTGCACTGGGTGGCAGCGCCGTGCTATTGACTGCGCCAAACTGGGAGGCGGTCGACAGCCTGTTCAGCCATGATCGTCAGGCCGTCGTGCTGGCAACACCCGCCTTGCAGCCCGCCCCCGGGCGTTGCGAGCTGCCGACTATTCTGCTGCTTGAACACGAGCCTGAGGCAGCGCCCAGCGCTGTCAGTGACTGGCTGGTGCGCGACCAGCTCAACGCCGATACCCTGCGCCGCTCACTGCGCCATGTGCGAGAGCGAGGGGTGCTGGTCGCCACCTTGCAGCGCCTTGCCGAGCAGGACCCGCTGACCGGCATCGCCAACCGCCAGGGCTTCCAGGCTTTGCTCAATGCACGCCTGGCCGAAAACGAAGGCCGTGGTGTCGCGCTTGGCCACCTGGACCTGGACAACTTCCGCCACGTCAACGACGCCCTGGGCCACCAGAGCGGTGACCGGTTGATCCTGCAGGTGGTGGCACGGCTGAAGCATCAGCTGGAGGCGGGCGACCAGCTGGCACGTCTGGGTAGCGACGAGTTCGCCCTGCTGATCGACACCCGTCGCGATGCCAATCGCGCCGAATGGATTGCCGAGCGCATCGTCGAGGCCTTGGCAGAGCCCTACTGGATCGACGGCGAAAGCCTGCTGCTGGGCTGCAGCCTGGGCATTGCACATGCTCGCGCGCAGAGCGGCGCCGATCCGCTGATGTGGCACGCGCACATCGCCATGCGTCAGGCCAAGGGCAGCCAAGGCTGCACCTTCCATGTGTTCAACGAACGCATCAACCGCAACGCCCGCAGCCTTGCTGACCTGGAAAGCGAGTTGCGCCGCGCCCTGCGCCGCGACGAACTGGAGCTGCACTATCAGCCCCGCCTGAACCTGGCTGACGGGCGCATTGTTGGCCTGGAGGCGCTGGTGCGCTGGCGCCATGCCGAGCGCGGGCTGTTGCCACCCAGTGAGTTCGTGCCACTGGCCGAGCAGAGCGGCCTGATCGTGCCCTTGGGTTATTGGGTTATTTCCCGTGCCCTGCGTGACATGCAGGCATTGTGCGAGCGCGGCCTGGAACCGTTGCACATGGCGGTCAACCTGAGTTTTCGCCAATTCCAGGACAGCCAGCTACTGGCCACGTTGAGTCGCCTGATCCTCGAGCACGGTGTGGATGCCCGCTGGCTTGAGTTCGAGCTGACCGAGACGGCGGTGATGCGCCGCAACGAGGTGGTGCGCCAGACCATGGACGCGCTGGGTCGCCTGGGCGTGCGCTTCTCGCTCGATGATTTCGGCACCGGGTTTTCTTCGTTCGTGCACCTAAACAGCCTGCCGATCACCTTGCTCAAGGTGGACCGCAGCTTTGTTGCGGAAATGGAAATGCGCGAAGAGAACCGCAAGCTGGTACACGCCATGATTAACCTGGCGCACAACCTCAACCTCGAGGTGGTGGCCGAGGGTGTGGAGAGTGAAGAGCAGCTGACGTTGTTGCGCGGGTTTGGCTGCGACCAGGTGCAAGGCTTCCTGGTCAGCAGACCGCTACCGATAGGGGAATTGATGGCGTATTTGCTGCAGGCGCCTGGCCGCCAGTTGGAGGGTGTCCTTTAGGGCCTCTTCGCGGGCACGCCCGCTCCCACAGGGACCGCGCAATCCTGTGGGAGCGGGCGTGCCCGCGAAGAGGCCCGGAAGTCAGGCCGAAACAGCAGCTTCTGTACGAACCCCCGCCTTACCCAACAACCGTTTCATCCGCCACTCAAAGCCAAAGGTCAGCGCCACCGCCGCACATGCCAGCCCCAGCGCCAGCCCCCACCAGATCCCGACTGCACCACCGCCCAGCGTAAAGGTGAACAGCCAGGCACTCGGCGCCCCCACCAGCCAATAGCACACCAGCCCGATCAGGAAGGTGGTCTTGGCATCTTTCAACCCACGGATCGAGCCCATGGCAATCGTCTGCATGCCGTCGAACAGTTCGAACCACGCCGCCACCATCAACAACTGCACGGCCACCTGGAAGATCGCGGCAAAGGCCGGGTCATTACGGTCGATGAACAGGCCTACCAGTGCTTCGGGCAGCAGCAGGAACAGCGTGGCGAAGGCAAACATGATCATGGCCCCAAACCCGATGCCCACCCGCCCGGCGCTGCGCGCCGCCAGCAGGTTGCCAGCGCCGTAGTACAGGCCGACGCGCATGGTCACCGCATAGGACAAGCCAGTCGGCACCATGAATGCCGTGGACACGATCTGCAGGGCAATCTGGTGCGCCGCCAGTTCGGTGCTGCCCAGCACGCCCATGCACAGCGCGGCGAAGGCGAACAGGCCCACTTCCACCATGTAGGTACCGCCAATCGGCAGGCCCAGCCGCCACAGCTCGCGCAGGGCCGCCAGTGATGGGCGTGACAGGCCCTTGCGCAGCGGGTAGGCGGTATAGGCCGGATGCCAGCGGATATACAACGCCAAGGCAGTGGCCATGCCCATCGACACCACTGCGGTGACCAGACCGATACCCATCAGGCCCAGCTTGGGCAAGCCGAACATGCCTTCGATCAGTGCCACGTTGAACAGGTAGTTGAGCACCGTGCCGAACAAACTGATGACCATCACCGGGGTCGAGCGACCCAGCGCGCTGGTGAAGCCACGCAAGGCCATGAAGGTCAGATAACCGGGCAGGGCCAGTGGCAGCAGGGTGAGAAATTCGGCGGCCGAGGCCACGTTCTCGGGCTTCTGCCCGAAAAGCAGCAGCACAGGTTCAAGATTCCACAGCACCAGCGCAGCGAACAGCGCCAAGGCCCAGGCCAGCCACAGGCCGTTCTGCGCCAGTCGGGTGGCGCCTTCGATGTCGTTGGCACCCTTGCGAATGGCCACCAGCGTGCCGACGGCGGCGATCACGCCCAGGCAGAAGATCGATACGAACGAATAGCTGGCTGCCCCCAGGCCACCACCCGCCAAAGCCTGAGGGCTGATGCGGGCCATCATCAGGGTGTCGGTCAGCACCATCAGCATGTGCGCCAACTGCGAGGCAATCAGCGGCCCGGCCAGGCGCAGCAAAGCCTTGAGTTCTGTGGTGGGCGCGACGTGCATGGGGGCAGTCCTTCATTCTGGGGTGATCAACGAAGGGCGATTCTGAGGCTTTGGTCAACTTTGCACAAAAGGATAAATGCGATAGTTGGCATGAGTTGAACTCATGTATATAGGTTTCTCGGGGATTTGCCTCACACGCCCATATTGCAGGTGCCTCATGCCACGCCAGCTACCACCGCTGTATGCCTTGCGCGCATTCGAAGCTGCCGCGCGGCTAAGTTCTTTCACCCGTGCAGGCGAAGAGCTGTCCATCACCCAAAGCGCCATCAGCCGGCATATCCGTACGCTGGAGGAGCATTTTGCCTGTCGCCTGTTCGTGCGCAGTGGCCGCAGCCTGCAACTTACCGAAGCGGGGCGGGTACTGCTGCCGGGCGTGCGCGAGGGCTTCGCGGCGTTTGAGCGGGCCTGTGAAACCTTGTGTGGTGAAGACGACATACTGCGCATGAAAGCCCCCTCGACCCTGACCATGCGCTGGTTGCTGGCGTGCCTTAGCCGCTTTCGGCATCTGCAGCCGGGCAATGAAGTGCAGCTGACCAGCGCCTGGATGGATGTCGACCATGTGGATTTCAACCAGGAGCCATTCGATTGCGCGGTGTTGCTCAGCGACGGGGTATTCCCGCCGGAGTGGGAGGTGCGCAAGCTGTTCCCTGAGCTACTGATCCCGGTCGGCGCGCCGGACCTGCTCGACGAGGAGCCCTGGGATGTTTGCAGGCTGGCCTCTGTCGAACTGCTGCACCCCACGGTGGACAAGCGTGACTGGCGGGAATGGCTGGAGCGGATGGGGCTTGGCGACCAGGTGTCGCTCAAGGGCGGCCAGGTGTTCGATACCCTGGAGCTGGGCATGATTGCCGCGGCGCGTGGCTACGGGATATCCATGGGCGACCTGCTGATGGTGGCCGAAGATGTGGCGCAGAAGCGCTTGAGCCTGCCATGGCCGACGGCGGTGCCCAGCGGCATGGATTACTACCTGGTGTGGCCGCGCACCCGGCGAGGCGGCGAGCGGTTGCGGCGGTTGAGTGCGTTCCTGGAAGGCGAGGTGGCGGCAATGGATTTGCCGGATGTGGAAATCCTGCCGCGTCTTTGATCACCTGCACCGGCCTCTTCGCGGGCTCGCCCGCTCCCACAGGTCGTATGCCCTGTACCTGTGGGAGCGGGCGAGCCCGCGAAGAGGCCGGTACAGATTTACATCGAACCCAGGTTCAACGCCTGTGCACAGGCCTGCAGCGACCGGCGCTCGCTTTGCGCATACAGCGCCAGCTCATCCTGTACCTGCAACCCCAGCGCCGCTTCGAACGCTTCGCGGTTGGCGTTGCTGCCGTATTCGGCCTGCGCATCGTCGCCCAGGTTGGATTGGAAGATCCCCGCCGCACTCACCGGCAGGAAGTCCTCGTACACCAGCGCCTCGAAGTGCACGTGGCCCGCGTCGATCAAGCCTTGCAGGGTGGTCGGGCGGCCTTCCTGGTCGCGTGCGGCCAGGCCTTTCTCGGTGGCGAAGTAGCGGAAATATGCGAGGCCCTGTTCGCGCATTTGCGCCAGGTCATCCGGGAACTCGGCAAAGTTTGCCTGTAGCAGCGCCATGTAACGCTCGGCATTGGCTTCGGCCGGAGCGCCACCCAGCGCAACGCGGGTAGCGTCGAGCAACTTGTCGTAAAGCTGGCGACCTTTCGGCGTCAGCGCCGCGCCGCGTTGCTCGATTTCGCCAAAGCGTGCGGTGTGGCTGCCTTCGCGGCCTTGTTGGTCGCGGAAGGCGACCGTTTCCTGCAGGGCCTTGAAGCTGGTCTGGCGCAGCAGGATCGGGTGGCGGCGGGTGGGCGGGCCTTCAACCACGGCCTTCGGCGGGATGCCCTTGGCAGGCATGCCGAGCTGGATTGCATCGATATCCAGGGTACGCGGGGTCAGGTGGTTGATGTGCGGGCCCTTGAAGGCCACCACATCGGCGATCAGGCGGTGTTGGTCGTGCAGCTGCTGGTATTGCTCGGCCGTGACGGTAGCGTCCTGGTGCCAGCGGAAGGTGTGCAGCGCTTCCTGCACGAACGTCTCTGCATCCGCGGCGTCAAGGCCACCCTCGCGCTCACACTGGGCGATCAGTTCGAGGGCGCGGGAGGTGAAGATCTGGCGCTTGGCCAGGATGCTCTGTGCCAGCTCGCGCAACTGCGGGTTGTCGATCAGCTCCAGGCGCAGCAGCGAGGTGAACACACGGAACGGGCTGACATGCAGCGATTGCTCGTGCACCGCGCGAAAGGCAGTGGAATGCACCGGTACGCCAGCGGAGCTGAGGTCATAATAGCCGACCGGTTGCATGCCCATGACGGCGAACAGGCGGGCGATGGTGGCCAGTTCTTCGGCGGTGCCGACGCGGATGGCGCCGTGACGTTCCTGGTCCAGGCGCTCGATTTCGCCGGTCCAGCGCAGGGCCTCTGCCACTTCGGGTTGCTGGGCCATCACCTGCTGGTTGATTTCGCTCACCAGCTCCAGCAGCGTGCCGTACAGCGGCACTTCCTGTTTGTACATGAGCGACATGGCGGCAGAGAACTGCGCGCGGATGCTGTCTGGGCTGACGAAATCGTTGGCGGGCATCGCTAGCTTCCTGGTTGGGTTCGGACGCTTACATGAAAGCTGGGAATGCACTTTGCTCACAAGCGAAAAAAAGTGAGTGTGTCATTCCTTTTTTGATCGACCTCGACGGCCCTTTCCCGGCTAAAGCCGCGCCTACGCGGTCCCCGTAGGAGCGGCTTTAGCCGCGAAGAGGCCGTCAAACCTGCAACTGCTCGCCAATCCATTCCACCAGCGCCCGCACCTTTGGCACCTCTGCCGCATGCTCGGCATACGCCAGGTAATGCGCTCCGGCACTGCGCATTGCATGGTTCCACGGCACCACCAGGCTACCGTCGGCCAGTTCCTTCGCCGCCAGGTAGCGCGGCACCAGCGCTACCCCGCACCCGGCCTGTGCTGCACTCAACGCCATATAGAACGTATCGAAGCGCGGCCCGTGGTAAGCGCTGACGCTCTGCAGGTCCTGCTCCAGGAACCACTCATGCCAGGCCTCCGGGCGCGAGGTGCTTTGCAGCAGCACCAGCTCGGCCAGCTCCTCGGCACCGGCCAGCTTGCGCCCGGCCAGCAGCTCTGGCGCACACACCGGCACCACCTCCTCGCGAAACAACTCCACGCAAGTGGCCCCCGGCCAGGTGCCCTGGCCATAGAAGAACACCACGTCAGCCGAGCCTTGCAGCAGGGCGAACGGCTCCATCTCGTTGCGAATGTCCAGGTGGATATTGCCGTGCCGTTTGCCAAACCCCTTGAGGTGCGGGATCAACCAGCGCACGCCAAAACTCGGTTGAGTGGCTACCTTCAATATCTCGGTCTGCTCGCCGTAGGTGAGCACATAGCGGCTGGACATATCCACCTGGGTCAGGATTTTGTTGACCTCGGCCAGGTACAGGCTGCCGGCCGGGGTCAGCTGCAAGCGCCGGCGGATGCGCAGGAACAGGTGGTGGCGCAGCATGTCTTCCAGCTGCGCCACCTGCTTGCTGACCGCGCTCTGGGTCAGGTGCAGTTCTTCGGCGGCACGGGTAAAACTCAGATGGCGGGCTGCAGCTTCAAAGCACTGCAGGGCGGTCATGGAGGGTACCAGGCGTTTTGACATAGCGGTCTCTGCGGCTCAAATCATTACCTGACGGAATGATATGCGGAATAAAGGTCGTTTGTTGTACCTATGTGATCGGATTAATACTGATCCACATCATTTTTCCACCCCATCACCGATGTAGGAGATGCACAAATGGTTGCTGGATTGCTCGAGCGCCTTGGCGTTGCCGCCGAGGCTTACACCCAGGGCGACTACCCTGTTCACACGCCGATCGACGGCAGCCAGATCGCCTCGGTGAAACTGCTCGGCAAGGCCGAGACCATCGCCCGCATCGATCAGGCCCAGAGCGCCTTCGAAGCCTGGCGCAGTGTGCCGGCTCCGCGCCGTGGCGAACTGGTGCGCCTGTTCGGCGAAGTGCTGCGTGAGCACAAGGCCGACCTCGGCGAGCTGGTCTCGATCGAAGCCGGCAAGATCACCCAGGAAGGCCTGGGTGAAGTGCAGGAAATGATCGACATCTGCGACTTCGCCGTTGGCCTGTCGCGCCAGCTGTACGGCCTGACCATCGCTTCCGAGCGCCCGGGCCACCACATGCGTGAAACCTGGCACCCGCTGGGTGTGGTCGGCGTGATCAGCGCCTTCAACTTCCCGGTTGCCGTGTGGGCCTGGAACACCGCCCTGGCCCTGGTGGCCGGCAACTCGGTGGTATGGAAACCGTCCGAGAAGACTCCGCTGACCGCCCTGGCCTGCCAGGCGTTGTTCGAAAAAGCCCTGAAAGCCTTCGGCGATGCTCCGGCTGGCTTGGCACAACTGGTGATCGGCGGCCGTGAAGCTGGCGAAGCCATGGTCGACGACCCGCGCGTACCGCTGGTCAGCGCCACCGGCAGCACCCGCATGGGTCGCGAAGTCGGCCCACGCGTTGCTGCCCGCTTCGGCCGCAGCATCCTGGAACTGGGCGGCAACAACGCCATGATCCTGGCCCCGAGCGCCGACCTGGACCTGGCCGTGCGCGGCATCCTGTTCTCGGCTGTCGGCACTGCCGGCCAGCGTTGCACCACCCTGCGCCGCCTGATCGTGCACCGTTCGATCAAGGACGAAGTGGTTGCCCGCGTCAAAGCCGCCTACGGCAAAGTGCGCATCGGCGACCCACGTAAAGACAACCTGGTCGGCCCGCTGATCGACAAGCAGTCGTTCGACGCCATGCAGGGCGCACTGGCCAAGGCCCGCGACGAAGGTGGCCAGGTATTCGGTGGCGAGCGTCAGCTGGCCGACCAGTACCCGAACGCCTACTACGTTTCGCCAGCCATTGCTGAAATGCCGGCGCAAAGTGACGTGGTGCGCCACGAAACCTTCGCACCGATCCTGTACGTGCTGGCCTACGACGACTTCGAGGAGGCCCTGCGCCTGAACAACGAAGTGCCACAAGGTCTGTCGTCGTGCATTTTCACCACCGACATCCGTGAAGCCGAGCGCTTCCAGAGCGCCTCGGGCAGCGACTGCGGCATCGCCAACGTCAACATCGGTACCAGCGGCGCCGAGATTGGTGGTGCGTTTGGTGGCGAGAAGGAAACCGGCGGTGGCCGTGAGTCGGGCTCGGATGCCTGGAAAGGCTACATGCGTCGCCAGACCAACACCGTGAACTACTCGCGCGAGCTGCCGCTGGCGCAGGGTATCGTGTTCGACTGATGTATTGATGCTGCATGGCCGGGGGCCTGGCCCCCGGTTCGCGCGTAGACCCGCTCCTACAGGGTTCGTCCAAGCGACACCGACCCCTGTAGGAGCGGGTTTACCCGCGAAAGGGCCGCCCTGCGGCCCCAACAAGAACAAATTGCTGGAGCCGGCCATGTCCGAACTGCGTCAACAATGCTTGTGGGAACACGTCAGCAAACCGACCGTCGCCGCCCAGGCCCTGGCCGGTGAGCACAAGGCCGATGTCTGTGTGATCGGCGGCGGTATTACCGGCCTGTCGGCGGCCATCCACCTGCTCGAACAGGGCAAGTCGGTGATCGTGCTGGAGGCCTGGAAGATCGGCCACGGTGGCTCCGGGCGCAACGTCGGCCTGGTCAACGCCGGCACGTGGATCCGCCCCGACGACGTCGAGGCCACCCTTGGCCAGAAGCAGGGTAGCCGCCTGAACAAGGTGCTTGGCGAAGCCCCGGCTGAAGTGTTCGCCATGATCGAGCGCCTCGGCATCGACTGCCAGGCCCAGCACAAAGGCACGCTGCACATGGCGCACAACGCCACCGGTATCGCCGACCTCGAAGCGCGTCACGAACAATGGCGCCGCCGAGGTGCCGACGTCGAGCTGCTGACCGGTGCCCAGTGCCAGGAATACTGCGGTACCGACAAGATTTCCGCTGCGCTGCTTGATCGCCGTGCTGGCACCATCAACCCCATGGGCTACACCCAGGGCCTGGCGGCTGCTGTAACGCGCCTGGGCGGCAAGATTTTCCAGCAGTCTTCGGTCGAAGGCCTGGAGCGTGAAGGTGATGGCTGGCGAGTGAAGACTGCGCGTGGCGCTGTGCGCGCCGAAAAGGTGGTGATTTCCACCGGCGCCTACACCGAAGGTGACTGGAGCAACCTGCAGAAGCAGTTCTTCCGCGGTTATTACTATCAGGTAGCCTCCAAACCGCTGCAGGGCATCGCAGCCGACAAGGTACTGCCACATGGCCAAGGTTCGTGGGATACCCGCACCGTGCTCAGCAGCATCCGCCGCGACGATCAGGGCCGCCTGCTGCTCGGCAGCCTGGGCCGGGTCGACAACAAGCCAGCCTGGTTCGTGCGCAGCTGGGCCGATCGCATCCAGAGCCACTATTACCCGGAGCTGGGCAAGGTCGAGTGGGAAATGCACTGGACCGGCTGCATCGACTTCACCCCTGACCACCTGATGCGCCTGTTCGAGCCGGCGCCTGGGTTGGTGGCGGTGACTGGGTACAACGGGCGGGGTAACACGACCGGCACCGTGATTGGCCGGGCGTTTGCCGAGTTCCTGCTCAAGGGCGAGGCGGACAGCCTGCCGATTCCGTTTTCGCCGATGAGCGGTGTGAGCGCGCCTTCGCTGCGGACAGCGTTCTATGAGTCCGGTTTTTCGCTGTACCACGCGGGGCAGTGCCTGAGGGTTGTGTTGTAAGTACTGGCCTCTTCGCGGGTAAACCCGCTCCTACAGGTTCACCACAGCCCTCTCAGGCGGTGCACTACTTGTAGGAGCGGGTTTACCCGCGAAGAGGCCGGCACAGGCTCACTTGTGCAACCAACTCAGGAAGCCACCCTTCTTGATTGAAGCCGGCTTCTGCAACAACAACGACTCCCGGCTCTGCCGCCGGAACCGCTGCAATTTGCTCAACGCCGTCTGCACTTCGCCACGCTGCTGCAAACAGCTCTTCACCTGTTCCTTGTCGATCCGGTACAGCACGCAACTGGTCAGCGTGCGGAATTCGGCCAGCGAATCTTCTTCGTCGATGATCCCCTCGATCCCCAGCACCTCACCCGGCCCCATGCGTCCGGCTTCCAACAGTTTGTCTCCTTCGCGCACCGAGGCCGATACCACACCGCTGCCAATCACCAGCAGATGATCGGAATGCTCGCCCACCCCCAGGATCACCTGGTCCGCCAGGTACTCGACTGCAGTCATGCGCTGGCTCAACGCATCGCGCTCTTCGTCACTCAGCGAGCGGAACACTCGCACCTCATCCAGCACCTCGCGCTGGCGGCTGCGCGGCGGCACGGCCAGGTCGACGTTCCACATCACCCCGCTGGCCTCCAGGTGCCGGTGCGCCAGGTCGAACAGCTGGTTACGTGCATCGCCCTTGGCGCCCGCATCGGCCACGAAGCCGCTGGCCTCGTACTCCACCGACTCCAGAGTCGAGGCCTTTACCGTCACCTTCGGCTTCGGGGTTGCAAGGATGGCACTGACGCCCTGCAAGGCTTTTTCCAGCGCATCGAACACGCGCTTGGGCCGCACCTTGGCCGGGACCACCACGCTGATCGATACCCCGTGCACATCGGCCGGGCGACTGTGGTTGAGCAGCCGCGCCTTGGCCGCTACCGAGTTGGGGATCACCGCCAGGCTGCCGGTTCCGGTCAGCAGGCGCGTGGCGCGCCAGTCGATATCCAGGACCTTGCCTTCGGTGCCGTCGATGGAGATTGAGTCGCCAATCTGATAGGGCCGCGTGGTGTTCAGCACGATGCCGCTGAAGACGTCAGCCAGTGTGCTCTGCAGCGCCAGGCCGATGACGATGGCCATTACCCCGGAGGTGGCCAGCAGGCCCTTTACCGGCAGTTGCAGCACGTAGCCTGCGGCCGCGACCACGGCGGCGAGGAAGATCAACGCCCCCAGCACATCCTGCAGCAAGCGCCCGCCATGGCTGCCACGGGCCACCAGCAACAGGCCGAATACCACGGTTACCGTGCGCGCACCGAACAGCCACCAGCCGATGGCCAATACCGTGGCCATCAGGTTGCGCGAGACATCGTCGGGCCACGGCGGTGGTTGCAGCGGGCTCATGCCAGCGGCCATCAGCACTGAGCTGAACAGCAGGAAGATCACCAGGCGCGCGCTGATGCGCCAGGCATGGCGCTGAATGGGGATCAGTTGCCAAAGCACGAGGTCGAGCAGGATCAAGGCGCAACCGAGCAACAACGGGGACGACTGGATGAACGCCAGCATGGTGATCTCGGGGGTGAGGGGAGGGCTGTGGGTAGTAATAGAGCAGGTTTGCCAGGCAGGCAATGCAAGCCTGTGCTGGCCCCTTCGCGACTTGCCCGTTCCCACAGGTAAAGCGCTGGTTTTGAATCTTGTGCGATCCCTGTGGGAACGGGCGTGCCCGCGAAGAGGCCAGCAAAACCAACGCCAATCTATCGTTCCTAAAACAGAACGCTAAAGGCAAAAACCACTATCTACCGCTCCAAAGGTGGTGGTTTTAATCTTCTCCCATCAACGCGAAACACCCAACTTACTGAACATCAAAACCCTTAGGAGCTACCCCCATGACCCACTTCAAATACAACCGCCTGAACAAAGACGACGCCGCTGTACTGCTGGTTGACCACCAGGCGGGCCTGCTGTCCCTGGTGCGGGACATCGAGCCGGACGCGTTCAAGAACAACGTGCTGGCCCTGGCCGACCTGGCCAAGTTCTTCAACCTGCCGACCATTCTTACCACCAGCTTCGAGCAAGGCCCCAACGGCCCACTGGTGCCAGAACTGAAAGCCCTGTTCCCGGACGCCCCGTACATTGCCCGCCCTGGCCAGATCAACGCCTGGGACAACGAAGACTTCGTCAAGGCAGTGAAGGCCACTGGCAAGAAGCAACTGATCATCGCCGGCGTTGTGACTGAAGTGTGCGTAGCTTTCCCGGCCCTGTCGGCCCTGGAAGAAGAGTTCGACGTGTTCGTGGTCACTGATGCCTCCGGTACCTTCAACGCCATGACCCGCGACGCCGCCCACGACCGCATGAGCCAGGCAGGTGCGCAACTGATGACCTGGTTCGGCGTGGCCTGTGAGCTGCACCGCGACTGGCGCAACGACATCGAAGGCCTGGCCGCGCTGTGCTCCAACCACATCCCGGACTACCGCAACCTGATGACCAGCTACAACGCCTTCAACGCCAACAAGTAAGCCCAATCGCCGCGGGCACCGCCAATCGGTGCCCGCCCAGGGCAGCACACCTATCCAATCCAGCGCCCGTCCGCCGTTGCACAGTGGATGCGGGCAAGCTCATCCCAAGGAACGCCGATGAACACCGCACTCCATGACAACCGCGAAGTGGTGACCGTATGCCTGCAACACAAGGTGCTTGATGGCTCCCCGGGCACCCCGGCAGCGCAACCGCCGCGCTGGAAGCAGGCACTGCTGACCTACCTGGTGATCTGCCCGATGACCATGGTCATCCCGCAACTGCTGGCGCCGCTGTTTGCGCGCTTCCCGCAGCTGGGCGGCGTGATTACCGGCAACCTGATCGTCAACCTGTTCGTCATCCTGCCCGTGGTGTTCTACATCATGCCTTGGGTAACCCGCCGCTGCGCCAACTGGCTGCGCGGCTGAGCCGACGCCTTCATCTCGACACTTTCAAGGAGATACCGCTATGAGCACGTTCGTTACCCGCGATGGCACTTCGATCTATTTCAAGGACTGGGGCAGCGGCAAGCCCGTGCTGTTCAGCCACGGCTGGCCGCTGGATGCCGACATGTGGGATTCGCAGATGGAGTTCCTGGCCAGCCGCGGTTACCGCGCCATCGCCTTCGACCGCCGGGGTTTCGGCCGCTCGAGCCAGCCGTGGAACGGTTACGACTACGACACCTTCGCCGATGACATTGCCCAGTTGATCGAGCACCTCGACCTGCGCGACGTCACCCTGGTGGGCTTCTCGATGGGGGGCGGTGATGTCAGCCGCTATATCGCCCGCCACGGCAGCGAGCGGGTGGCCGGGCTGGTGTTGCTGGGCGCGGTGACGCCAGTGTTCGGCAAGCGTGACGATAACCCTGACGGTGTCGACCTGTCGGTGTTCGAGGGCATCCGGGCCGGCCTGCGTGCCGACCGCGCGCAGTTCATCGCCGATTTCGCCACGCCGTTCTACGGCCTGAACCATGGGCAGCAGGTGTCCCAGGGTGTGCAGACGCAGACCCTGAACATTGCGCTGATGGCGTCCATCAAAGGCACCCTGGATTGTGTGACGGCCTTCTCGGAGACCGATTTCCGTCCGGACATGGCCAAGGTCGATGTGCCGACGTTGGTGATCCATGGCGATGACGACCAGATTGTGCCGTTCGAGACCACTGGCAAGCAGGCGGCGGAGCTGATTCGTGGCGCCGAGCTGAAGGTGTATGCCGGGGCGCCGCACGGTTTTGCAGTGACTCATGCGCAGCAGCTGAATGAGGACTTGCTGGCGTTCCTTCAGCGGTAATTGTGGGAAACATTCGCGGGTAAACCCGCTCCTACAGACGTTGTAGGAGCGGGTTTACCCGCGAAGAGGCCGGCCCAGGCAGCAAAAAGCTTGACCAGGGCTAACCTTCTTCAACCCACCGCACATCCATTCAAGCCCAGGCCTTGCATCAACCGGCATGCTTCGCAGTCCCCCTGCCGGCCCCTAGTCGGAGAAGCCCATGTCCCAGGATCGCAACGACAAGACCCGTCGCCAGTTCCTCGCCACCAGCACTGTGCTTGGTGCCGCTGGCGCACTCTGGTCCGCATTGCCTTTTACCGGCCAAGCCGGTTCCGCTCACGCATCCACGCAAGGAGGTTCCATGACCGCCGACCTGATTCTGTTCAACGGCAAACTGCACACCGTTGACCGAGAAAAGCCCACCGCGACCGCCGTCGCCATCAAGGACGGCCGCTTCATCGCCGTGGGCAGCGACGCCGAGGCCATGGCCCACAAGGGTGCCGCCTCGCAGATCATCGACCTCAAGCAGCGCACGGTGATCCCGGGCCTCAATGACTCGCACCTGCACCTGATCCGTGGCGGTCTGAACTACAACCTCGAGCTGCGTTGGGAAGGGGTACCGTCAGTGGCCGATGCCCTGCGCATGCTCAAGGACCAGGCTGCGCGCACGCCTACCCCGCAGTGGGTGCGCGTGGTCGGTGGCTGGAACGAATACCAGTTCGCCGAAAAGCGCATGCCCACCCTGGAGGAAATCAACCAGGCCGCACCCGACACCCCGGTGTTCCTGCTGCACCTGTACGACCGCGCGTTGCTCAACCGCGCCGCGCTCAAGGCCGTCGGCTACACCAAGGAAACGCCGAACCCGCCAGGTGGCGAGATCCAGCGCGACAAGTTCGGCAACCCCACCGGCATGCTGATCGCCCGCCCTAACGCGATGATCCTCTACGCCACGCTGGCCAAGGGGCCTAAGCTGCCGCTGGAGTATCAGGTCAACTCCACTCGCCAGTTCATGCGTGAACTCAACCGGCTGGGCCTGACCAGCGCCATCGACGCCGGCGGCGGCTACCAGAACTTCCCCGACGACTACTCCGTGATCCAGGAGCTGGCCGACAACGATCAATTGACCGTACGCATCGCCTACAACCTGTTCACCCAGAAGCCCAAGGAAGAACTGGACGACTTCAAGAAGTGGACCTCCAGCGTCAAGCTGCACAGCGGTACCGACTTCTTGCGCCACAATGGCGCGGGCGAAATGCTGGTGTTCTCTGCCGCCGACTTCGAGGACTTCCTCGAGCCGCGCCCGGACCTGCCGCAGACCATGGAAGAAGAACTGGAGCCGGTGGTGCGCCACCTGGTCGAGCAGCGCTGGCCATTCCGCCTGCACGCCACCTACAACGAATCGATCACGCGCATGCTCGACGTGTTCGAGAAGGTCAACCGCGACATTCCATTCAACGGCCTGCCCTGGTTCTTCGACCACGCCGAAACCATCACCCCGCAGAACATCGAGCGCGTGCGTGCGCTGGGCGGTGGTATTGCCATCCAGGACCGCATGGCCTTCCAGGGTGAGTACTTCGTCGACCGCTACGGCGCCAAGGCCGCCGAGCAGACCCCGCCGATCAAACGCATGCTCGAGATGGGCGTGCCGGTTGGCGCGGGTACCGATGCCACTCGGGTGTCCAGCTACAACCCATGGACCTCACTGTACTGGCTGGTCAGCGGCAAGACGGTCGGTGGCATGGAGCTGTACCCGGAAGGCCTGAGCCGTGACACCGCGCTGCAACTGTTCACCCAGGGCAGCGCCTGGTTCTCCAGTGAGCAAGGCAAGAAAGGCCAGATCAAGGTGGGCCAGCTGGCTGACCTGGCAGCATTGTCGCTGGACTTCTTCAGTGTCGATGAAGAGGCGATCAAGGGCATCGAGTCGGTGCTGACCATCGTTGATGGCAAGGTGGTGTACGGTGCTGGCGAGTTCGACAAGTTTGGCCCACCGCAGGTGCCGGTGCTGCCGGAGTGGTCGCCGGTGACCAAGGTGCCTGGGCACTGGCGTGTCGGTACGCCATCGTTGGCAGCCGCGGTGCACCAGTGCAGCGGGCCTTGTGGTGTGCATGCGCACAGCCACGAAAAGGCGCGGCATTCGAGCGTGCCGGTAAATGACTTCCAGGGCTTCTGGGGTGCGCTGGGCTGTTCGTGCTTCGCTTTCTAAGCTGAGCTGATGTGACGAACGGGGGCCAATAACTGGCCCCTTTCTTGTGTCTTCAGTGCCGGCCCTTTCGCGGGTAAACCCGCTCCTACAACGGCCTGTTTCCAACGTCCGGTGTGTGTCTACCGCAGATCTGTGTAGGAGCGGGTTCACCCGCGAATGGGCCGTAAGGGCCGGCATCAATGGTGTGCCTTATGCTCCCCACCAGCCAATAGATGCCGAATCCGCACCTCAACCCCATCGGTCTGCAGCATCCTGACCCGCGCCTCGATCTTCAGTTCACCACGGGTCACCCGGTGGTGATGTCGCAGATGCTCCAGCCACGATTCCTCGAAGAAGAACTCCAGCCACAACGCCGGATCAGCACTGTCCCGCATCAACCCCCACGACAATGCGCCATTGCGCTTGCGCATCGCTTCCAGCTCCCGCGCCGCCTGCTGGAAGGCCTCGGCCTTGGTGGGGGCGATGTGGTACTCGACGGTGACCATCACCGGTCCGGCTTCCTTGTCCATGTCATCGCTCAACACCGGCACCGGCCAATGCAGCGACGGCGTCAGCTCTTCTGCCTCGGTTTCCGGCAGCGCCACCTTGCAGGTCAGCAAGGTACCCAGCGCCAGGCCGCCTGCGGCCACCAGCAGGCTGAAGGTGAGCGTTGCATGGCTGGCCAGCGTGCCCCACAGCAGGCCACCACAGGCCATGGCGCCGAAGAAAATCAGAATGTATACCGACAAAGCCCGCGCCCGTACCCAGGCTGGCACCGAAGTCTGTGCAGCCACTTGCAGGTTGGACAGCACCGCGATCCACGCCGCGCCACTGAGCAGCATCGCGGGCAGCAGCGCATAGAAATTGCGCACCAACGCCAGGGCCAGCAGGAACAGGGCATACAACAGGCTGGCCAGTAACACCAGCCGGTCACGGCTGATGCGCTCGCGCAGGCGCGGCAGCAAGGTGGCACCCGCCACTGCGCCAATACCGATGGCCGCCAGCAGCAGGCCGAAGTCCGCTGCGGTGCCGCGCATCTCGCCACGCACGATCAGCGGCAGCAGCGAAGTACCGGCGCTGGCGCAGAAAAAGAACGCCAACGCGCGTAGCATCACGGCCTGCAAAGGCTTGGCGCTGCGGGCAAAGCGCAGCCCAGTGCGCATGGCGCCAACGAAGCGTTCGGCCGGCAGCAGTGGTTCCTTCACCTCGCGCTTCCACAGGAACAACACCAGGATCACACCCGCGAACGAGATGGCATTCAGGGCAAAGGTCAGCCACGGGCCGACCATGCTCACCACCACCCCCGCCAGTGCCGGGCCGATGGCCCGTGACACGTTGATGCCGACACTGGAGAGCGCCACCGCGTTGGCCAGGTCCTCCTTGCGCACCAGTTCCGGTGTCAGTGCGCTCCACGCCGGCATCATCAGCGCTGTACCAATGCCCAGTGCCAGGGTCAGCACCAGCAGCGAGGTGACGTTCATCATCCCGAGCAAGGTCAGGGCCGCCAGCACAACCGCTACGCAAGACATCCACAGCTGCACCAGCAACAGGTAGCGGCGTTTGTCGACGATGTCCGCCGCTGCGCCAGCCGGCAGGGCCAGGAAGAACATCGGCAGCGAGCCGGCTACCTGGATCAACGCCACGTGCAGCGGGCTGGCCGACAGCGTGGTCATCAGCCAGCCGGCGCCCACCTCGTGCATCCAGGTGCCGATGTTGGAGGCGATGGTGGCGATCCACAGCATGCGGAAGGTGGTGTTACGCAACGGGCTCCAGGCACCTGAAGGTGATGTGCTCATGTCAGAAGCTGCCTTTGAGTGGGTATTCGATGATCAGGTAGATGCGGTCGATATCATCGCCCGCCTGGGCCTGGTTGGCGCGGTGGCTGACGTGGGAGAACGACAGGCTCAGGTCCTTGGCTGCCCCCGACTGC
Source organism: Pseudomonas alloputida (assembly GCF_021283545.2). Lineage (NCBI taxonomy): Bacteria > Pseudomonadati > Pseudomonadota > Gammaproteobacteria > Pseudomonadales > Pseudomonadaceae > Pseudomonas > Pseudomonas alloputida. The sequence goes on along the minus strand of NZ_CP128540.1, from coordinate 6,193,250 downwards.
ACCACGTATTTCAGGTCGATGTCGCGTTCCCAGTGCTTGCCGCCGTCGCCGTACTGGTTCACATAGGCGCCGCCCGCAGGCGCATGGCTGCCGTCGATGCCGCGGCCGCTGACATAGCGGCACATCAGGCTCAGGCCAGGTGCACCGAGGGTGGCGAAGTTCAGGTCATAGCGCAGTTGCCACGAGTGCTCGCCAGGGCCGTTGAAGTCGGCGTACTTGATCGCGTTGGCCAGGTAGATGGAGTCGCCGCCGACGAAGTCGAACGGGGTGTCGCCCTCGACCTTCTGGTAGGCCACGCTCAGCGCCTGGGCGCCGAAGCTGTACTTGGCCAGCAGGCTGTAAGCGAGGGTGTCGATCGCCCCGGCGCTGGCGTTGCCGGTATCGCGGGTTTTGTACAGGTTGCCGTCCAGGCGCCAGTTGCCTTGGGCCAGGTTCAGGTTGAGGTAGGCCTGGCGCCAGGTGTTTTCCAGTTGCCCGGCATACAGTGCGGCGCCGAACGGCCCGTTGGGTGCGAAGGTGGCACCGGCCAGGCTGATGGCCCGGTTGTGGGTGGTCGCGCCGTAGCCGCTGAAGTCGTCGTGGGTGGAGCTGTTGTCCTGGTTGTTGAAGGCAGTGAAACGCCCGGCCTGCAGGCGCCAGTCGGGCTGGTCGGTGTTTTCCACCCACCAGCCGGTGGCGTATTCCGGGTGCAGGCGTTTGTCACCGGTGTCGAACACCGGGGTTTCCACCATCATCTCGCCATAGCGCAGTTGGGTGTTGCCTAACTGCATTTTGAGCGCGGCACCGGCGCTGGAGTACTCGGACTCGGCGCGGCCATCGCTGTCGCGTGGCAGCAGGCCGGTGCCGCTATGGCCGCGGCCGCCGTCGAGCTTGAGGCCAAGAAAGCCATGGGCATCGATGCCGACGCCGACAGTGCCTTCGGTGAAACCGGAACGCACCTCGCCGATGAAGCCTTGGGCCCATTCCTGGCGATAGTTCTGGCCGCTGCCGGAGGGCGAGCGGAAGTCACTGTGCAGGAAATAGTTGCGGCTGAGCAGCGACCAGCCGGGCGCTTCGGCGTGGCTCAGCGCCGGCCAGAGGGCGAGGGTGGCGAGCAGGGCGCGGCCTGGTCCGTGTGTGGCGCGGATCATGGGGAGCTCCGGGGGATGATCCGGGACTGTGGAGCAAGGATAGGCCAGGGGTCTTGTAAGGGTGTGCTGGGGGAGCGGTTTACCTGTGCCGGCCTTTTCGCGGGCGCGCGCGTTCCCACGGGTTTGCCACTGGCCCCGAGCCTTGTGCAATACCTGTGGGAGCGGGCATGCCCGCGAAGAGGGCGGCTCAGCCAGCCAGGCACTCAAGCCATGTCGCTGATGGCGAACTCCTCAGCCAGATGATCGATCAGCGCCCGCACCGAAGGCAGCAACCCACGTCGCGATGGAAAGATCGCATGCACGATGCCGCAACGCGGGTGCCAGTCCGGAATCAGCTCAACCAGACGTCCCGCCGCCAGGTCCTCACGCACCGCCACCCGCGGCAAGTGCGCGATCCCCACTCCGGCCACCACGAAATGGCGCAGGGCAAACAGGTCGTCAGTCACCATGCGTGGTGTATGCGGGATGACGATGCTGCGGCTGTTGTCCTCACCCTGGAACAGTTCCCACTGGTACTCGCGCTGTGCACTGCCCCAATGCACGCTGGGTAGTGTGCCCAGCAGCTGTGGGTCAAACCCTTTGGGCAGTTGCGCCAGGTATTGAGGCTGGCCGACCAGGCACTGGGTGCTGTTGCTCAGCACCTTCATCACCATGTCAGTGTTCTCCAGCGGCGGAAAGCGCACCCGCAGAGCGATGTCGAAGCCCTCGTGCAACAGGTCGACACGGCGGTTGGTACTTTCGATGAACAGCTCCACCTGCGGGTACTTGAGCATGTAGCGGGTCAGCATCGGCCCGACCCAGGAGTTGAGCAGGGTGGTCGGGCAACTGATGCGCACCAGGCCGCGCGGTTCGCTGCGGTTGCGCTCGATGATTTCCGCCGCGCCCTCGGCTTCCACGCGCATGGCCAGGCAGCGGTTGTAATAGGCCTGGCCGATTTCGGTCAGCGAGCAGTGGCGGCTGGTGCGGTTCAACAGCCGCACACCCAGGCGGTCTTCAAGGTCGGCGATTCGCCGGCTGAGTTTTGACTTGGGCATGTCCAGCGCCCGCCCGGCCGGGGCGAAGCCGCCATGTTCGACGACCTGGGTGAAGTAGTAGAGGGAGTTGAGGTCTTCCAATGATCGGTCTCCGGGTATTGGGTTGCCTGTACCGGCCTCTTCGCTCGTAGGAGCGGCTTTAGCCGCGAAGAGGCCGACACAGCCCCTACAAATCCATCGTTCATAAATCAGAACGCTAAAGCCAGATTCTGCTAACTACCGCCGCAAAGGTGATGATTTTAATCTGTGCCCATCAACGCGAAACACCCCGGATTGCTGAAAAGTTCATAACCCTTAGGAGCACAGACCATGAGCAAATTCACCTACAACCGCCTGAACAAAGACGACGCTGCCGTACTGCTGGTTGACCACCAGGCTGGCCTGCTGTCGCTGGTGCGCGATATCGAGCCAGACAAGTTCAAGAACAACGTGCTGGCGCTGGCTGACCTGGCCAAGTTCTTCAACCTGCCGACCATCCTCACCACCAGCTTCGAGCAAGGCCCCAACGGCCCGCTGGTGCCGGAACTGAAAGCCCTGTTCCCGGATGCGCCGTACATTGCCCGCCCTGGCCAGATCAACGCCTGGGACAACGAGGATTTCGTCAAGGCGGTGAAGGCGACCGGCAAGAAGCAGCTGATCATTGCAGGTGTTGTGACCGAGGTTTGCGTGGCGTTCCCGGCGCTGTCGGCCTTGGAGGAAGAATTTGAGGTGTTCGTGGTGACCGATGCTTCCGGCACCTTCAATGAAATGACCCGTGATGCCGCGCATGACCGCATGAGCCAGGCGGGTGCCCAACTGATGACCTGGTTCGGCGTGGCCTGCGAGCTGCACCGCGACTGGCGCAACGATGTCGAAGGGCTGGCTGCACTTTGCTCCAACCACATTCCGGATTATCGCAACCTGATGACCAGCTATAACGCGCTGACTGCGGGTAAGTAATCAACCACCAGCAACGTGCACAAAGGCCGGCTCTCTCTGTAGGGAGCCGGTTTTTTTGTTGCGCTTTGTTCCAGTCGTTGACCTGTATTGGCGGCATTGTTAGCGTTTCACCCGAGCGCGAAGCCAGTTGTCATTCAGCGGCAGTAACTGGATCAGGAACCCCATCGATGGCTGAATCATCAGTGTAGGGTGAGACCTCCACACCCCGGCTTGAGGTGTGCATATGAATATCGAGCATCTGATGGGCCACTGGAAACAGTGGCCCTTTTCTGTGGTTGGTACTGACACCCGTGTCGACGAGGACTCTGTGGGAGCGGGTTCACCCGCGAAGAGGCCGATACAGGCGACTCAGTTCATGGGCTGTGACTCAATCCCATCCAGCAATGCCTCAACCAACCCTTCTGCCATTTCGAGTGCGTTCAGGTTGCTCCAGAACAGGCTCTTGCCTGTGTCATCCAGATGCTCCAAGGCTTTGTAGCCACAGTCGTAGGCACCGCGCAGGTATTGGGCGACATGCACCAGGGCATCGTGGGTCGAGACGCCTGGGTTCACGGTGAATAATGGGGGATGGCCGGCATCGCAGCGGCTGAAAGAGCGTTGTGTGGTGTTGGGGAGGGGTGGATCGGGGACGATTCTTTTCATGGCAATTCCTTCTCCAGGATTGAACTGCAACCACCCGTTTCCACGCAGAAGGCGGCAGTTGTGCGCGGGGTGGAAAACCGGTGAGAAGGCAAGCCGGTAGGCCAAACGGCCTCACGCGCACAACTGCCATAACGGCAGCCCTTCATCACATCCGGGTTTCCACACCCGATCGCTGAACCGACAGCGACCTGGTCAGCCTAGAGAGCTGGCTTTCCCCGGACAATCAGACGGGCGTCGACACGGTGTGTAGGATAATTCCTTGGGATTGGTGTGAACGTAGGAAATGGTTCGCGGGGAAGTAGGACCCAGCTGAGAATTAGACGATTTGTGATGGTTTTTGTGAGTTCGCGTCATGGCGGCGAGGTGATCGTCAGGAAATTGCAGGATGGCTTCCAGGTGCCTGGCGATAGTTTTTGGGCGCCCATGAGATCGAGCGCCGCCCGCGCGGCGCTTCGCGGGTAAACCCGCTCCTACGTTTGTTTCTGGCCAATCCCTCCTGTGCCAGGCGCGCGCGACCGCCTTGTTTGTACGACGCGATATCGAGGCGTGCGCCAGGGGGCTCGCGTGCGCGTCCCACAGGAATAACTGGCCCGAAACAAACGTAGGAGCGGGTTTACCCGCGAAGCGCCGCGCGGGCGGCGCCCAATCTCACAGGCACTACAACCCTCAAGGCACGCGCCAAAAGGCCTCAGTCCGCATCCGAATCAAACAACCGCTCCAGCTCCACCCGCGCCTCCTTGGCCGTCTGCATCACCTTGGCCCGGTCATCACGCACTTGCCCCTGGGCCTCCAGCACCTCTTCGTCATGCTGGGTAAACCGTGCAATGCGGTCCGCCGCCTGTTCATCGCTCAGGCCCAACCCCACCAGTGCCCGGCGGGTCATTTCCAGGCTGGAGTAGAACGTCTCGCGAATCGGCTCGGCGCCCACATCCGCCAATTTGTGCACATGCTGGCGGTTACGCGCCCGGGCCAGCACCTTCAGGTGAGGGTACAGACGCTTCACCCGTGCGGCGGTATGAATGGCGGCTTCAGGGTCATCAATGGTGATGATGAAATACTCCGCTTCACCCACCTTGGCGGCGTGCAACACCTCCGGGCGCAGCGGGTCGCCGTAGAACACCGGCACCTGTTCGAACATGCGGGTCATCTCGATGGTGTCCACCGAGGTTTCCAGGGCAATGAACGGGATCTTCTGTGCCCGCAGGATGCGCGCGACGATCTGGCCCATGCGGCCCATGCCGACGATCACCACCCGCGGTGTATCCGTCTGGATCTGCTTGTACTGCTCGGGCACTTCACGCGCCGGTTGCGGGCGTTTGAGGGCGCGGGCGCAACCCAGCATCAGCAGCGGGGTGATGGCCATTGACAGGGTAATGGTCATCAGCAGCAGGTCGTAGGTCTGGGTATCGAACAGGCCTTGGTCCTTGCCCAGCTTGAACACCACGAAGGCGAACTCGCCACCGGCCGCCAGCACCATGCCCAGGCGCAGGGCGCTGGCGCTGTTCAGGCCGCCGACCAAGCGGCCGACGCCTATCAGCAACAGCAGCTTCACGGCCACCAGCAACAGGGTCAGGCCCAGCACCACCAGTGGCATTTCCAGCAGCAGGCGCAGGTTGGCGCCCATGCCCACGCTGATGAAGAACAGCCCCAGCAGCAGGCCCTTGAAGGGTTCGATCTGCGATTCCAGCTCGTGACGGTATTCCGAGTCGGCCAGCAGCAGGCCGGCGAGGAAAGCGCCAAGGGCCATGGAGATACCCGCTTCTTCCATCAGCCAGGCGGTGCCGATCACTACCAGCAGTGCGGTGGCAGTAGACACTTCCGGCAGGCCCGTGCGGGCCACGGTGCGGAACACCGGGCGCAACAGGTAGCGACCGCCGATGATCACCACGGCGATGCTGGCGAATACCTTCAGGCCGTGTTGCAGGCTGTCGCCTTGGCTGGTGTCTGGGCCACTGGCGGCCAGCAGCGGTACCAAGGCGATCAGCGGGATCGCGGCGATGTCCTGGAACAACAGGATGGCGAATGCCAGACGGCCGTGCGGTGCATTGAGCTGCTTGCTCTCGGCCAGGCTCTGCAGGCCAAGGGCGGTGGACGAAAGCGCCAGGCCCAGACCGAGCACGATGGCTGCTGGTAGCGTCTGGCTGAAGCCGAACAGGGCGATGGCGCCGATGACTGCGCCGGTCAGCACCACTTGGGCAGTGCCGACACCAAACACCGACTTGCGCATCAGCCACAAGCGTTTGGGCGACAGTTCCAGGCCGATGATGAACAGCAGCAAGACCACGCCCAGTTCGGAAATGTGCGCCACGCTTTCTGTGTCGCGGATCAGGCCAAGTGCTTGCGGGCCGATGACCACACCGGCGAGCAGGTAGCCGAGCACGGCACCGAGTTGCAGGCGCTTGGCCAGGGGGACGGCGAGGACGGCGGCAAGCAGGAAGATCACCGCGGTTTGCAGAAGGCTGCCTTCGTGTGGCATTGGCTCGTACTCCATGAGCTGCCGGGGCAGCGTTCGAACAGTTTGACGGACAATTCTGAGGGGTAGTGTGGCGTCAGACAATCATCTGACGGGAAGAAAAATTGTCCTGTCCAGAGTGACAATCGGTGCCGGCGCTTACCTGGGCTCAAGGCCTGTGCTATCTCTGTGGGAGCGGGCGCGCCCGCGAAGAAGGCAGCGCTAATCGGACTGTTCACCGCCACCAAACTGTGCCCGATACTGCGCCGGCGTCATGCCAATTCGCTCAAAGAATACCTTGCGCATGTGTCGGTCACTGCCAAACCCGCACTGCGCCGCCACCACCTTCATCGGCAGGTCACCGCATTCGAGCAACTTGCGCGTACGATCGATGCGCGCATTCTGCAGGTACTGCAGCGGCGTAATGCCCACCTCGCGCAGAAACGTCCGGGCAAAGTTACGCCCGCTCATGGCCACCAGTTCGGCCATTTTCTGCACGGTGAACGCCTGCTCGATGTGGTCGACGATATAGGCCTGCACCCGGGCAATCGGCGAGTCATCGCGTGGTACCGCAGCCAGCAATGGCCCGTAGGGTGTCTGCCCACCCTGACGGTGGCGGGCTACCAGCAGTACCTTGGCTACTTCCAGGGCCAGCGCCTTGCCATGGTCCTCGGCGACCACCGCCAGTGCCAGGTCGATCCCTGCAGTGATACCGCCCGAGGTGATCAGGCAGCGGTCCATCACGTAAATCTGCTCGGTCTCCACCTTGGCTTCGGGAAACGCCTGTGCCAGGCGCTCCACGTAGTTCCAGTGGGTGGTGCAGCGATAGCCATTCAGTAACCCGGCCCGCCCCAGCAGGAACACCCCGGTGCAGATGGCACCGAAGCGCTTTGCCTGGCGCACGGCCTTGGGCAGCCAGCGCTCGATCCCTGGCAGGGCGATGTCATAGGCCCCAGGGCCGCCCGGCACCAGCAACAGGTCGACGGCCTCCGGCAAGTCTTCCAGGCGCCGGTCGGCCACTACCTTCAGGCCGCATGAGCCGCGTACCACTGCTTGCCCCTCGGCCAAGGTCAGCAGCCGATATTGCCGTGCTGCAGGCAAGAACCGGTTGGCGATGGCGAATGCATCCATGGGACCGGTGACATCCAGCAGTAACACATCGTTGAACAGCACCATGGCCACGGTGCGGTGGGCGGGTTTTTCCTGCATACCTCTTTCGCCTTGAATGCCGACCGCGGGTAGCGGCCAGAAGCTGAATACGAAACGCATCTTAAGGTATCGGCAAAACGCCCAGGGCCAGCAGCGCACAATTAACAACAATTCAGGTTTGGCTCAGGACTTCGTCATGTGCCGGGGGCGAGACTTTCTGCATTGAACAGGAGAGTCGCCATGTACCCTGGGACGCCCGAAGCGCCGCTGCAAACCCCCGGCGCACTCACGCCCGCGCGGCTGCGCCGGGCCAAGGAGCTGATGTTGCATAGCCCGTTGTCGATCATCGAGATCGCCGCGGTATGCAACCTTACCCGCAGCCATTTTTCCCGCGCGTTCAAAGTCAACACCGGCCTTTCGCCGCAGGCCTGGCGCCTGCTGGCGCGCATGGAAAAGGCCAAGCGCTTGCTTGCAACCGAGGCGCCTATCACCCACGTGAGCCTGGAATGCGGCTTTTGTGACCAGGCCCATTTCACCCGTGCTTTCAGCCGCCTGGTCGGCCAGCCACCCAAGGCCTGGCGGCAGGCGCAGACACTTTCTTAAGCCAATGCTATCCACCGGTATAACCCCTGCGGACAGTGCCGGCCCGTTATCCCAACCCAAGGAGTCACCCCATGAGCCAACCCGATTACAAGCGCCTGAACAAAGACGACGCCGTGGTGCTGCTGGTCGACCACCAGACCGGTCTGATCTCGCTGGTGCAGGATTTTTCGCCCAACGAATTCAAGAACAACGTGCTGGCCTTGGGCGACCTGGCCAAGTTCTTTGGCCTGCCGACCATCCTCACCACCAGCTTCGAGCAAGGCCCGAATGGCCCGCTGGTGCCCGAGCTGAAAGAGATGTTCCCGGATGCGCCGTACATTGCCCGTCCCGGCCAGATCAACGCCTGGGACAACGAAGACTTCGTCAAGGCAATCAAGGCCACGGGCCGCAAGCAACTGATCATCGCCGGTGTGGTGACCGATGTGTGCGTGGCCTTCCCGACCCTGTCGGCGCTGGCGGAAGGTTTTGAAGTGTTCGTGGTGACCGATGCCTCGGGCACCTTCAACGAAACCGTGCAGCAAGCGGCTTGGGTACGCATGACCCAGGCGGGTGCGCAGATGATGAACTGGTTCTCGGTGGCCTGCGAACTGCACCGCGACTGGCGCAACGACATCGAAGGGCTGGGTAACCTGCTGTCGCAGCGTATCCCCAACTACCGCAACCTGATGAACAGCTACGCAGCGCTGGCCTCGCGCTGATGTAAACCTGTACTGGCCTCTTCGCGGGTAAACCCGCCCCTACAGCCGACCGTAGGAGCGGGTTTACCCGCGAAGAGGCCGGCACAGGCTATGCGTGATTCAAAGGCAGACTGACACGAATCCGGCATCCACCCAACTGCGACACCAGCGCCTGCAGCTGCCCGCCGTGGGCCTGAGCCACCGAACTACAGATCGCCAAGCCCATCCCCATGCCACCGGTCTTGGTGGTATGAAACGCATCGAATACGCGCTCACGCTCGTCCGCCGCGATCCCCGGCCCGTTGTCGTCCACGCAGATCTCCACCTCGTCCTCGACTACCGCCGACGTAATCTTCAGCACCCCGTCACAGCGATACCCCGCCAACGCTTCCAGGGCATTGGTAATCAGGTTGAACACCAGCTGCTGCAACTGCACCGGGTCGGCTGTCACGCACACCCCGGCCTTCAGCCGTGTCTGCACATCCACCTTGCCCTTGGCGGCGTCGGCCGAGGTCAGGCGCACCACCTCGCGGATCAATTCGTCCAGCTTCACCGCCTTGAGTTGCATCGGTGACTGCTTGGCCAGGGACCGCAGCGCCCGCACGATGTTGCCGGCCCGTTCGCTGTCGTTGCGGATGTCTTCCAGGCCGGCAATCGCTTCTTCCAGGTCGGGTTTGGCGCGTTTGAGCCAGCGCAGGCTGGCCGCGGCATTGGAGGCGATGCCCAGGAGCGGCTGGCTGATCTCGTGGGCGATGGACGCTGACAGCTCATTCATCGCCTGCAAGTGCGCACTGCGCGCCAGTTCCGCACGCGAGCGGCGCAACTCGGCCTCCATCTGGGTGCGGATCTGGTTTTCCTCGGCCAGGCGCGTGTAGAACTTGGCCGTTTGTAGCGACACCGCTGCCTGCGAGGCGAGGATTTCCAGCATGGCCAGGCGCTGACTGCCGAACAGGTTGGGCACGAGGCGGTTTTCCAGGTACACCAGGCCGATCAGCACGCCCTGGATCACCAGCGGCAGGCACAGCACCGAGCGGGCGTTGCGCGCCTGCAGCTGTTGGCGGAAGGCCTCCGGGCACTCACTGAGGGCATCGTTGAGCACCAGCGGTTTGCGGGTGCGCATGGTGGTGTTGATGACCGACAACGGTGCCTGGGTCATGAACTTCTGGCAGTTGTCCATGCTCACGTGCAGCCCGGCATCGTCGATGTAAGCCAGGGCGGCCATCTGGAATTCGGCGCCGCTTACAATCAGCAGCGCGCCATGGTCGGCACCGGAGTGCTGGGTCAGGTGGCCCATCAGGGTTTCGATCAGGCCTTCGAGCAGCACTTCTTCGGACAGCGCCCGCGCGGCTTCGATGCCGGCTTCGAGGTCCAGCCTGGCCTGGTGGGTGGCGCGATAGGTCTCCTGAATCGGCTGGGTACGCAAAAACGGATGCAACGTCTCCAACTGGTGCACCTTGCCGGTCGCGCCCCAGATGTGGAAGCAGTCGCGGGCAATGCGCAGGTGCAGGTTGGCGCCCGAGATCAGGCCGCTGGGGATGCACACCTCGGCCAGCTGTTCATGGGCCAGCGCCTGCTCGTGGATGAAGCCGGCAGCGGTGGCGGCGATTTGCGCCTGGTCGAAGCAGCGGATCGCGGCCAGGCCGTCGCCTTCGAGCTTGGCGATCACGCCCTCGATTAGCAACTGCTTGCTGCGGAAGGTGGCCGGGTTGAAGCCGGCCCAGCGGCTGAATCGCTCGCGCAGGGCCTGCAGCTCGCGCAGCTTGTCGGCAAGGCTGCCGTGGGCCTCGGGGCTGCCCAGGGCCAGGCCGCGGAACAGGTGATAGTCGGCCAGGTTGATGTGCGCCGGTGCGGCCCAGGTGTTGTCGCCGGCCAATGCCAGGTCGCGCATGGTCTTTGGGATATTGCCCATGTAGAAGGCGCACATGGCGGCGAACAGGTGTTGGAAGAACCGCGTGGTGGGCGACTTCGAGGCGGTGGCCGGGGCGGGGCAGGGCGTGCCGCTCAGGTTGGCGACGAACGCTTGCTGTGCCAGCAGGATCTGCTCGATATCGCCGTAGCCGTGGCGACGTACAGTGGCCAGGCCTTGCGCCACCTCCTCGACCACGTCCGGCAGGTAGCGGCCCATGAACAGCGAATCTGAAACCAGGTGGTTGCAGGCATAGCAGCTCATCGCCAGGTCACCGCTCAGGCGCGCCGAGTCGACCGCGTCCAGCGCGGTACGTCGGGCGAATTCCATGGGCGAGGTCCAGGCGCTGACCTGATCCAGGGCCAGCAGCGCGCTGGTCAGATCAGCGTCGAAACCGTGCCGTTCGATCAGCTTGAGCGCGGCCAGGCAACAGGCATGGCCATCATGGTAAGCGCCAAAACGCTCGGCAATCATCACGCCGTACCAGGCCATGCCGTAGGTGCTGCCAGGGGCAACGCCGTGCAGTAGCGACAACTCCATGAGCTTGGCCAGGTGCAGGAAGCTGATGTCGTCCTTCACGAAGAAGGATGATGACAGAGTGGCCAGCAGGCTGATGGCAACCGTCACTTCCTCCGAGTCGGTGCGCGGCAGTGACTCCAGGCAATGCCGGTCCTTCTGTTCGATCAACGCCTGCACATGGGCATGACTGGCCTCGACCTGCTGCCAGTCGAGGCCCCGCACCGGGCTGATACCCAGTAAGTCCAGGCCGGCCAGGGCGCTGTCGATGGCCGCCTGATAGTCACCGCGCAAGGTGTACAGCAGCGCCTGCAGCCGGCACGCCCGTGCCTGGTCCAACACCGAGCGAGCACGCTGGCGGCATTCAGTGAGGCGGGCCTCGGCCGCGATCGTGCGTGACAGTTGCATGTCGCACTCCGTCGCCATGCAGGCGATGGCAAAGCCATGCGTGGCGCGGCTTTCCAGCGTGGCGCTGTGCTGCAGCAACTGCTCGGCGGTGTGCAGGTAACCAGCGGCCTGCTCGAAGGTGCCCGCGTCGCGTGCGCATGATGCGGCTTCGCGTAAAAGCTGCAGGAACGCTTCGCAGTCATCCGCTGCAAACCCGCAGGGGCTGGCGCGTTGTAGCTGGCTGGCGAGCTCGAACAACACCTCGTGCGTTCGCCCTGGCCAAGCCTGGCGCATGGCCAGGGCGATACGTGCATGCAGCGAGGCGCGCTGGTGCACGGGCGTGAGTGCATAAGCGGCCTCCATCACCCGGTCATGAGTGAAGCCCAAGCCGTTCTGGCCCGGTTGCAGGAAGCCAGCGCCAATCAAGGCTTTCAAGGGTTCGCCTGGCGGTTGGGCGAGCACTTGCCGAAGCAGGTGTTCATCGCAGTGGCTGCCCGCCGCGCTGACGACCCGCAACAGGTCGCGTTGCGGTGCCGGCAGGCGCTCCAGACGGTGGACCATCAGGTCGGCGACATTGTCGGAGTAGCAGTGCCGGGCCACGGCCTGCAGGCACCAAGACCAGCGCATGGCCTGGGTGTCGAAGATGAACAGCTGGTCTTCGACCATGGCCCTGAGGATCTGGTTGATGAAAAACGGGTTGCCCGCCGTCTTGCCATGCACCCGTTCGGCCAGTTGAAATGCGGCCTCGGGGGCAACATGGAAGCGCTCGCCAATCAGCTCGGCCACCGCCCCACCGGCCAGCGGCCGCAGGTTCAGCGTGGTGCTGCGCACCGCTGCGGGTATGGCCAGCGGTGCGCTGGTGGTGGGCGTATCGTTGCACCGGGTGAAAATCAGCAGCAGGTTGGCCGGCGCTTCAGCCAGCAGTTGGGCCAACAGTTGCCGGGTGGCGTCGTCGGCCCATTGCAGGTCGTCGAAGAACAGCACCAGCGGTTGGCCAGGCCGGCTGAAAACCTGCAGGAATTCAATGATCGCGTGCAGTTCCTTCTGCAACGCAAGGCGCGTGGGCTTGGCGGGTAATTGGGGCAGGGGGCCGAGAATCAGTTGCAGGTCCGGGGCCAGTTTGCCGAGCAGACGACCATGACTTTTGATGCGGCGCTGGATTTCGCGGCGCAGGGTGACGAGGTCCTGACTATTCTTGGCCAGCAACTGGGTAGTCAGGGCACTGAGTATTTCGATCCAGGGCGTGTAGGGCACTGCTTGGGTGTGGCTGTTGCATTTGCCGACGGCCCAGTAACCTTCGGCGTTGGCCTTGAGAGCGGCTTCGACCAGGCTCGACTTGCCCATGCCAGCAGCGCCGTTGATGACCAGGGCTTGTGGTTTGCTATCGCGATTCAAGGCCTTGAGCAGCAGGGTGATAGCCTTTTGCTCGGCGCCGCGGCCAAACAGGCGCGCGTGGCCGGGCGCTACCGGGTCGGCGCAGCCTGGGGTGAAGGGTGCCATGGTTTTGTGGGCGGCCCACTGCCGCTGGCAGTGAGCCAAGTCCACTGCAAAGGCGCGCGCGCTCTGGTAGCGGGCGTCCGGCTCTTTGGCCAAGGCCTTTGCCAGGACCAGGCTGAGGGAGTGCGGCACCTTGCTGTCCGCTTCGCTGGCCGCCCGCGGCTGCACACCAGCATGCAGCTGTCGCCAGTGCAGGGTGTCGCGCCCGGCCAGCGGCAGTTCGCCTACCAGTAACTGGTAGAGGATTGCCCCCAGGGCATAGATGTCACTGCGTCGGTCGCTGCTGCTACCGTGCGGGCAAACCTGCTCCGGCGCCAGGTAGGCCCAGTTGCCGAGCGGGGTGCCCTGTTCGCTGATCCGCTCTGCTGGGTCGGCACGAAAGAAGCCCAGGCGCACCCGCTGGTGGGCGCGCAGGTACACATGTTCAGGCTGCAATGTACCGTGCAGCACATTGCGTTCGTGCGCTTGCGCCAACGCATGGGCAGCGTTCACCGCGATGTCGAGAAACGGCTCCAGTGCAGCAGGGCCTTCAGCGATCAGGTCGGCGACTGAGCGCCCGGCCGGGTACACCAGCAACGGGCCTTCGGCCGAGCGCACGAACGCCGAGGGGATCACCGCCCACTGCGGGTCCAGTTGCAGGCGGTAGTCACGTTCCAGGCGCTGACAGGCGGAAGGGGCCTCGAGCGGCGCGCGCACGGCGATCCAGGCCTGATTTGTGGCTGGGTCGCGCAGGCGGAAATAGCTGAGTTCACCTTCCTGGCCCAGCGCGCTGACCTCGCACCGCTTCAGCCAGCCCTCGTCGATTGACTGGTCGTAATCGATGGGCCTGTGGGCAAGGCGTTCATCGAGCATAAAGCACCCCCGCTAGCGACATCCTGAGGCGCGAGTATACGCAGCGGGCCCAGCATGGATGCGGGTTACAGCCTGCTTGGCAGGAACGGGCACGCTGTTGTCCGTTATCGTCCCCTTGGGGCAGGCGGGCTTTTGTATAGTCCTTGGGCCAACCTATCCCTCGGGATAATTGTCTGAACGCCAACGCTGGCCTAGGCTGCCCAGGGCAGCGAAAACGCCCGTGCCCGCGCGAGGAAGCCATGATCCGAATAGGCAATGCCCAGGTGTCGCTGGAGCGGCGCGAAGTCTTTGTCGACGGCAAGCCGATCCTGTTGGGTGGGCGTGCTTTCGACGTGCTGGCCACGCTGATCAGGGCCAAGGGCCGCGTGGTCGGCAAGGACGAGTTGTTCAGCCAGGTGTGGTCCGGCACGGTGGTCGAGGACAATAACTTGCAGGTTCAGGTGTCCTTGCTGCGCAAGGCCTTTGGCGACCGTGGCCTGATCCAGACCGTTCCGCGCCGGGGCTATCGCCTGGCCGCGCAGATCAGCCTCGAGGAGCCTGGTGAGGCATTGGGCAGGTCGTTGCTGCGCAGCCTGGCCGAGACTGTCGAGCCGCTCGATGAGCGCGTGAATGTGCCGGTGTTGGTGGTGGATGACGACTCGTCGGTGCGCACCGCGTTGGGCCGGCTGTTGCGCTCGCAGGACATCCCGCACCACTTGTTTGCCAGTGCCGAGGCGCTGTTCGAGGCCCGCCTGGAAACCCCCTGTGCCTGCCTGCTGCTGGACATGCACTTGCCTGGCACAAGTGGCCTGGAGGTACAGGATGCGCTGTGCCGGCTGGCGCTGCCCTGGCCGATCGTGTTCATGACTGGTTTCGGCACCATCCCGATGACCGTCCAGGCCATGCGCGCCGGGGCGGTGGAATTTCTGACCAAGCCGTTCGATGAAGACCAGTTGCTGACCCTGTTGCAGACAGTGCGCGCCCGGGCCGTGGCCGAAGGCCACAAGTGGCTGCAGGCGCGGCAGGTCGAGGAAAAGTACCAGCGCCTGACTCAGCGTGAGCGCCAGGTCTTCTCGCTGGTGGTAGGCGGCTTGTCGCACAAGCAGATCGCCAGGCAGATCGGCACCAGCGAGGTGACGACCAAGGTGCACAAGAAGAACATCATGAACAAGATGCAGTCCCGCTCGCTGCTGGAGCTTGCGGCCATGCACAACCTCCTCGGAGCGCGGTCTGCGAGCCTGGGCGGCGCATGAGCAGAGGGGTGTGCATCGTCGACGACGATGCCTCGGTGCGCAAAAGCCTGGCCAACCTGCTGCGCTCGGCGGGGTTCGAGACCTTGTCGTTTTCCGCCGGGCACGCATTCCTGGCTTCGCCACTGGCGGGCGAGGCGGGCTGTGTGTTGCTGGACCTGAAAATGCCGGGGATGAGCGGGCTGGAGGTACAGCGTGAGCTGGCACAGCGGGGGTGGCGCTTGCCGGTGATCTGTATGTCGGCACATTGGGACGATGGCTCGGTACGGGCAGCGATGGGCCTTGGGGCACTGGCCTGCCTGGGCAAGCCGTTTTCTGAAGAGGTGCTGCTGAAGGTGGTTGAAGAGGCTTTGGCTGGCGGTCAGTGAGGTATGGCTGTGCCGGCCTCTTCGCGGGTGAACCCGCTCCTGCAGGGGGGCATCACAACCCTGGCAATCTAACTGCTCCCCGGTCGGTACTGCAGGGCCTCGGCCAGGTGCGCCCGGCCAATCGTCTCGCATCCCTCCAGGTCCGCCAGTGTCCGCGCCACCTTCAACAACCGGTGCGCCGCCCGTAGCGACAAGGTCAGCCGCTCGCAGGCCCCTTCCAGCCAGACTTGGTCCGCCGCTACCAACCCACAGTGATGCCTTAAACCTTCAAGGTCGAGAAATGCATTCGCACAGCCTTGTCGCCTGTGCTGCAGCTCCCGCGCTTCAGCCACCCTGGCGGCGACATCGGCACTGGTTTCACCACAAGGCTGGTTGTTCAATGTAGTGCTCTCGCGAGCCACGGTCAGGTGCAGGTCGATGCGGTCCAGCAGTGGCCCGGACAGCTTGTTGCGATAGCGCGCGATCTGCTCGGTGCTGCAGCGGCAGCGGCCAGTGGGGTCGCCCAGGTAGCCGCAAGGGCAGGGGTTCATCGCCGCCACCAGCTGGAAGCGCGCGGGGAAACGCACTTTGTCGCGGGCACGGGCAATCACGATTTCACCTGACTCCAGTGGCTCGCGAAGCACTTCCAGTACGCGCCGCTCAAACTCCGGAAGTTCGTCGAGAAACAACACGCCGTGATGGGCGAGCGTGATTTCACCTGGTTGCGGTCGGCTACTGCTGTCGGCTTTCGAAATAGCTGCGAAACCATTACTCTAGAGGGCGCGAGGTACCGTTTCTGCTTGCACAAATAGCTGCGAATAATTTTCGAATTGGATGCGACAGGATTGAAAATGACTCGAAATAGCTGCGACAAACCTCAGCAGGTCCGTCCCATCAAACCGACACGTCGCAGCGTTTCAGGGTTTTTGCCCTTCCGCGGCGTAGGAGGTGTCCCATTCGAGTCATTGCTCGAGCGCGATTTTCTGAAGCGGATGAGGTTCTCCCATCGAGTTGAGTCTGTGATTGCTCAGCCTGTTCGCGTTGACTTCGTTGACTCCCTTGGGCGAGCCCAGACCTATACCCCAGACTTTCTGGTGCACTATCGCCAGCCCGCCGACGTTGAATACATGGACTACATCAAGCCGATGCTGGTCGAGGTAAAGCCCGCCTACGAGTGGCGTAAGAATTGGCGCGCTTGGCTCGGAAAATGGAAGGCAGCGCGTCGTTACGCGAGGCAGGAAGGATGGACCTTCAGTATTTACGACGAATCGCGCATCCGTGGATTACCGCTCGAGAACATCACCTTCCTAGAGCGATTCGAGCGGTTGGATTTCGATCAGGTAGACATCGAGATGGTCTTGAAAACGCTTCAGGAGATGGAGTTTGCTCCTGTCCACTACTTACTGGCACGCCATTTCAAGGGCCTATATCGTGATCGCGGGGTAGCTCTGTTGTGGCACCTGATCGCAACTGGGCGGGTGGAATGCGATATCACCGAGCCTTTGAATGAATACCTTGAGCTTTGGGTGGCCACGCGATGAACATTTATGAGATCGACACGGACGAGCACTTTGTTCCTTACGAACCGTCCAGGGAGCGTGTGCGTGTTGAAGTGGGCGAGATGGTCCGATGCGACAAGCAGATCTTCCGGATCGTCCAGTTGCTCGACTTTCAGAATGTCGTCGGCGTCGAAGTGGAGACCGGCCGAAGCGTGTCGCTTCGGATCGCAGAGCTGCTACCAGTTGAGCAAGAGCGGGTTGATGGGTTGTACGTTAACTATGACGTTTCGACGATCAGCTCGGATGAGTGGGCAGTGGCTCAGCAGCGCTTTTCAGCGATCAAACCATTGTTACGTGACTCAGTCCTGCCAAGAAGCAGCGTAGAAGAGCGTGCCAAGGAAGTTGGTGTGGATACCGCCACGCTTTATCGCTGGCTTGAACGCTACCAAAGCTGGCACGAGGTCCTGGCGCTGGTGCCTCGCAAGCGTGGATGGCAATCGGGTAATAGTCGGTTAAGCGCCCAGGCGGATAAGCTCATCGATGACGTGATTGATCAGCACTACCTGACCATTCAGCGTAGAACGGTCCAGTCGACCATTGCAGAAATCGAGTCGCAGGCAAAAGCTCTTGGAATCAAACCTCCCAGTGCTTCTGCGATCAGAGCCCGTATCAAGCGCATTCCTGAAAAGATCGTTCTGCGCAGGCGTGGTTACGCGGACAAGGCTCGGAATCGGCATACACCTTCAGTAGGGAAATTCCCAGGTGCTGACTACCCGTTGGCTGTAATCCAGATCGACCATACGCCCATCGACTTGATCATCGTGGATGACCGACATCGCAAGCCAATTGGTCGGTTGTGGCTGAGCCTGGCGATCGACGTGCACTCTCGGATGATTACTGGCTATTACTTGGCATTGGAAGACCCTTCAGAAATCTCCGTAGGCATGTGCTTGGCGCACTCAATTTTGCCGAAGGAAGCCTGGCTGAACCTACACAATGTTCGAGGTGAGTGGCCTGTGTGGGGCTTCCCTCGTGTGGTGCACACCGATAACGGTCCTGACTTCCAGGCTGAGAATTTCCGTCGATCGTGTGCGAACTACAACATTGAGAACCAGTTCCGGCCGGTGAAGCGTCCCAAATACGGCGGTCATATCGAGCGTCTTCTCGGTACCTTCATGAGCGAGCTGCATGAGCTACCAGGTACTACGTACAGCAGTGTGCC
This sequence comes from Pseudomonas alloputida, assembly GCF_021283545.2. Lineage (NCBI taxonomy): Bacteria > Pseudomonadati > Pseudomonadota > Gammaproteobacteria > Pseudomonadales > Pseudomonadaceae > Pseudomonas > Pseudomonas alloputida. Next base: position 6,175,169 of record NZ_CP128540.1, on the reverse strand, counting down.
TGATCGAGACGGTTACAACTCGGACAAGCACGCCGCGCTCACGATGGGTGAGTTCGAGGAATGGTTGGTGAAATCGATCATCCTCTATCACAACCGCAACCACTCAGCGATCTACATGAGCCCCGCGCGCAAATGGCACATCGGTTTCTTCGGCAGCCGTGAAGCCGATGCCTTGGTGAGTATTCCTCCGCGGCCTGCAGATCCGCTGACTGTCCAATTGGACTTCATGCCTTCTTATCGCCGCACCGTCCAGCATTATGGTGTGCAGCTTGATGTCTACTACTACTCGGAAGCCTTACGACATTGGATCGGGACTACAGATCCTGCAACCGGCCAAGCCCGCAAGTTTGTCTTCAGAAGAGACCCGCGTGATATCAGCGTGATCTGGTTCTATGACCCAGTACTCAAGCAATACTTCAGGGTACCTGTGGCCAACCAGGCCTTCCCAGCAGCGACTCTATGGGAGTTCCGTGCAGCGAAGAAGCAGGCGGTTGATGAAGGCCGGCAGCATATTGATGAGGCATTGATTGGCAGGCTGATCCAGGAACGCCGTCAGATCGTTAGTGAGGCCTCGGCAAGTACCAAAAAGGCGCGTCGTGATGCTCAGAAGCACAAGGTGCACAGCAAAAACGTCACCCCAGCGCAGCCTGTCAAAACCCTTGTAGAACCACTACATCCAATTCCTTCTGACGAAGGGTTGCTGCTTGATGATGTTGACCTGATTGGTGATATCCAATGACTGAGTACGCACACCTCCACGCCGACTTCAGGCCTGTGCTGCAGCTTTCCGCCCGAGAGCGTATTCGCTTCATGGGCGAGCCTCGTTGGATTGGCTACAAGGCTGCTCATCACATTCTAGATAGCCTTGAGTGCCTACTTGATGCTCCCAAGCGACCTCGAATGCCTAACATGCTCATTGTCGGTGACCCAAACAACGGTAAGACCACCATCGTTCGGCATTTTGAGAAGACGCATGGTGAGGGCTACGTTGACGAGAACTCCGAGCCTGTGCGGCCGATAATCTTGGCCGAGGCGCCGCCATCTGCTGAAGAGAAAGATCTCTACATTGCGATTCTTGATCGCATGTGGATGCCTTACAAGACCACCGATTCCAAGGTCACGCTGAGGTTCCAGGTCATTCACGCGCTGCGAGAGCTAAAAGTGCGTATGTTGATCATCGATGAGGTTCACTCGATGCTCACAGGCTCCGCCACAAAACAGCGGGAAGTCATGAACGCCCTCAAGATGTTGTGTAACACACTGATGATCCCGATCGTTGGCGTGGGCACTCCAAATGCAGTGCAGATCCTGCACCTAGATCCGCAGCATGCCAGTCGTTTTGACGTCATCAAGTTGGAAACCTGGAAGCTGAATGCGGATTTCCAACGCTTGCTTAAGGCATTCGAGGCCGTGTTGCCGTTGAAGAAGGCCTCTGAACTCTACAAGCCGGAGCTTGCCCAGCTGATCCATTCCATTTCGGGTGGCAATACGGGGGATTTACACGGCTTGCTGCTCGAATGTGCCACGGAAGCTATTAACTCTGGGAAGGAATGCATCGATCGACAGCTCATTGAGAGTAAGTCGTGGAAACGTCCTACACGTGGCATCCGGGAGCGCGTTGTGTAAACCCGCGGTGGCCGCTTACCCCGCCCATTTTGCCCGATGAGCTGTTTTCCTCCTGGTTAGTGAGAACAGCACATGCTCATGGCTGCTTGCCCAGTTCGCTGACTGGTGCAGTTTGGCCAGGTAGCCATGCATGGAGCGTCGACCCTGATCGAGCGCATCCTTGGGCTAACTTGGATAGGTTGTCCGGTATGTCCGGCCTAAGCTCACATCAGCTTTTAGCCAGTACGCTATGGCCGGTTATGCAACGATTGCATCCCAGGCCTGTTCTCCAACGCTCAATGTACTTGCCTTGGATATTGCCGCTGGGTTGCCGGAGCCGATCACATGCAGGGGGGCTCATGTGTTGCCCTGACTGCATCAAGAGTGGTGTTCCCCACTTTCTGCTACAACACCGCTTGGCCTGGCATACGGCCTGCCCATGGCACAACATGCTTCTGATTGATCGTTGCGTCGTATGCAGTTCGGCGCTTCAGCCTGCGCGGCTGTGTGTCGATCGCCCACTTTCCGAGTGTCACCAATGCGGCCAGCCCTTAGGAAAAGCTGCATTGACTCCACCGGTTGAGGCCGCGCTTACGTTTCAAACCTTCGCCGATTCAGCGAGCCAGTCGATGCCGTTTTATGGGCGGGTTCCGTTGGGTTTTTCGGAATGGATGTGTATCGCTCGCGTCATGGTCAGTTTCCTTGAACAGGTAACGCGACATCCTTCAGCCGGATCGCATCTTTTTTGCGAGGCAATGGGCGTGGATTTGTCGCAGCTGCAGGCTTCATCGCTTGGGTTACCGTTTGAGTACGGGACGCCTTCCGAGCGCGCTGGGCTGTTGGGGCAAGCTTGGGTGATAATGCAGGCTGGGCCGGAACGATTCGTGGAGAGTGCAGCCGAGGCTAAGCTGCCTGTTACTTCATTTCCGTTGCCCGCAGTAAGTGTGCCCGACATCCTTCACCAGATGCTTTCGGTGCTCACCAATACGCCGCACAAGCCAGGTCATATGGGCCTCAAACGCACGCACTCGCCTCAAGAGGTGTGGCGTAGGTGGCACCGTTTGCAGAGAAGGACGCATAGAAATGGCATCTGAAGATACATCCACCCATGCAGGATGCGCTGGATGCGATCGGGAGATGGCTAAAGCCAAGAAGGTGCATGCGGGCAAACGGTATTGCGATACGTGTTACCCACGGCTATTTAAGCGACGTATGTGTGCCGCCTGCGGCAATTTTGCTCGCCTGCCGGTATTTGACCTGGCTGCCCGTTGCGCTGCCTGTGAGCGGGCTGGGCCTTGCGTAAGATGCGGTAAAACCGAGTTTGAAACGGCACTACGCACTGAATACGGTCCCGTATGTAAGCCTTGCAGATACTATTTCCGAACCGCCGAGTCCTGTGAAGTCTGCGGAAAGCTCTCTCAGCGGCTTGCTCGAAGTAAGGTGACTGGGTTGCGGCGGTGCCCAGGCTGCAGTGGTCCCGAGATGGCAACCTGCCCGACCTGCCGGCACTACAGGGTACTCGTCACTGCTGCTGATGGTGTCGCACGCTGCGAGACTTGCGCTTCCAATCCCGACCGTCCTTGTGAGTCCTGCGGCGCCCCCACACCGGCCGGGCGTGGCCGCAAGTGCGAAGAGTGTGCGTGGCAGAGCACATTCCAGAAGCGGTTAGCGATTAACGTCCAGGGTTTCAGTAGCGGTGAATTCGGCGAGCTCTTCGCTCAATTCGGGGCTTGGCTTGTTGCCGCTGACCGAAAACTGACCCAGTAGAGGCTGTTCTGCCGACTGAAAACTGACCCAGGTGTTCAACTGCTTCTGCTCAATTTTTGAGCAGGAGAACACAGGGTGATCAGTATGGAAATGATGGGCAAAATTCGCCGGATGTATTTCCGCGACAAGCTGTCGCTGCATGAGATAGCCAAGCGCACCGGGTTGGCGCGCAACACGATTCGCAAGTGGGTCAGAGCACCTGAGGCCAAGCCGCCGGTCTACCAACGCCGCGCGATCTTCAACAAACTCAGCCCTTTTCACGCCACGCTGGAGCAGGCGCTAAAAGCCGATTCGCTGCGGCCCAAGCAACAGCGGCGCAGTGCCAAGGCGCTGTTGGCGCAAATCAAAGCCGAAGGTTATGACGGTGGCTACAGCCAGCTCACCGCGTTTATCCGTGCCTGGCGAGGGGGACAGGGCAAGGCGTCGCAGGCCTTTGTGCCGCTGACCTTTGCTCTTGGCGAGGCGTTTCAGTTTGACTGGAGCGAGGAAGGCTTGCTGGTCGGCGGCATTTACCGGCGTATGCAGGTGGCACATCTGAAGCTGTGTGCCAGCCGTGCGTTCTGGCTTGTGGCGTATCCGAGCCAGGGCCATGAGATGTTATTTGACGCCCATACACGCTCGTTCGGCTCCTTGGGCGGCGTGCCGCGCCGGGGCATCTACGACAACATGAAGACCGCCGTCGACAAGGTCAATAAGGGCAAAGGCCGGGCGGTGAATGCGCGCTTTGCGGTGATGTGCGCGCATTACCTGTTCGATCCGGACTTCTGCAACGTCGCCGCTGGTTGGGAAAAGGGCATCGTTGAAAAGAACGTGCAAGACAGCCGCAGGCGTATCTGGCTAGACGCCCAGGACTGCCAGTTTCACTCCTTCGAGGAACTCAATGCCTGGCTGGGCCAGCGCTGCCGCGCGCTTTGGAACGAGCTGACGCACCCTCAATACAGCGGGCTGAGTGTGGCCGAAGTGCTGGAGTTGGAGCGCGCTGAACTGATGCCTGTGCCAGCGCCATTCGACGGTTACGTCGAGCGGCCTGCGCGGGTCTCCAGCACCTGCCTGGTCAGCGTCGGGCGCAACCGCTACTCGGTGCCGTGTGAGTATGCGGGTAAGTGGGTCAGCAGCCGTTTGTATCCGACGCGAATCGAGGTGGTGGCTGACGACGCGCTGATCGCCAGCCATGTCCGCTTGCTGGATCGCGACCAGGTCAGCTATGACTGGCAGCACTACCTCCCGCTGATCGAACGCAAGCCCGGTGCGCTGCGCAACGGCGCGCCCTTTGCTGATCTGCCGGCGCCGCTGCGTCAGCTTAAGCACGGTCTGGGGCGTCATGCCGGCGGTGACCGGATCATGGCGCAAGTTCTGGCTGCCGTACCGGTCGCCGGGCTCGATGCGGTGCTGGTGGCTGTTGAGCTGGTACTGGAAAGCGGCAGCCTGAGCGCCGAACACATCCTCAATGTCGTGGCGCGCCTGGCCGCGACCGAACCACCACCCAGCGTCGAAACCCACTTGTCGCTCAAGGAAGCCCCCGTCGCTAACACGGCGCGCTACGACCGCCTGCGTGGCCAGACCGAGGAGATCGGTCATGCGTGATTTGATGGCGGAACTCAAGGAGCTGCGCCTGCACGGCATGGCCACGGCCTGGGCGGAGTTGACTGCGCAGGGTGAGTCGAACACAGCCTCGTCCAAGTGGCTGCTCGAACACCTGCTGGAACAAGAGCACACAGATCGCGCCATGCGCTCGGTGAGCCACCAGATGAACATGGCCAAGCTGCCGATGCACCGCGACCTGGCCGGCTTCGACTTCAGCGCCTCCAGCGCAGACGCTCGTTTGATCAGCGAACTGGCCAGTCTGGCCTTTACCGACACCGCGCAGAACGTGGTGCTGATCGGTGGGCCTGGCACCGGTAAAACCCACCTGGCCACTGCGCTGGCCGTGTCCGGCATCACCCGGCACGGCAAGCGCGTGCGCTTCTACTCCACGGTCGATCTGGTCAATCTGCTGGAGCGCGAAAAGCACGACGGCAAAGCCGGGCGGATCGCCCAAGCTCTGCTGCGCATGGATCTGGTCATCCTCGACGAACTGGGTTATCTGCCCTTCAGCCAGGCCGGCGGTGCGTTGCTGTTTCACCTGCTATCCAAGCTGTACGAACACACCAGCGTGGTGATCACCACCAACCTGAGCTTCGCCGAATGGTCGAGCGTGTTCGGCGACGCCAAGATGACCACCGCCCTGCTGGATCGGCTGACCCACCACTGCCACATCGTCGAAACCGGTAACGAGTCCTATCGCCTGCAACACAGTAGCTTGGCGGCCCAGGCCAAGATCAAATCACGGGAGCGAAAGCGTAAGGGCGGCCAGGAACCGGAGGACGATGAGCCGTTCTGATTTCATGGCGACGACGGCCTGCTACATGGCTGCGTGTGGCAGGTCTTAAACAACTGAACTGGGCTAGCGAAGGAGTGGGGGCAACAGCAGCTGCGCTGGTAGACTTATCCACAGTTGCTGGTAACAAAATCAGCAATCCGCCCTGGGTCAAATTTCAATCGGCAGGGTGGGTCAATTTTCCATCAGCGCCAACACACGAGGTTCACATCGCTGCTATACCTCACCTCAAGCACATGGGGGGCGAGGTCATCTATGGACAGTAGGCTCATCGAAATCGTAAGCTAGCGGCAATTTGATTGTGCATATGGCCATTTGCCACTACGAGCACACAATTAGTGCACGTAAATGTGAGGCTCCTACTCCCAGCTCGATTTCAGTCGCGCTAGGAGGTGACCTGGAGGGGGTTACTCCTCCTAAAGCATGCGAACCAAAACCGCATGCTCGTCGTCATAGGGAAACCTCGAACGAGTCGGTCATGTGCTCCCCTCACTACAAGGGGCTATGTGAATGGACTCACTAACCATGGATCAAACAACCTAATGTTCCAAAATAAGCCGAACGCCGAAATCCGCCATCTCCCGCATGGGCTGATCCATGCAGTTGAGCGTTTGAGTCTCGGGTTGGATTGGGATAAGCCACTCGACGCCGCAACCATGGCGCAGCTATCGACCTTGGGCGATCGTATCGCTGAGGTGCTCCCCCGAAAGATTGAGATAAGTACTTCGGGAGTCCGAGCTACAGTCGCGGGTGTTGTGAAAGATGCATCTGAAGATGAGAGTGCAGAGCTTTTTGCCATCCTTTTCGATGACAACGATGACCATGAAGGCGCTATCGACGAAAAGTTAGTCGAAATGGTTGTAAACGATTCGGGCCTTGGTTTCGCTATCAACTCACGATATCCCGGTTGGGAAAAAACACGAGCGTTAGCCTTTGATGTGTTTAACGTCTTTTATGAGGCTGTTTCAAAGCAAGTCTCAATTTCCTCAATAGACTTCAGGGTTTCGAATGTATTCGGCTTAAAGCAATTTGATGGAAATCTTACTGATCTGTTGAATGTTGAGTGTACCTCATTGCCACGCCGAGTCTTCAATTCAGAAGGTCTCTGGCACCTTGATGAAGGTTATTTTGATGAGCATTCAGCGTCTGAAGTCAGTCAGTTGTTAGTCAACTTGCATGTATCCAAGGCGCGAGAAGGAGATGAAACTAATCTCTTTGTTCGCACGATGCATCAGTTTGATCTCGGCGAACAACCTGCCGGCACCACATCCCTTGTTGATTTGTTTGGGCATTTTGACCATCTTCATGAAGTGAATAAGGATCTGTTGGCTTCGGTGCTCAATGAAAATATTGTTCGTTCGTTAGAGCTTTTTCCTGAAAGGGAGGTGACTAAATGAGCGCAGCTGTTTCAACTGTTATGAAGTTTGGTGTGGATTCTTACCCAAACCCTCGTGCGTTTCATTCTCAGCCATCCCGCGCTCGCGAAGATGCTACTAGCTATGTTTCTGCTTTAGCTGCTGCTAGCCTGTTTGCGCTTTCTGAACTTGAAAGATTACGCGCATCTGGCTCTGAAATGTTGATGCTGCAAGAAGCTTTGAGGCGCATGCTTCATTCGCGCCAGGTACCTGTCGAACTTCTCCGGCAGGCATATCACATGAACTTGTATATCAAGCAGTTGACTTCTGAGCGGGTTGAGTCTCGGTCACTCACTGCCGCTTTTAGCGAGCATGGCGATGCACAAATCTTTGCAGCTAAACCCTTAACTCAATTTCTGCCAGACTACAGCTATGCAGTAGATAGGCTTAAAGTGTTCGTTGAAGAACAAGTTAACTGGGATGGCTATGGAGGCTTGCCTGCCTCTCCCCAGGCTGCTAGAGAGGTCGCGACCTTCCTCAAAGTGGTTCAGCGTAGATTAATTCAAGTACCAAGTGTGACGATGGGCGGAGATGGCTCGGTTGCTATCGTCTGGACCGATGATGTTTTCTATATCTCGGCAGATTTTGACGGCAACGCTGGTTACTCTTTCTTCATCTCCAGGGGTGATGAATTTATTTGTGATGGTGTCAGCCCTTCTGAGCGGCTGGATGATTCTTTGGCTAAGTATCTTGGTATGTACTTCACGGATGACTAGTACAAAAATTTGTGGCGACTGCCGAAAAACATTTGAGCGCGGCGCAGGTAGCGTTGATAAGTTCGCGGAACGTGTCAGTGCGCTATTGGTGTGCAGCCATAACTGCTCCTGCCCAACACTATCGGTGAGTGCTTTCTCGCCCCGTCCTGTTCAGAATTCTGAGCAGGTGGCTGCATGCGCGAGTCATCCTTACCACTCAGCGATAAACGGTTCGGTGACTCACAAGGTGTTTGATAGGGCCTTTACTCAAGGCCTATCGGTGACTCGCCTCGAACTCGCGAAAGAAGGCATAGGTGGTGTGCTGAATTTTTGTAACACCATCGATGTACGCAAAAGTACTAAGAATCCTGAGATTTATTCTCTGGGTGCCGTAACGATGAGCGCTCAGGATGTCAGAGGCATTCTCTTCCGTAAGTGCAACACGCCAGCTTTTCGCCTTTACGACACGTCGGTAGATGCGGATCGAATGATCGCTCACGCGGATATTGTTGGCACAAAGTACTTTGGGAGGCTGGAAGCCCTTCCGAAAGCTGAGCAGAGCATCCGGCATTGGGCTCAGCTTCAGCTATCTCGTAAGACGACGTTTGTGCCCCAAAAAGCCGTTTAGCAAGGCATTCGCCCCAAACCAATGGGAGCCTGAGCCTAAAGGCAGGTGCAGCCTGTACTCGTCAAAGAGGTGTATCCTAGCGCTCAGATAGATGCCGAGGTTCGCCATGGAAACGTCAAATCATGCTGTGATGTCCAGGCAGCAAGCCGCTGTGGCTTTGAGGGTTGCGGTGCGCATTCTCCGTGGATGGCAGGCTACAGTTCAGCAGGCTTGCCGAATCCTTAGGGTATCCCCGGCTACTTACTACAGCGCGTCCCGGGACCAGGTCTCAGGTCGACGGCTCGATCTTGATCAACAGCAGCGGGTCAGCTTGGTGCTGAACATTCATGCCTCTTTGCGCACGGTCTTCACTAATCCGGCCAATGTCAGTAGTTTCCCTGTGTTGAAGAACGACAACCCGTTTTTTGATGGTCGTTCTCCGCTGGATATCATGGCTCAGGGAGATCTCATCTCGCTTTACGAGGCCTATAAGCGCATTGACCAGATGAAGTGGTTGGGTGAAGCCTAAGCTTCAGGTTACTGACTTGCAAAGGACGTTGTATTTAGCTCATCTTTAAAGCAGAGAACCTGAGGAGTGAGCTTTTGCATCACGACCTCGATCAGAGATATCGCGCTTTTTTGTACCTCTGTGGTTGGCCAGAGGAGGGGCTGGTCTGGCAAGCTATCAGGTCGCGGCAACTTACCCCACTTGTGTGCGTCGGGAGTTTCGAAACCGGCATTCTCTGCCCGCTGCAGCCAGTAGCCCTCAAAGTGGGTTGCGTTACTCTGTGTTCCTGGTGCCCAGGTAAGTACTACTGCCTGAATATCGACTTGCTCCTGAGCTGCCCACCTGAATAAGGCGTAGGACCCATGTCCTTCTCGCTGTCGATGGAGATGTTCTCTAAAACGTTTGCGTAGATCGGCCGCTTGGCCTACGTAGCAAGCCTTGCGCTGGCCACTTTTGCTTTGCGCGATTAGGGCATAGATCCAGAAGCCAGTAGTGATTTTTCGTTTACGTTCACCCTTAACTCTTTTCTCCTTCACTGGGCGATCGTTGAAGTTGAAGTGAACCCTAAATCGCTTCCCGCTTGCGCACATGAATCCAGCATAGTCAATACCGTTTCTGGTCACGGCTAAGTTGTGGCTAGCGGCTAATTCCATCAATTGCTGGCGGTTTTCGATCTCTCCTGTGTCAATTGCTGCTTGCATTGAGCTCTTCAGTGCTAATGCCTGCTCGATTGCTTCGCGCTGCATGGATGGCTCCTGATTGCATCTCTTTGCCCGTCCTAAAAAATGTCCTGGAAGGACAAGATTTCCTGCGGTTGGGGCTGTAATTTTAGCCGCTAAAGCGGTGCTGATTCTTATGCAGGGTTAGTTGGCATTCGCCTCCAAATCAGCAGTAAAGGCTTCATGTTATCTTTAACGAAATGTAACAATTGTGTGGCCTTGCGGTAAATTCAAAACCTGCAATATTAGACTTTAGTCTTATGCTTGGGTGGGTATATATCATTACCGATGATTATAGCTTTTGATGGACTTACACCAACTGCTTGACGCTTTTGTAGGGTTCTGTCAGTAATAAAAAGCAGCAGGGGTGCCCGACGCACCATTGTCTTTGCCTGCTACCTCACAACCTCATTTAGGAAATTGCTATGACGCTGCATGTTATGCTTTCTTTGGACTACTCTGATGCAAAATCCAATCGGGATGATTTCTATGCCCAGTTGGAGTACAAGGGGTGGGTCAAGCTGGGTGATGTAGACACTGTTTGGGTCAAGACCTTCGGCTATACCACTTTGGATACTGACAAGGTTGAGCGCGAAATCACGGCGATGATGAAAGACTCTGTTACGGAGTTTAAACCGACTCGCCTTGATTATGTTGCGCAGATTGGCAACAACACGCCTATTGAGCGTGCATTTATCAAAAAGAACTTTGACTACGAATACGTTAAAAAATAACTGTTGCAAAGTGCTGCTGCCGTGTAGTCAGTGGCAGCACCTATTGCTTGGTAAGTTCTATAGGGGCGGCGCTGTGGATTACATGTGCTGAGCGACGCATCGATAGGCTGCCAGCCTCATCAAGAACACCTATGGATCCAAGTGACTCTGGTTCTTCTAGGCAATTTCCCTTAGGGCCATCTCCTTCCGTAGGCGGGTGGCAAAACTCGTTCGATTTCACTCAGTTGATGGGGCGTTTCGAGTCGGCTTAAGGACGATAACGTCGTCCGCCTTTTCAATACTCAGCATGTCACCTGACTTGAGGCCGATTGCTTCCATTACGTTGTCAGGGAGCTCAACTATGATGTCTCCGGACCCATCCCCAGCATCCAAGCATTTCACAAACATTCGCTTCGGAAAGCACAATTTGGGCTCGGTCATCACCAACCTCCGACGTCTGTTGGATTGGTATCACTACTCGCTGACTGTTCAGTGAGCATGCTCGGGTACTACATGCTTAATGAAGGGTTGCGCTTGGCCTACCGAGAGCTCGAAGCTGATAATCCGTCACGGCCTGAAACAAGTCCTCAGCCAGTAATCGCAATCGCTCGACTTCCTCAGTCGAAGCCCCTGCACTCTGTGCTTCGTGATAGCGGCGCATAGCGTCAACAGCCTCGGTGTAGGCTGGATGATCGGGAAAGAGCACCGCTGGCTGCTTGGGCATTTTGGTCTCTCAGTGAATGGGTGGCTTGAAATCACCCGATAGCAGCAATTGGTAATCGGTAGCTGCCTCGTAAAGGGAGTCGGCCAAGAGCTTTAGACGCCGAACTTCCTCGGGAGAAGCGCCCGTACTCTCCGCTTGGTTTACAGCCCTGACCGCTTCGAGAGCCTGTCTTAAAAGAGGCCATCCCGCTAGGGCCAAGCCCTCGATAGTCCGCTTCATTCGTCTGTTCTGCACCTCTGACCACTTAAGTATAGGTACCAGGTCCTGGTTGGGCCATCCCGGCTAGATTTCAGCAGCTCGCGAGCGAGTCGCATTTATTTCGATTTTTTCGCAGCTATTTCGAGAACCTACAACTGCCACCGACCAGCGCCGGGCCGGACGCAGAGTGATGGGGGTGGCGAAAGGGTCGCTGTGGCCAGCTGTTCAGCGGCGCTTTCCCGCTGACCGACTGGATTGCCGCCACTTCCAGCGCTTCGTGCTCGTCCAGCGGTGGCAGCAGCCCGGGAAGGCGGCTGGCGAGCAAGGTCTTGCCGGTGCCGGGCGGCCCGGTGAACAGCAGGTTGTGCGCACCGGCCGCAGCCAGCAGCAAGGCACGCTTGGCTGCCAGTTGCCCCTGCACTTCGCTCAGGTCCGGGTAGGGCCGTTGCTGCAGGATCAAACCGTTGGCGGCGTAGGGCGGTAGCGGCACCTGGCCGTTCAGGTGGGCGACCAACTCCAGCAGGTGGCCCACCGCATACACCACCAACCCGCCGGCCAGGCTGGCTTCCTCGGCATTTTCCCGTGGTACCACCAGCGCCCGGCCTGCTTCGCGTGCCGCCAGTGCCGCAGGTAGCACGCCCTGCACCGGGCGCAATTTCCCCGACAGGGCCAGTTCGCCCAGGCATTCCATATCGGTCAGGGTGGCAATCGGCACCTGGCCGTCGGCGGCGAGGATGCCCAGGGCGATGGCCAGGTCATATCGGCCGCCATCCTTGGGCAGGTCGGCGGGGGCGAGGTTCTGGGTAATGCGCCGCTGTGGGTACTTCAGCCCGGAGTTGACGATGGCGCTGCGCACCCGGTCCTTGCTTTCCTTGACCGTGGTTTCCGGCAGGCCGACCAGGGTGAGATGAGGCAGGCCGTTGGCCAGGTGGGTTTCGACGCTGACCGCCGGTGCCTGCACGCCTACCTGGGCGCGGCTGTGGACGAGGGCTAGGGACATGAACGCTCCGTTGTTGCTGGAAAATGCCGCTTCCTGCGGCTGGGCAAAGAATAGCCAGTGCTGCCAACGCCGGCGCAACAAGTGTGCGTCGTGGTTTTTCAGGGCAGGGGTTTTCCCTGCGTTTTCATGGGCTTCGGCAAAAATGGAACCAACAGATTTTACGCAGGTACCAGCTATTGCTTAGTTTTATGGCAAATTGCCTTGCGCCGGAGCTTGCGGTGTTCGGCACACCTGTAGCGGTTGAGAAAGGAAATCTGGAACGTGATCTGCTTGATGATATACGCCGTTGTGCCCCGGCCATTTCATCGTGTTAGCGCCGGAGGTTGACGAACGAATGAGCTCATTACGGCTTGGCCGCACCGAACACCGCGCTCATCTGGTTAATGCGTTTCGGTACCGGAGCACAGCCCCATCAGTCGCAAGCTAGCTTCTGCTATGGCACTCGTGCTCAAGTCTGATGATCAAAATTCGGCCCTTTTCTGTGTAGAGCCACTCCGAGGCACTTAACTGCAAAATATCTTATAGATGTTTTGCAGGTCTTCGTATGGCCCGCTTATACGCATCGTATCTTTGCCAGGTTCAATATGTATAATTTCACTTTTGCATTGATGGAGCATGCTGAATTTATTTTCCTCTCTCGAGAATCCTCCGCTCTTATTTTTACAAAAACCCATTTTTAACAGGCCGCTCTCTATCGAGCTAAGTTCTATTTCGGCTGGCAATTCAAGTTTTGGAAATGCATTGTCGTAATACATTTTCTTCATGGCCACTGCTAAAAAACCCAAAGTCCCACTGCCTGCGGCTCCAAATAAGAGATCGCGGACAAGACCGAAAATTTCTAATAAATAAAAAATACTAGTATCGTCAAAAAAGCCACGATTAGTTTCTCACAAAGGGCTAAAGCCTTCATCGGGTCATACTTGAGCTGGGCTAGCAATTTCAGCCTATTTAACGTGGTGGTCATATTGTCTATTTCCATGATGCGTTAATCGTAAATTTATAGGCGTAATTCTTCAGGCTCACATTTTTTGCCAATTCTGCACGTCGTGACACATTGAATGGCTATGTGATTTTTCGATAAATATAACTACCTAATAGTGGCGCTAGGCTCAAGAAGCTTGCGCCACAGATCGACCAGACTACTCAGCTACCATTGGTGTGCGGAAAGAATGATGTTCCAGAAAATCCGGAAGGATCCCAAGCATTGGCAGCATCCTTGACAGCATTGTAAGCCGTTCCACCTCCTATAGCGCCTAAGCCACTACCTACTGCAGCACCACCCGTTGCACCAATTGGCGTTCTCGATCCGATGGCTGCACCTAAGGCTCCTCCCAGCGTCGCACCGACATTTTCAAAAAATGTATCGCCCTTGTCGCCTCCGGAAATCTGAGACAGCTCTTTTTCTGATAGGTCTCGCATTCTTTAATAGCCTTCTATCAAACAAAAGATAACCCTCTGTTCGTTCTAGCGAAAAAACAGGCGCGCGGGATCAATGGCGGCGAAGTGTTCACTCTTCTGTGCGACAGCGCAGCCCGGAAGGGCTGGGTGATCGCTCATTAAAAATGGTGGTTTTAGATTGTTATTCGCACAGGTACTGTAGGTTGCATTTAAATTTGATCTGCAGGCCAGTGAACAACCATCCTACTCTTATAGGGTGGCGAAGCATATTGCATAATTCACGGTTATTATTTCAGTGCATTTCAGTAACCGTTCGATAGAAGCCGGCGACCGGCAATCCTTGAAAGCTTTGTTAGCCTCAATTCAGCTATCCTATTCGACGAGCAAAGCAAGCCTTTAACAGAGCGCTTACGGTGGATAGAGTGTACGGCCGTAAGGTTACTGTCGCGCTTCGCGAGATTGACTAGCTCAATGGCTTTCCGTCGGTGTGACATAGCATGATCGTATCGCCGACCAATATGAACAGCGCAAGCAGGCTAACACACCAGTAGTACCTAGCCGAAAGGGGGTGTGGTGAAATGACGCAAATAAACCGACAAAGGGCATAGTTTCTTTCCAGCATGTTCGCTGCACCCCACGGATACTGTTCTATAGATTTCAAATAAAATGTCGCAGTTTCGATGCCCCATAACCACCCTGCTTCTAATTGTGCGCACAGTCGACCCGACCAATGAACCTAACATTCACAGCTGCCTAACTATTATCCACTCGCGCAGACAAAGATTAAAAACGAGACTAGCATAATATTCCACAATGCAACCAATAGACACCTCATCGCCACCGGGAACCTATCTACCTCACTTAAATCAACCAGCCCTCTATATACAAATACTTTTGGCATAGTCAACAATATCGACACCGTGCAGATTCGCATGATACGCCCAATCAAGCCCGCCCGCGAATACAGATTTTTATTTCCTATCACAAAGCTAGAGTTGGAAAGCATGGTTTCTATAAGCTCTAGATAACGATACGATAAATACACCAACACCAAGAGCGATAGTGCCGCCAAAACAAAACTGCCCAATACAACGAGTTCCGCAATAGTGATTGTCATGGATTTACACTGCGATAAAGTATGTCCCCAAAATATTCCCCGCCTTGTCCACCCTTGTCCCCACCAATCTTGCCACCTAAAGTCCCACCCAATACAGCACAAGCTAACGCACCACTACCTCCAGTAGGAATACCCAACACCGCAGTACAAACCACTGTAGCTATAGCACCTCCAACGGCTCCCCCTGCGATGCTGCCGCCAATGCTGCCTATCAAAGCGCCCCCTTCGACATACCTGGCTTGCGCACACTCATCTTCTCGCCCAAGGGTGCACGCTTGATGGATACTCAATCCTGTTGCAGCCACATCTAGCCCGATACCGATATAAGTGCCGTTCTTTATGAGATTAGCAGCCTTGGAAACTCCAGCGATCTTTTCCGCATACCCAACAATTTCACCAGCGTGCAGATAACTCTTCGTGGAAATCCCTAGCGTTCTCTTTGCTTTCCCCTTTTTACGCAAGCCCGAACCGTATGCCGCTAGCCTATCCAGCTGCTCCTCCAACCTAATGAACAAAACCATCCGCTTGGCATAAAATTCATCACGCGCTTTGATCGTGCCGCCCCCCAAGTAATCTCGATGAAGCTGCTCAATCTGCCCGAGTGTTTCCTTGATTGCATCGAGATGCCTGCTCCAGCCGTCACTTACTGCGCCTGCCCCCATCGACGCATGAGCAAGAAAACTATTCAACATTTCGTAGTTATCCAATAAAAAATCATCCACCCCAGCACCATTGACTTCAAGTAGATGATGGATCCTTCTGCCTGAGACATTAAAAATTCTTCATGACTTGTACAGGAGGGCGTGGTTGGATCACCTACAATAACCAGTTCACCACCTACCACCACACTATTGACGATATGCGCATTCAACACATCAAACTTGCCGCGCTGATTGGCCGTCATGGGCGTATCGGCCTTCAGCGAATCATATGACTGCGTGTGCGAATTAATGAAGCTGCGTGCCTCGGACATGGTCGCACCTCACGCATACTTCTTGTTGTTGATACGGTCCCAACCGCCCGTGACGTTGCCGCCCGCGCTGCCGTCGAGGCGCTTCTGCCGCGTGTAGGTGGTATTGATCCGCCCGTAGTTGAGCTGTACGACTTCCATCGGGACGCCGGAACTGGCGCTCTGGGCGTAGTCGGCGATGATCACTTCTTCGAGAACGACTTCGTAGTACTTGAGCTTGTCGGTACCAGCACGGCATACCACCAGCTTCACTTCCTTTAGGTGCTGGCCGGCACAACTGGCTTCAAGAAGCTTGCAGCTGGCACTGTCCAGGTATTTGGTGAAGGTGAAATTGGTGAGGGTGGTGCGCCCTGAAGATGCGCCACCCGCAGAGCTTGCGGTGGCTGAGGTGCTTTGGCTGACACCGAATTTATAACCGACGATTTCGATCCAGTTGGCGTATTGCTGGTCCAGCGCTTCGCCAGTAATTTCCGCGATTTGGATATAGGCATCGAAAGCCATGTGTTCCACTCCCTGGTAACAATTGGTCTGAAAATGACAATGACGTTGCTCGGACAGCGTCGTTTAAGGCTTGTTCCTCAAGCACGGCGGATTGGACTGCTTGTGCCGATGGGAATGGTGTAAAATAGTCACACCGAATCGCTGCCGCAAGCAGGCGAGATTAAGTTTGCGAAATTGCCTACAAATTTGCCGATAAAGCCGGCCCGATCACGTTAGAAAATGTTTCTTACAAAATTTCTTGGATGGCAGTTGGGCGCTGCGTGGAGCAGAACCCTCTTGGGTATGGATATCAAATTAATATCCCGTTGTTCGAAGGTCTAAATTTCTGGTTTATTGAAGGTTTTCTATTTATTGAAAAGTATCGGGGCGTTTGATAGATGAGAATCTACCTTTGGCAATCTCGTGCTCAGCGGTTACCTCTGTGGAGGATTTGGTGGAGCAGGCGGATCCTAAAGTTACAGGCCGCTAGCTTTTTGCCTGACTGCCATTTTTAAAATGGTCAAGGTGGTATTCAGCTTGATGTGGATGTTGCAGCGTTCTAACTAGTCGTATCTAGTCCGAATTTTTGCAGCTATTTCGAAAACCTGCTGCCGCCGCCGCTCTGCACCGGGCGCAACTTCCCCGACAGGCCGTTGGCCAGGTCGGTTTCGACGCTGACCGCCGGTGCCTGCACGCCTACCTGGGCGCGGCTGTGGACGAGGGCTAGAGACATGAACACTCCGTTGTTGCTGGAAAATGCCGCTTCCTGCGGCTGGGCAAAGAATAGCCAGTGCTGCCAACGCCGGCGCAACAAGTGTGCGTCGTGGTTTTTCAGGGCAGGGGTTTTCCCTGCGGTCTCATGCGGTTCGGCAAAAATGGATCCAATAGGCTTTGCGCAGGCGTCAGGTATGACTTAGTGTTGTTGGGTAACCGCAGTTGCCATGGGATGGCACTGCGTCTTCTTTCAAATGGACTTGAGGTATTGCTCCGTGCAAACGCTCGCCCGCACGCACCAGGTAATGCGCGAACTGGTGCAGGCCAGTGCATTCGTCGAACTCAACCGCTTTTTCGACAGGCTCGAGGCTCAGTGGCGTCAGGCCCCGCCCGGCGAGTTCCCGGCCTACCTGGCGGCCATTGACGGGCACATGCTGCTCGACCAGGAAAACCAGGGCGACAGGGCCCTGAGCCAAGTGCTCAGAGCCTGGATTGACGCGTGCCCCAGGGCTTACCACCCACAAGTGGTAATGGGTATGCACTGCTTCCACCGGGCCTGCCAGGTGCAGGTTGATGGACCACGCAACGCTGCACGCTTGCTGGCGGTCGCGCAAATTTGTGAATCCGCCACCGCGCACCTGTTGCGTGCAATGGACCGCTCTGCGCACCCCGTGGCAGCGGCCATTGGCATGCTGCGCATCAGTGCGCAGTTCCATGAGCCTGGTTGGTTGCTGCAACTGTTTCAGGGGGAGCCTGCACGCTTCAGGCCCAGTGCCCATGCCGATGTAGAGGTACAGGAAGCTGCAGCGCCGTTGCTGGTGAGGCATGGGCTGTTGCCCTTGGCCGAGCTGCCACAGTCGCTGCCGCGCTATCTGGGCAAGCGGGTCGACCATGAAAACGAGGACCCTCGCTATTACTGGCTGCGCCATGCGCTGATCGCCCGCCCCGGCTGCTTCGAAGCGATCCAGGCCCTTGCTGTGTACCTGCTGCCCCGCTGGGGCGGCAGCCTTGATGCGTTCGAGCTGTTGGTCAATGGCCCGCTGTGCGCAACCTGGGACGAGCGTTTGCGTAATGCGCTGCGCTGGATGGCTGTCGAAGGCCGGCTGAAGCTGCCACAGGCTGACAAGGTGCAGGCCGTCGCCGACTGGCAGCACGTGTTCGAAGACTGGTCACAACGCCCGTTGAGGCCCAGGGAACGTGCTGTCGTTCTGGCATGGCGGGGGGCACTGCGCAGCCGGGTATCGGGCGACCATGCTGGCGCTATGCGCGACTTTGGCGCGAGCTTGGCGTGCAATGCCGATCTCGGCGCCATCCGCGCCATGGGCGTGCCTTTTCGCTGTTTGGCCGAGCTGATACTGCGCGATGGCATGGCAGATGAGAAGCAACTGTTACACGGCGCCATTGAGCGCCTGTGTGACGGCCGTTCACATGCTGCTGCCTGTGCATTACGCGCTGTCGGGCACCGTTTCGGGCTGTGGGCGCTGCCACGCTCGGCCGAGCAGGCAAGGCTATGGTTGCAACGGGCGGTGAGTCGCCAGTGCGCGGGCCAGGCACCGGGGTTCGAAGTGCTTGAAGTGGCGCGATTGCTGTGGGCAGCCAACCGGCATGAAGTGGCCTGCTACCTGTATGAACGCTGCGCCGAACTGAACCTGCCGGGTGCTGCCCTGGCCTTGTATGAGCTGCACCATGGCGGCCTGGCCAACACCCCGGCGCATTACCTGGATGACGAGGCAGCCGGGTACTGGCTGCAGCGTGCGGTGGAGGCGGGCAGCAGGCAGGCCAAGTACAACCTGGCCTGCCTGCGCATGGACGGCGATGAGGATCTGAACGAGCGCAGTGCCATGCTGGCGGTCAGGCGCCTGCTTGTCGACGCGCTGGGCAACGGGCAGACCAATGCGTGTGCGCGGTTGCACCTGGGGATTTTGTTACGCCGGTTTGGTGAGGCGCAGGAGCGAAGTGAGGCGGTTGCTTACCTGCTGAGCCTGGTCGAGCACCCGGACCCGTGGCTTGCAGGGCGTGCCAGCGCCGAACTGGGGCTGGCCTGGATGCAGGGGCGTGGCACCCGCAAGCAAAGCCGCTTTGCCGCCATCCAATGGGTCAACCGAGCGGCCAGCTTGCAACCAAGGGATTCGGCCATTGGTGATATCCAGGCTCAGATCCTCAATTCGCACAGCCGGGTGAAGACTTTGTTTACTCAGTGCGGGGCGGCATTGTTCCGCGGCACACTGCATGCAAGTGAACTACCACCGAAACAGGCCTTTACCCATGCCGAGTCGTTGCGGGTTAAACCTGCATCGGACGGGCTCAGGCGCGCACATAAACCCAGGCTGTCAGGCCCGATGCAAGGGTGACGGCGACGCGCTTGTAGTCGGCAACTTCATAGCGGTCCGCCGCTGCCAGTTCGTCTTCGCTGATCTGGAAGACCATGCCGGCCACGCTGTCGTTGGCCTGGCTGCTGGGGGAAACGATGGGGTGATGAGACTTGCCGCTGGTCGCCAGAACGCCCGGGTCGGTGATCTCGACCCAGTCCAGGCGGTAGCCCGGCATACGGTCGGCCTGGCCGTTCAGCTCACGGCCAAAGTTGGCCAGTTGCACGGCTTTATCCTGCAAGGTGCCGTAGGAAAACAACAGTACCGGGTATGCGCTGGAGGGCTGCATTCATTCATCCTGTGAAGTTGGGTTCAGCCGGGCTTCCAGCTCGGCTACCTGTTTTTCCAAGGCCTCGAGGCGTGCGCGGGTGCGCGCCAGTACGACCATCTGGCTGTCGAATTCATCGCGGCTGACCAGGTCCAGCTTGCTGAAGGCGCCTTGCATCAACACTTTGAACTGGCTTTCCAGTTCCGCACGGGGCTGGGCGGCATCGCTGCTGAACAGGCGCGAGGCCTGGTCGCTCAGGGCATCGAGAAGGGCTTTGGGCGCGAGCATGGGGCTGTCCACTGAAACGGAGAAATGGCCGCCAGTGTAGCACGCACAAACCTGGCGCCTGAGTGCACATTGGCCTTTGTGTGCGGCCTTGCGTCGCGATTGGGCTGCACAGCGGCCCCGGCAATATCAGCATCAAGGCACAAATCTTGGGGGGCGCTTCGCACCCCAATCGCGACGCAAGGCCGCTCCCACAAAGATCGCGTGCAGTTTTCAAGCTGTTGCACATTTTTCGCGCAGCTTGCCCCGCTGCTGCGCACCGAAATTGTGCATGTTTCCCGTGCTGGCGACTGGCCAATCCCGAGCAAATCACATAACGCGCTGTTTTTCGGCGCTTTGTCGGAACTGGCAAGGTTTCTGCAAAGACCTGTACGAGCCATGCACTGAAGCAGTTCCTTGTGACCAGGCAGTGCGCACGCGGAGCCGGATGCCGACGACGCGTTACAAAGCCAACCGCTGCGCTTAGACTTGAGACGGGTTTGTTTTCCTGGGGCAAGTCCACCAAATCGGGAGAGAGTTTCATGAAGCTAGTCACAGCCATCATCAAGCCGTTCAAGCTGGACGACGTGCGCGAGTCGCTGTCGGAAATCGGCGTGCAGGGCATCACCGTCACCGAAGTCAAAGGTTTCGGTCGGCAGAAGGGCCACACCGAGCTGTATCGCGGTGCTGAATATGTGGTCGATTTCCTGCCCAAGGTGAAGATCGATGTCGCCATCGATGACAAAGACCTTGATCGGGTAATCGAAGCCATCACCAAGGCAGCCAACACCGGCAAGATCGGTGACGGCAAGATTTTCGTGGTGAATCTGGAGCAGGCGATCCGCATCCGTACCGGCGAAACCGATACCGACGCGATCTAAGCAGCAAAAAAGCCTCACCAAACCCAACGCCCCAGGAGAAAACAACATGACTCTGCGTAAGATCGCAGGGCTAGGAGCCCTATTGTCCCTCGTAATGCCCGGGCTTGCCCTGGCAGAGGAAGCTGCCCCAGCGCTTAATTCCGGCGACACCGCCTGGATGCTGACCGCAACGGCGCTGGTGCTGTTCATGACTATTCCGGGCTTGGCCCTGTTCTATGGCGGCATGGTGCGATCCAAGAACGTGCTGTCGGTGATGATGCAGTGCTTTGCAATCACCGGCCTGATGAGCATTCTCTGGGTCGTCTACGGCTACAGCATGGCCTTCGATACCGCCGGTATGGAAAAGGGCGTGCTCAACTTCAACTCCTTCGTTGGCGGCTTCTCCAAGGCCTTCCTCAGCGGTGTCACGCCCGACAGCCTGACCTCGGCCACCGCGCTGTTCCCTGAAGCGGTGTTCATCACCTTCCAGATGACGTTCGCCATCATCACCCCGGCGTTGATCGTCGGTGCCTTTGCCGAGCGCATGAAGTTCTCGGCGATGCTCGTATTCATGGGTATCTGGTTCACCCTGGTGTATGCGCCGATCGCACACATGGTGTGGAGCGGTGACGGTGCCCTGATGTGGGACTGGGGCGTACTGGACTTCGCTGGCGGCACCGTGGTGCACATCAACGCCGGTATCGCAGGCCTGGTCTGCTGCCTGGTACTGGGCAAGCGCAAGGGCTACCCGACCACGCCGATGGCCCCGCACAACCTCGGCTATACCCTGATGGGCGCAGCGATGCTGTGGATCGGCTGGTTCGGTTTCAACGCAGGCTCTGCTGCTGCCGCCAACGGTACTGCCGGCATGGCCATGCTGGTCACTCAGATCGCTACCGCCGCCGCCGCCCTGGGCTGGATGTTCGCCGAGTGGGTCGGTCACGGTAAGCCAAGTGCTCTGGGCATCGCTTCGGGCGTGGTTGCTGGCCTGGTCGCCATCACCCCGGCTGCGGGCACCGTCGGGCCGATTGGCGCGCTGATCATCGGCCTGGTTTCGGGTGTGCTCTGCTACTTCTGCGCCACCACGCTCAAGCGCAAACTCGGCTATGACGATTCGCTGGATGCCTTCGGCGTGCACGGTGTTGGCGGCATCATCGGTGCCATCCTCACGGGTGTATTCGCGGCTCCGGCGCTGGGCGGCTTCGGTACCGTCACCGACATCGGCATGCAAGTCTGGATCCAGGCCAAAGGTGTGATTTTCACCGTGGTCTACACCGCCATCGTCACCTACGTGATTCTCAAGGTGCTGGATGTGGTGATGGGCCTGCGGGTCAACGAAGAAGAAGAGTCGGTCGGCCTCGACCTGGCTCAGCACAACGAGCGCGGCTACAACCTGTAACTGCGACGCGGTAAAAACTTGCCCGGCTTGCCGGGCATTTTTTTGCCAGTTTTTCAGCATTTCCCGCACGGCAAACGGTTTATTCGACACGTTCGTGACGTAGGTAAAAAACTTACAAGCCGCAGGGCGTTTATGGTGCTTTGCTTTTTCCACGGGCGCGCTAGAATGCGCGCCGAAGGGTGTTTGACGAGTAGTCCACACACTTCGCCAGCCTTTGCTAGGCTTGCCAATAGCGTGTGGCCAGCAGGGGCTAATGGATTTGTCAGGTCCTGCCAGGAGCAGGGCCTGCTGGGTGCCGCCTCCCATCAGGAGTGCCGACCCAAGGGCAGTGGCCTAACCCACGGCCAGTTGAATTTTCACTGGTGGCTGCCGGTCTACGGCTGCACTGGTCTATAACCAACCTGCTTTTCGCAAGTCATGAGGTAGAACATGAGCGACGACGATCTGGAAAATGATGACCTCGAAGTAGGCGACGAAGACGAGGGTGATGAGGTCCTTGAAGGGGCGGCTGACGACGGCGTGGAAGACGCTGGCGATGACGACAGCAGCCCGGCACCCGTTGCCAAGGGCAAATCCAAGGCCGCAGTCTCGGTAGACGAGATGCCGAGCATGGAAGCCAAGCAGAAAGAGCGTGATGCACTGGCCAAGGCGATGGAAGAATTCCTTTCTCGCGGCGGCAAGGTGCAGGAAGTCGAGGCCAACGTGGTCGCTGACCCGCCCAAGAAGCCAGACAACAAGTACGGCAGCCGCCCTATCTGAGTGGCTGATCGCAAAAAAGCCCGCCGTCGCTGCGGGCTTTTTTATGCCTGTGGGTTTTGTGTTGCCCGTGCCCGCGAATGGGCCGCAAAGCGGCTCCCGTCAGCGCCAGCGCGCGAGCACGTCGGGCAGCTGCGACAGGCGCTGGATTTCGGCATCCGGCGCCTGATCGCCAGTCCAGGCCTTGCCCTGCGGGTTGAACCACACCGCGCGCAAACCGGCGCGCTGGGCACCGGCAATGTCATCGCCAGGGTGATCGCCGATGTGCACCGCCGCACCCGCGTCCACCTCGCCACGGCGTAGCGCTTCGAGGAACGGCGCCGGGTCTGGCTTGCCAATGCCCAGGTCCTCGGCGCACAGGGCAAAGCGGAAGTAATCGGCCAACCCCAGCCGGCTGACGTCGGCATTGCCGTTGGTGACCACCCCCAGGATGTATTGATGGCGCAAGATTTCAAGCACCGGCTGCACCTCTGGGAAGATCTCCACCTGGTGGCGGGCATGCAGGAACACTTCGAAGCCTTCGTTGGCCAGCGCCTGTGCGTGCTGTTCGCTGTAGCCGACCTCTTCCAGGGCATGAAACAGCACGCGCCTGCGCAGGGCGCTGATGCGGTGCTTGAGGCCGGGCTCTGCTTGCACCAGGCGCTCGCGGATGGCGAACAGGTGTTCCACCGGCACGCTGCCGAGGGTTGGTGCGTTGGCCTCGAGCCAGTCGCGCAGCACGACTTCCGCGGTGGCAATCACCGGCGCGGTGTCCCACAGGGTATCGTCGAGGTCGAAGGTGATCAGCTTGATGCTCATGAGTCTGTGCCTTTGCTGCGTTTGGCCCGAGGGTGGGCGCTGTCGTACACCGCGGCCAGGTGCTGGAAGTCCAGGTGGGTGTAGATTTGCGTCGTGCTGATGTCGGCGTGGCCGAGCATCTCCTGCACCGCGCGCAGGTCCTGGGATGATTCCAGCACATGGCTGGCGAAGGAATGGCGAAGCATGTGCGGGTGCAGGTGTTGGCCCAGCTCACGCTCACCGGCAACCTTTACCCGCAGCCTCACTGCCCGGGGGCTGATGCGATTGCCCTGGCGGGTAATGAACACTGCACGGTCGCGTGGGTTGCCGATGCCGCGCAAACGGTACCAGGCCTGCAACGCCTCGCGAGCCTTGCGACCCACCGGCAGTACGCGGGCTTTTCCACCCTTGCCCAGTACCTGCACCAGGCCGGCGGCGAGGTCGAGGTGATCAAGATCGAGGTTGGTCAGTTCCGATAGGCGTAGGCCCGAGGAATAGAACAGTTCGAGGATCGCCTGGTCACGCCGGGCGATGAAGTCGTCGTCGACGCCACCATCGAGCAGCTGCAGTGCGCGGTCGGTATCCAGTACCTTGGGCAGCCGCCGCTCACCTTTGGGCGCGCTCAGGCCGTTGGCCGGGTCGTGCTGGCACAGGCCTTCGCGGTTGAGGTAGCGGTACAGGCCGCGCACTGCCGACAGCAGGCGTGCCAGGCTGCGCGGAGATTGGCCATGGTGGTGCAAGCGGGCGATCAGCTGGCGCAGCTGCTGGATTTGCAGCGCCTGCCAATCGGCAATGCCGTGTTCTTCGCAGTAGGCGATGACTTTTTCCAGGTCGCGACGGTAGCCCTGCGAGGTGTGCTCCGACACCTGGCGCTCGTTGCGCAGGTGTGCGCAATAAGCCTCCAGCTGGCGTTTCATCAGCGTACCGGGCGCAGGGTCTGGGTGACGCGTGGCACAACGCGGCCAAGCACCTCGGCGATATAGCCGAGGAAAAGGGTACCGACGCTGCTCTTGTAGTGTTGCGGGTCGCGGCTGCCGATGGCCAGAACCCCATGCAGCCCCTGGTACTCAAGAGCTGCCACGGCGCTGGAGCCTACTTCCCGGCGCTGTTCTTCACCGAACAGGAACGCCAGCTCGTGCTCGCGCAGGTTGCCACTGACGGTCTTGCCACCGCCCAGCAGGGCACCGATGGCTTGCTGCGCCTCGGCATTGCTGACCCAGCGCCCGACTGGCGCGACGTTGTCGCCGAACAGGATCAGGCTGACGAAGGGGACCTGGAATTCCTGGCGCAGGCTGTCTTCGACCGCCATTACCACTTCTTCCAGGCTGCCGGCATCGAGCAGGTCAAGGATCAGCCGGCGGGTCTTGTCGAACAGCCGGTCGTTGTCGCGGGCCACGTCCATCAGTTGCGACAGGCGATGGCGCATTTCGATGTTGCGGTCACGCAGCAGCTTGAGCTGGCGTTCCACCAGCGACACGCTGTCTCCTCGCTGGTGCGGGATGTGCTGTTCGATCAGCAGCTCGTCGTGCTCGGCGAAGAAGGTGGGGTGGGCGCGCAGGTAGGCGACCACCGCTTCGGCATCGAGCTCGGTGGACTGCTTGGGTACAACCTTGGGCTGATCGGTCATGGCGGTTACTCGTTTAGAGACGAACCTGTCCTTCGTAGACGCGTACGGCCGGGCCGGTCATCATCACGGGCTTGCCGGGGCCGGCCCATTCGATGTGCAGGCGGCCACCGGGCAGGTCGAGGGACACCGGGGAGTCCATCCAGCCCTGGCTGATCGCCGCCACGGCCGCGGCGCAGGCGCCGGTGCCGCAAGCCTGGGTTTCGCCGGCGCCGCGTTCCCACACGCGCAGGTTGGCGCGGTGGCGGTCGATGACTTGAATGAAGCCGGCATTCACCCGCTGTGGGAAGCGTGGGTGGTTTTCGATCTTCGGGCCCAGCTCGTGCACGGGGGCAGTCTGCACGTCGTCGACACGCAGCACGGCGTGCGGGTTACCCATGGACACGGCGGCTATGGAATGCAGCTGGCCGTCGACCTCCAGTGGATAGTTCAGCGCCTGCGCGTCAGCAACGAAGGGGATTTCGGCAGGGATGAAGCGGGGTGGGCCCATGTCGACACTCACCTGGCCGTCGTTCTGCACGTCCAGCACGATGATGCCGCTCTTGGTTTCCACGCGGATGCGCTTTTTCGCGGTCAGGCGCTTGTCCAGCACGAAGCGGGCAAAGCAGCGCGCACCGTTGCCGCATTGCTCGACCTCGGAGCCGTCGGCGTTGAAGATGCGGTAGCGGAAGTCCACTTCCGGGTTGTTCGGCGCCTCGACGATCAGCAACTGGTCGAAGCCGACACCGGTATGGCGGTCACCCCATTGCTTGGCGTGCTTGGGCTGGATGTGCGCGTGCTGGCTGACCAGGTCCAGGACCATGAAGTCGTTGCCCAGCCCATGCATCTTGGTAAAACGCAGCAGCATGGGCTTACTCCGGCAGCAGGCTTTCGCCAGCATACAGTTCGGCGACGGTCTCGCGGCGGCGTACTTCGAACGCCTGGTCGCCGTCGACCAGGATTTCAGCGCAACGGCCGCGGGTGTTGTAGTTGGAGCTCATGACAAAACCATAGGCGCCCGCGGACTCTACGGCCAGCAGGTCACCTTCGGCCAGGTTGAGGACGCGGTCCTTGCCGAGGAAGTCGCCAGTCTCGCAGATAGGGCCGACCAGGTCGTAGGCGCGGCCTTCGCCTGCACGTGGCTTGACCGCGCTGACACCCATCCAGGCCTGGTACAGGGCCGGGCGGATCAGGTCGTTCATCGCTGCATCGATGATGGCGAAGTCCTTGTGTTCGGTGTGCTTGAGGTATTCCACGCGGGTCAGCAGCACGCCGGCGTTGGCGACGATGTAGCGGCCTGGTTCGAACACCAGGGCCAGGTCGCGCTCGCCCACGCGCTCGCGGATGGCCTTGATGTAGTCGGCCACCCGTGGTGGCTGTTCGTCGCGGTAGCGCACGCCGACACCGCCACCCAGGTCCAGGTGGCGCAGGTGTATGCCGCACTCGGCCAGGCGGTCGACCAGCACCAGCAGGCGGTCGAGGGCGTCGAGGAAGGGCTCGACGGTGGTCAGCTGCGAGCCGATGTGGCAGTCGACACCGACCACTTCCAGGTTCGGTAGCTGTGCGGCGCGTACGTAGATGGCCTCGGCATCGGCAATGGCGATGCCGAACTTGTTTTCTTTAAGGCCGGTGGAGATGTACGGGTGGGTACCGGCATCGACGTCCGGGTTGACCCGCAGCGACACCGGGGCAACCTTGCCCATTTCGGCGGCGACTACTTGCAGGCGCTCCAGCTCGTCGGTGGATTCGACGTTGAAGCAGTGCACGCCAACTTCCAGGGCGCGGCGCATGTCTTCACGGGTTTTGCCGACGCCGGAGAACACCACGCGGTCGGCACGCCCGCCAGCGGCCAGCACACGCTCCAGTTCACCACCGGAGACAATGTCGAAGCCTGCGCCCAGGCGCGCCAGCACGTTCAGCACGCCAAGGTTGGAGTTGGCCTTGACCGCGAAGCACACCAGGTGCTCGGTGCCTTGCAGGGCGTCTGCGTAGCTACGGTACTGGGCCTCGATGTGGGCGCGCGAGTACACGTAGGTGGGGGTGCCGTAACGTTCAGCAATGGCCGACAGGGCCACGCCTTCCGCGAACAGCTCACCGTCGCGGTAGTTGAAAGCGTTCATCTGGTTTCCTTACTGCGCTGGCGACTGCTCGGGCTCGGACTCGGACTGCAGCTCGGGCTGCTGTTCTTGTGCCGGGGCCGGCTTGGCTTTTG
The DNA here is from genome assembly GCF_021283545.2 of Pseudomonas alloputida. NCBI lineage: Bacteria > Pseudomonadati > Pseudomonadota > Gammaproteobacteria > Pseudomonadales > Pseudomonadaceae > Pseudomonas > Pseudomonas alloputida. The sequence goes on along the minus strand of NZ_CP128540.1, from coordinate 6,147,654 downwards.
GCTGGTGCTGGTGCGACGTGTGCGCTTTGCCGTTATCGCCATCTTCAGGCAGATACAGCGGGCCTTTCTGGCCACAGGCCGAAACGAGGCAGGCAACAGCGACCAGCGCCGCGAAGGAGGAAATCAGGCGCTTCATGGGTGAAATCCTTAGAAAAATGCAGTATTGCGCCCGAGTATACCGAGCGACCGGCGGCTTGCCTATGCAAGGACCGGTCCGCCGGGCGGGCTATGCTTAGCCTCTGCGCAGCCCCCTGTAGGAGCGGGCTTGCCCGCGAAGAGGCCGGTGAAGGCAACGGCTAAACCTTTGCATTCGGCGGCAAGCGCCCGTATCTTGCCCGGCTTGCCTGTAACGCAGCCAATTTCGAGGTTCCTGCAATGAGTTTGAGTGAAGCGCGTTTCCATGATCTGGTCGACGCGACCCAACAGGCCCTGGAAGATCTGTTCGACGAGAGCGGCCTGGACCTGGACATGGAGAACTCCGCCGGTGTCCTGACCGTCAAGTTCGAGGGCGGCGCCCAGCTGATCTTCAGCCGTCAGGAGCCACTGCGCCAGCTGTGGCTTGCCGACCGCTCCGGTGGTTTCCACTTCGATTACGACGAAGACAGCGGCAAGTGGGTGTGCGAAAAGAGCGAAGAGTTGCTGGGGGAAATGCTCGAGCGTATCGTCTGGGAGCGGGCCGGCGAGAAGCTGGACTTCGACGAAATCTGACATGAGTAGCGCCCAGGCCCGGCCGCCCAAGCCGCTTTACAGCAACGTCAGCCCTGCAGTGCCGTCACCGTGCATCAGCGTATGCCGGCTGGACGAACAACGGGTGTGCACCGGTTGCCATCGGCATGTCGAGCACATTCGCGAATGGCGCTCGGCCGATGACGAACGGCGCCGGCAGATCTGCCGCGAGGCCCAGGTCTTGCGCGAGCAGGCTAAGGCACACTGAGCGCAGGGGCTTGAGTATTTGCCCGGCTGTGGTAGTGTCGGGTTCTGCGTCGGTGACGCCAAAGCCTTCTCAAACCCCGCCCTTGGGCGGGGTTTTGCTTTATTTGCACATTGAAAACTGCCTGTTCAAAGGAGTCTGACTGGATCATGAGCACCAAGCCTTCCCTCATCCTCACCCGATTGGACGTACAGCGTCTGGAGCGTCTGATCGACAGCCTCGACGAGAGTACGCCGGGTGTGCTCGCCCTGCAGGACGAGCTTGACCGCGCCGAGCAGGTGGTCGGTCACGAGGAAGTGCCGGCGGGCGTGGTGACCATGAACTCGCGGGTGCACTGCCGTGAGGAAGCCAGCGGCAAGGACTACCACCTGACACTGGTGTACCCCAAGGATGCCGGGCCGGAAGGCAAGGTCTCGATCCTGGCGCCGATTGGCTGCGCCTTGCTCGGGCTGTCGGTGGGCGAGCAGATCGATTGGCCGGCACCGGGGGGCAAGACCCTCAAGCTGAAGCTGCTGGAAGTGGAGTACCAGCCGGAAGCAGCGGGCGATTACGACCTGTAAGGGCCAGGGGGCCGCTTCGCGACCCATTTGCAGCACAAGGCTGTTCCACAGCAGTCTTGTGCTGCGAGTTCAGGCGCCCTGCGCCAAAACCTGTTCCAGCCCCTCATTCAAAGCCTGCTCCAGCACCCGCTTGTAGCTCAGGTAGACCTGCGTTGCCCCCAGCCGGTCATCCAGCAGCTCGGACAAATCCAGGTCGGTGATATAGCACCGGTACCGCTCTGCGCCACGGCGCTGACCGATGATCTGCCGGGCCACCACCGCGTACAGCTGCTCACCATGTTCCAGTTCGGAAAACTCCTGCTGGTCGCAGTACAACGTCACATGCGCCACACCCGCTACACCGGCCTGGATAATCGCCTGTACCTCATAGTAAGGCTGGTCGCTGCCCTCGGCCGGGGCCAGGCGCGGCTCGATGCTGCGTGCCTTGCCTGGGCCGGTGGGCAACAGCTGCGCGAAGTGGATATCCAGCGAGGCGGGCCGCAGGCTATCGAGGGGCAGGCGTGCATCGCGGCGCATCACCACCGAGCGCAGAAAGCGTTGCAGTGGCAACAGCAGATGCGCTTCGTCATGCAGCGGCAGGCGTTGTTGCCACAATGCGTTGTATTCATCCAGCACATACACGTCGGCCCAGCCGCCCTGCAGGCGGTAGAACACCTGAATACAGGCTGGCCGGCCTTGCTCCAGCACCAGGCGCAGGTCGTGATCCTGCAGGGCATTGGCATCCAGGTACAGCGGGCTGTAGACACTGCGTTCTTCGCCCAGGTAGGCCAGCAGCGCCTCATGCTCGGCCAGGGTCGTCAGGCTGACATGCTCGGGCAAAAGCTCCAGCACATGGGTGTGTTGGGCCACTTGTAGCAGGTAGCGGTGGTGGAGCCCTTGGTCCCGCAGCAGCTGCACAGTGTCGAAAATTTCCTCTACGCGCTGGCCGATAGGCTGGGCGCGGCTTTGGCAGAAGCAGCGTACCCGCACCCGTGGCCGGTGGCCGCGCTGCGCCGGGCTGTTGAGGAAGTCGCGCAGGCAGCGCACCAGCGCGTGTTCGCCGTCATAGCGCTGGACCAGCACCTCGTTCCAGCTGTTGACGGTGACCTGGTCCAGGGTCAGCACCAGGTTTTCGCGCACGCCAGCGTAGCTCAACGCGTCGGTGCGCTCTGTGGTCATCAGCACGTTCAGGTCGCGGTGGTGGCGCAGCGGGTCGACGCCGACGTTGACCAGCAACAACACCTCATCGGCAACGCTGGGCTGCAAAAGGCGCACTTCGCTGACGGTCGGCAAGGGCAGGGGGATACTTTGCCGCAGACAGCCCAGCAGGTTGAACAGCTCGAACTCCCCGAGGTCGCTGGCCCCTGGATGCAGCGCCATGCGGGTGCTGCTGTCGATCACCCCGTTGCGATGGGCCCAGGTCAGCAGTTCGAGTAGCTCGCGGCAGCGCTTCATCGGGCTGAAGTGCTGTACCTCATGGGTGCTCAGGTTGCCGCTGTACAGCTCCCAGTGGTAGCTGCCCGGCTCCTTGCGGTTGGGTGCCTGGACCAGCGTCAGGGTGTCTTCGGCGAGGTCAGGGGCGATGCCGGGGTTAATCACTTCGACCTTGCCGGCGCGGCGCTCGAAGGCGGCGTACAGGCGCCGGCCCAGCACATTGAGGTCGCGCTGGTCGGCGCGGCTGCTGGCGTTCTGGGTGCGGGCGAACTGGCTGAGGAAGCGATAACTGAGGTTAAGCTCGGCCACCAGCTCACGCCGCTCGACGGCGACCTGCTGCACTTTCCATTGGCTGCGGCTGTCCAGCAGGGCCAACTGGCGCTGGTCCCAGCCCCATTCGTCGGCCAGGCGCTGCAGCAGCCGACGTTGCCAGCCATGGCTGCGGCCCTGGTCGCTGAGCTTCTTGTTCACCTTCAGGTACAGGCTGCGTCTTACCAGCTCCAGGCGCGCGGTTTCGCCGCGTTGCAGCAGGTAACGTTCGATGCGCCGGTAGACCATCACGTAGGGGTCCAGCTCGTCGAGGTCGAGCTGGTTGGCAAACACTGCCTGCTTGTAGTCCAGGCTCAGGCAGCGCACCGCAGGGTGTTCGCTGGCGTAGGCTTCGGTTAGCAGCAGTTTGAGCAGCGATTTGTAGGGCGAGTCGATGCCTTTGAACAATTGCCACAGGCCAGCGCCGACGAACTCGCCGGGCGGAATGTGCGCCAGGTTGCCGAGGTCAAGGGCTTCCTGGCTGCGGATGAAGCGCTTGGACAGCAACGTCTGGGTGTAGCTGTAATAGTTGTGCTCCTCGTACACCGGTACCAGCCACCACAGCGGCGTGCGCCCGGCCAGCCACAGGGTGGTGCGGTAGAACTCGTCCAGCAGCAGATAATGCTGGGTGGTGCCGCAGTCGTCGGAGCCGAGCTGGCCATCGCGCTGACCTTGGGCGAAGCCCTGTGTGTCGATCAGGAAAAAGTGTGCTTCGGCGCCCAGGCTTGCCGCCCAGGCCTCCAGCAGCTGGCACTTGCGGCGCAGCTCACCCAGCAGCTGTTCGGGCAAGCCGGGTGCATGGCACACCCACAGGTCCATGTCGCTGTGCTCGGCCTGCGCCAGCGAGCCCAGGCTGCCCATCAGGAACAGGCCGTGGATCGGGCGTGGCGGGTTGCCATGCTGGGCCTTGTAGGTGAACGAGCGTGCCAGGCGTTGGGCATCTGCCACCAGCTCGGCGCTTGGCTCGTAAGCCGATACGCCCGCGGGGGTGCTGCCGGAGACGTAACCCGGCAATAGCGGGTGGTTCACGTGAAACAGCAGCGGCAGCAATGACAGTACCTGTTGCTGGCGCGTTGACAGGCCTTCCTTAGCCCGCTGCAGTCGGCCCTGGTTCAGATGCAGGAAGCGCGCACGCAATGTCGCCAGGACCTTGCGGTCGATGCCTTCGTCCAGGTCAGGGCGGATTTCGTGAGGGTGGTTCATTGCGCGCTCGGGCAGGCCATTGAAGCTGTGGCGAGTTTAGCCTGAGTGGCGGGGTCGGATAAGCGGTAATTGAATTTTTGGCGCCATTTTTCCAGCGCTGGCCTGCTCCAGCTTTCGCTGCGCTTCAGGCATGATGGGCGCATTGAGTTCATGTAGAGAGTGTCCAATGCGTGTATGGATCGATGCCGACGCCTGCCCCAAGGCGGCCAAGGATCTGATCGTCAAGTTCGCCCTCAAGCGCAAGTTCGAGGTGGTGATGGTGGCGGGGCAGGCGGTGGCCAAGCCGGCGTTCGCGATCGTGCGCCTGATCGTGGTGCCCAGCGGCATGGATGCGGCCGACGACTACATTGTGGAGCACGCCGTGCCGGGCGAGCTGGTGATCTGCAGTGACGTGCCGCTGGCCGACCGCCTGGTGAAAAAGGGCGTGGCCGCGCTGGACCCGCGTGGGCGCGAGTTCGACGAGCGCAACATGGGCGACCGCCTGGCGGCGCGCAACCTGTTCACCGAGCTGCGTGAGCAGGGCCAGGTGGGGGGCGGGCAGGCGGCCTATGGCGAACGTGAGAAACAGGCGTTTGCCAATGCACTGGACCGGATCATTGCCCGGCTCTCGAAAGGCTGACAGATTCCTGTAGGCGACAGCCCAGGCTGGCGCGGTGGATGGCACCGGCTCTGCCGGTGTTCGCGGGTAAACCCGCTCCTACAAGCGATCGCGCAGTTGCCCCACAGGCTATCGCGCAGTTGCCCCACAGGTACCGCGTGGCCTTGAAGCCTGCGCTGGACCTGTGGGAGCGGGCATGCCCGCGAAGAAGCCAACGCAGTAAGTTACTCGTGCGTCAGCTCCAGCACTCGGTCCACCAGCTTGTAGATCCCGCCCGCCGCCTCGCTGATCGACTTGGCCTCCATGTACGCCGGGGTAGTCACGAGCTTGCGCTGGGTGTCTTCGACAATGTCGTGTACATCGCATTCTTCATGGGTGCCGCCCATCTTTTCGACAGCCGCCGCAGTGCCGGCATCGCGCCCGATGGTGCAGACCACCCCCGGCCCGTAAATCTTCGCCGCCAGCGCCGGCGAGATGCAGATCAGGCCTACGGGTTTGCAGGCGTCGGCAAAGGCTTCGGCCAATGCCAGCACGTCTGGGTTCACGCTGCAGTTGGCGCCTTCCACGGCAAAGTTGGAGAGGTTTTTTGCTGCCCCGAAACCGCCCGGCACGATCAGCGCATCGAAGTCTTCGGCCTTGGCCTCACGGATATCCTTGACCTCGCCGCGGGCGATGCGCGCCGACTCCACCAGTACATTGCGCGATTCGGGCATTTCTTTGCCGGTCAGATGGTTGATTACATGCATCTGTGCGATGTTCGGCGCGAAGCACTGCACCTGCGCACCGCGCTGGTCGAGGCGCAGCAGCGTGATCACGCTTTCGTGGATTTCGGCGCCGTCATACACGCCACAGCCGGAAAGAATCACCGCTACTTTTTTTGTCATGCTCATTACTCCAGTGTCGAGGCGCTAAATGTCCTCTAGTTTGGCAGATGTCGCCATAGGGATTCCTGTGGGTGCGGCCTAATCTTGGTGGATAACGCCTGAGGTCGCGCCCATGGACCTGATACTGCTGGCCGTACCATTCTTTTTTGTGCTGATAGCCGTAGAGCTGGTCGCCGACCGCGTGCGCGGCCAGCGCAATTTCACCCTGGCCGACTCGATCAACAGCCTGAGTACCGGCGCACTGTCGACCAGTACCGGCCTGCTGACCAAAGGCGTAGGGCTGGTCACCTATGCTCTGGCCTTCGAGCACCTGGCGCTGCTGCAATTGCCGGCGCAGGCAGGGTGGGTCTGGTTGCTGGCCTTTGTCCTGTACGACTTCTGTTACTACTGGCTGCACCGCCTGGGGCATGAGCGCAACGTGCTGTGGGCTGCGCACTCGGTGCATCACCAGAGCGAGGAGTACAACCTCACCACGGCACTGCGCCAGACCAGTAGCGGGTTCATCTTCTCGTGGCTGTTCTACCTGCCGCTGGCGCTGCTGGGCGTGCCGCCACTGGTGTTCATTACCGTGGCCTCGCTCAACCTGCTGTATCAGTTCTGGGTGCATACCCGGCATATTCCCAAGCTTGGCTGGCTGGAGTGGGTGTTGATCACGCCGTCCAATCATCGCGTCCACCATGCGCAAAACCCTGCTTACTTGGATCGCAATTACGGTGGTGTGTTCATTCTCTGGGACCGTCTGTTCGGCACTTTCAAGGAGGAGGACCCGGCCGAGCCGGTGGTGTTCGGGGTGACCACGCCGCTGGCCAGCTGGAACCCGCTATGGGCCAACCTGCAGTTCTATGCCCAGCTCTGGCATGACGCCCGGCGCACCACCAGCCTGTGGGACAAGCTGCGTATCTGGTTCATGCCTACCGGCTGGCGCCCGGCCGATGTGGCCGCACGCTACCCGCAGGCCAAACAGGACCTGGCGCTGTTTCGCAAGTTCGAGATTGCCCTGGGGCGCGGGCAACAAGCCTATGTGGCGGCGCAGTTCGTGGTTTATGTGGCCTTGGGCAGCTACCTGATGGACGTGGCTGACCGCGTGCCGGCCGCCGCGCTGGTGCTCGGCTGGTCACTGATGGCGTTTGGTTTGTTCGTGCTGGGCGCGTTGCTGGAGAACCGGCCCTGGTCTGCACGCCTTGAGTTGGCGCGGTTGTGTCTGAATGCGCCGGCATTGTACTTGGCCGGCGCCTTGGGCTTAGCGGTGGTCGTGCCGCTGACCTGGCTTCTGCTCGTGGCTTACAGCCTGCTCAGCCTCTGGGGGCTGGGCCTGGCTCGCCGCCCTGCGCTCCGCGCGCAGAGTACGGAAGCGCCGGCGCAGCCACAGCAGGCCGCCCAGCGCCACCAGGCCGCCAAGCACCCATAGCTCGTAACGCTTGACGTTGCCCAGCAAGCCTTCGAGGATGGCGCCGAAGTGGTAGGCGGCGGCGCCCAGGGCCACTGCCCAGACGCCCGCGCCAATACCGTTCAACAGCAGGTAACGGCGTGGCGGGTAACCCGACAGGCCGATGGCCACCGGCATGACCGTGCGTAAACCATAGACAAAGCGGAAGCTCAGCACCCAGATATCGGGGTGGCGGCGGATGTGGTCCAGCGCCCGGTCACCCATTGCCTGCCAGCGCGGCTTGCGCGCCAGGATCCTGCGCCCGTGGCGTCGGCCCATGAAGTACCACAACTGGTCGCCCGCGTAGCTGCCGAAGAAGGCCACCAGGCATACCAGATTGATATCCATGTAACCGCGGAACGCAAGGAATCCCGCAAGCACCAGAATGGTCTCGCCTTCAAAGAAGGTGCCTAGAAAAAGGGCGAAGTAGCCGAAATCCTGCAGGAATTGTTGAAGCATTTTCTGAGGTGCTGGCGAAATGAACGCGCAGCCTACCCCTTCGCGCGCGTTCGTGAAAGTGTCCAAATGTGTCTCGACGTGAACATTTCCAGCGCAGACAATGCCACAAGCCACTTGCCACGGCTTGCCCATGTGTGTAACACGGGCGTCATAATGAGCGCTTATCTTGCCGCTCAATAGATGATAGGGCGTTAACGTCCTCAGGAACGCCAGATGAATAATGAAGTGCTAAGCCCTGTCGCGATCAAGGATGCTCAGGAGCTCCCAGAAGAGATGCTGCAGACCCCGCCAGACCTGCCTCCGGTGGCCGAGCCTGTAGCGGAACAGGTGGTCGAGGCTGTGGCTCCGGTGCCCGCGCCGTCCCCGACCATCGCCGTCCCTGGCCTGGACGACAGCAGCCTGTACATTCATCGCGAACTCTCGCAACTGCAGTTCAATATCCGGGTGCTGGAGCAGGCACTGGACGAGAACTACCCGCTGCTGGAACGCCTCAAGTTCCTGTTGATCTTCTCCAGCAACCTCGACGAGTTCTTTGAGATTCGCGTCGCCGGCCTGAAGAAGCAGATCAACTTCGCCCGTGAACAGGCCGGCGCCGATGGCCTGCAGCCGCACCAGGCGCTAGCGCGTATCAGCGAACTGGTGCACATCGAGGTAGAGCGCCAGTACGCGATCCTCAACGACGTGCTGCTGCCTGAGCTGGAAAAGCACCAGATCCGCTTCATCCGCCGCCGCTACTGGACACCCAAGCTCAAGACCTGGGTACGCCGCTACTTCCGCGACGAAATTGCCCCGATCATTACCCCGATTGGCCTCGACCCGACTCACCCGTTCCCGCTGCTGGTGAACAAGAGCCTCAACTTCATAGTCGAGCTCGAGGGGGTGGACGCCTTCGGTCGCGACTCGGGCCTGGCGATCATCCCGGCACCACGCCTGTTGCCGCGGGTTATTCGCGTGCCGGAAGAGGTGGGCGGCCCGGGCGCAAACTACGTGTTCCTGTCGTCGATGATCCACGCGCATGCCGACGACCTGTTCCAGGGCATGAAGGTGAAGGGCTGCTACCAGTTCCGTCTGACGCGCAACGCCGACCTGGCGCTGGACTCTGAAGAGGTCGACGACCTGGCCCGCGCGCTGCGCGGCGAGCTGTTCTCGCGCCGCTACGGTGACGCCGTGCGCCTGGAAGTGGCCGACACCTGCCCGAAACACCTGTCGGACTACCTGTTGAAGCAGTTCAGCCTCAGCGAAAGCGAGCTGTACCAGGTCAATGGCCCGGTCAACCTCACCCGCCTGTTCAGCATCACCGGCCTGGACAGCCACCCGGAACTGCAATACACACCGTTCACCCCGGCGATCCCCAAGCTGCTGGCGAACGCTGACAACATTTTCAGTGTGATCAGCAAGCAGGACATCCTGCTGATGCACCCGTTCGAGTCCTTCACGCCAGTGGTCGACCTGCTGCGCCAGGCCGCCAAGGACCCGCACGTGCTCGCCGTGCGCCAGACCCTGTACCGCTCGGGGGCTAACTCGGAAATCGTCGACGCCCTGGTGGATGCGGCGCGTAACGGCAAGGAGGTCACTGCGGTGATCGAGTTGCGTGCGCGTTTTGACGAAGAGTCCAACCTGCAGATGGCCAGCCGCCTGCAAGCGGCTGGTGCGGTAGTGATCTACGGTGTGGTTGGCTTCAAGACCCACGCCAAGATGATGCTGATTCTGCGCCGCGAGCAGGGCGAGATCGTGCGTTACGCGCATCTGGGCACCGGCAACTACCACGCCGGCAACGCCCGCCTGTACACCGACTACAGCCTGCTGACTTCTGACGATGCGCTCACCGAAGACGTCGGCAAGCTGTTCAGCCAGCTGATCGGCATGGGCAAGACCCTGCGCATGAAGAAGCTGCTGCATGCGCCGTTCACCCTTAAAAAGGGCATGCTCGACATGATCGCGCGGGAAACCCAGTTTGCCCTTGAAGGCAAGCCGGCGCACATCATCGCCAAGTTCAACTCGCTGACCGACGCCAAAGTCATCAAGGCGTTGTACAAGGCCAGCCAGTCGGGCGTGAAAATCGACTTGGTGGTGCGTGGCATGTGCTGCCTGCGCCCGGGCATTCCGGGGGTTTCGCACAACATCCAGGTGCGCTCGATCATTGGCCGCTTCCTCGAGCACACGCGGGTGTTCTACTTCCTCAATGGCGGCGAAGAGCAGATCTACCTGTCCAGCGCCGACTGGATGGAGCGCAACCTCGACAAGCGTGTCGAGACCTGCTTCCCGGTGGAAGGCAAGAAACTGTTGCTGCGGGTGAAGAAGGAGCTGGAAGGCTACCTGACCGACAATACCCACGCCTGGACCTTGCAGCCAGACGGGCGCTACGTGCGCAGCACCCCGACCGGCAACCAGAACCCGCGCAGCGTTCAGGCGACCCTGCTGGAGCGCCTGAGCAACCCGGTCCTCAACGTACGCTGAGGACGAAGCCGACCCGGGCCAGCCACTCCGCCTCGTTGGCGAAGTCGGCCTGGGTCAGCTGGTTCTGCTGCAGCCAACCTTCAGGGAAGGCTACATCCAGGCTGTTGTCCCCGCCGTGCAGTTCTACCGTTGGCATCTGCTGGGTGCCGCGGATGTGGTGGAACAGGATGGCAAAGCGCAGCAATACGCACAGGCGCAGCAGCTTGACCCCTTCATCACCCAGTTCGGCGTAACGGTCCTTGGGGATGTTGCGGCGGTGGCCGCGTACCAGCAGGGCCATCATCTGCTGATCTTCCCGGGAAAAGCCTGCCAGGTCCGAGTGCTCGATCAGATAGGCGCCGTGCTTGTGGTAGTGATAATGGGCAATGTCCAGCCCGATTTCGTGCACTTTCGCGGCCCAGCCCAGTAGATCGCGCCAGTTTCCGTCTTTCAGGTTCCAAGCGTCGGCCACCTGGTCGAATGCGTGCAACGCCTTGCGCTCGACGCGCGCAGCCTGGCCCTGGTCCACGTGATAGCGCTCCATCAGCGAGTTCAGGGTGCGTTCGCGCACGTCTTCGTGGTGGTGGCGGCCAAGCAGATCGAACAGCACACCTTCGCGCAGGGCGCCGTCGCAGTGGTCCATGCGGTTCAGTTCAAGGGCATCGAAGATCGCTTCGAGAATCGCCAAGCCCGCCGGGAAGATAGCGCGGCGGTCTGGTTTGACGCCGTCGAAGTCGATCTTGTCGACTTCGCCCAGCTTGAACAGCTTGCGTTTGACCCAGGCCAGGCCTTCGGCGTTGACCTCGCCATTGCCCAGGCCGCCGGCCTTGATGGCCGCGCCGATGGCGCGAATGGTGCCGGATGAGCCGATAGCCTCATCCCAGGTCAGGCGGTGCAGGGCATTTTCGATGCTCATCAGTTCCAGGCGTGCGGCAGTGTAGGCCTGGGCATAGCGGGCCGGGGTGATCTTGCCGTCGCGGAAATAGCGCTGGGTAAAGCTCACGCAACCCATCTGCAGGCTTTCGCGCAGCAGCGGCTCGAAGCGCTGGCCAATGATGAATTCGGTACTGCCGCCGCCGATGTCGGCCACCAGGCGCTTGCCGGGTGTGTCGGCCAGGGTGTGCGACACGCCCAGGTAGATCAGGCGCGCCTCTTCACGGCCAGAGATGACCTCCACCGGGTGGCCGAGGATGGCTTCGGCGCGCTGGATGAATTCGTTACGGTTGCGCGCTTCGCGCAAGGCGTTGGTACCGACGATACGCACGGCGCCTGCCGGCATGCCGTTGATCAGCTGGGAAAAGCGCTTGAGGCAATCCAGGCCCCTTTCCATTGCCTCTTCACTGAGCATGCGCTCTTCGTCGATGCCGGCGGCCAGTTGAACCTTCTCGCCGAGCCGCTCAAGGATACGGATTTCGGTATGGTGGGCCTTGGCCACGACCATGTGAAAACTGTTGGAGCCAAGGTCGATGGCGGCGATCAGGGACAGGTTCTTCGCGATGGTATGCGGCATGATCTGGTTGTTCTCGGTCGTTAACCTGGCAATCGTGCCACGATAGCAGGCTATCGCCAACGCGTGACACTCAGCCGTTGTACTGGCCTTGATGCAAGGCAATGTGCCATTCGATTCTATGACGGCCATATGACAGTTTCGATTCGCGGCGTCTTGCGCAACTATAGTTACACTCAATCGTCCGTGGCTTCCTGTCCGGCGTAGGTGCGGCTATCATGGGCCACGTTTTTTGCTTACGACCCTGGAGATATCCATGAGCAGCGATCTGATCAAACATGTCACCGACGCCTCCTTCGAAGCCGATGTCCTGAAGGCCGAAGGCGCGGTACTGGTCGACTACTGGGCTGAATGGTGCGGTCCATGCAAGATGATCGCTCCGGTTCTGGACGACATCGCTTCCACCTACGAGGGCAAACTGACCGTCGCCAAGCTGAACATCGACGAGAACCAGGAAACCCCGGCCAAGCACGGTGTGCGTGGTATCCCGACGCTGATGCTGTTCAAGAACGGCAACGTCGAAGCCACCAAGGTTGGCGCACTGTCCAAATCGCAGCTGGCCGCATTCCTCGACGCCCACCTGTGATGTGAAAAGGCCCCGCAAATGCGGGGCTTTTCTTTTTCAGAGCACTAGACGCAGAAAAAAGCAAGTGTTACATTCGGCCTCGCACTGCTTTTCCAGTGCCCTCTACATGCCGTCGCCGAAGCATCCCTAATTCGAATCAGTACGCGATCCTGTCGCCATCCAGCGGCGCGGCCTCATTAAGCCAGAAGCTTAATTCTCCCTTCTTACATGATTACGTCATTCCCCTTATGAACCTGACTGAACTCAAGCAAAAGCCGATTACCGATCTTTTGGAAATGGCCGAACAGATGGGCATCGAAAACATGGCCCGTTCGCGCAAACAGGACGTGATTTTCGCCCTGCTGAAGAAGCATGCGAAAAGCGGCGAAGAGATCTCGGGTGACGGCGTGCTGGAGATTCTCCAGGATGGTTTCGGTTTCCTGCGTTCGGCTGATGCGTCCTACCTGGCCGGCCCAGACGATATCTATGTCTCGCCCAGCCAGATCCGCCGTTTCAACCTGCGTACCGGCGACACCATCGTCGGCAAGATCCGCCCACCGAAGGAAGGGGAGCGTTACTTCGCCCTGCTGAAGGTCGATACCATCAACTTCGACCGCCCGGAAAACGCGAAGAACAAGATCCTGTTCGAAAACCTGACGCCGCTGTTCCCGAACAAGCGCCTGAAGATGGAGGCCGGTAACGGCTCCACCGAGGACTTGACCGGTCGCGTCATCGACCTGTGCGCCCCGATCGGCAAAGGCCAGCGCGGCCTGATCGTTGCCCCGCCGAAAGCCGGTAAGACGATCATGCTGCAGAACATTGCGGCCAACATCACCCGTAACAACCCTGAGTGCCACCTGATCGTCCTGCTGATCGACGAGCGCCCGGAAGAAGTGACCGAAATGCAGCGCACCGTGCGTGGCGAAGTGGTTGCTTCCACCTTCGACGAGCCGCCAACCCGCCACGTGCAGGTTGCCGAGATGGTGATCGAGAAGGCCAAGCGCCTGGTCGAGCACAAGAAAGATGTGGTTATCCTGCTGGACTCGATCACTCGACTGGCGCGTGCCTACAACACCGTGATCCCGAGCTCCGGCAAGGTGCTGACCGGTGGTGTCGACGCCCACGCCCTCGAGAAGCCCAAGCGCTTCTTCGGTGCTGCGCGTAACATCGAGGAAGGCGGTTCGCTGACCATTATCGCCACTGCGCTGGTTGAAACCGGCTCGAAGATGGACGAAGTGATCTACGAAGAGTTCAAGGGTACCGGCAACATGGAGCTGCCGCTGGACCGCCGCATCGCTGAGAAGCGTGTGTTCCCGGCCATCAACATCAACCGCTCCGGCACTCGCCGCGAAGAGTTGCTGACCGCTGACGACGAGCTGCAGCGTATGTGGATTCTGCGCAAGCTGCTGCACCCGATGGACGAAATCGCTGCCATCGAGTTCCTGGTCGACAAGCTCAAGCAGACCAAGACCAACGATGAGTTCTTCCTGTCGATGAAGCGCAAGTAAGCGAGCGTTTCAGGCTGGATTGATTGGGGCCGCCTTGCGGCCCTTCGCGGGCAAGCCCGCTCCTGCACAGGTCATTGCGGCCCTTGTAGGAGCGGGCTTCCGCGAAGGGATGCAAAGCGGCCCCAATGCATTTTCACCCCCAAACAAGGCCCGAACGGCGCTACACTCTGCACCCCGACCGATACGGCCAACACGAGGCTCCTGCATGCAGTATCGCGACTTGCGCGACTTCATTCGTGGCCTGGAACAGCGCGGCGAGCTCAAGCGCATCCAGGTACCGATCTCCCCCGTCCTGGAAATGACCGAGGTCTGCGACCGCACCCTGCGCGCCAAGGGCCCGGCATTGTTGTTCGAAAAGCCCACCGGCTTCGACATCCCAGTGCTGGGCAACCTGTTCGGTACCCCGGAGCGGGTGGCCATGGGCATGGGCGCCGAGTCGGTCAGCGAACTGCGGGAAATCGGCAAGCTGCTGGCCTTCCTCAAGGAGCCTGAGCCGCCCAAGGGCCTGAAGGACGCCTGGTCGAAGCTGCCGATCTTCAAGAAGGTCGTGTCGATGGCGCCAAAAGTGGTCAAGGACGCGGTGTGCCAGGAAGTGGTGGTCGAGGGTGACGATGTCGACCTTGGCACGCTGCCGATTCAGCACTGCTGGCCTGGCGACGTGGCGCCGCTGATTACCTGGGGCCTCACCGTGACCCGTGGCCCGAACAAGGACCGCCAGAACCTGGGCATCTACCGCCAGCAGGTGATCGGCCGCAACAAGGTGATCATGCGCTGGCTCAGCCATCGTGGCGGCGCCCTCGATTACCGAGAGTGGTGCGAGAAGAACCCCGGCCAGCCGTTTCCGGTCGCCGTGGCCCTGGGCGCTGACCCAGCGACCATTCTCGGCGCGGTGACCCCGGTCCCGGACACCCTTTCCGAGTACGCCTTCGCCGGCCTGCTGCGAGGCAATCGCACCGAGCTGGTCAAGTGCCGTGGCAGCAACCTGCAGGTACCGGCAACCGCCGAGATCATTCTGGAAGGGGTGATCCACCCAGGCGAAATGGCCCCGGAAGGCCCTTACGGCGATCACACGGGCTACTACAACGAAGTGGACAGTTTCCCGGTGTTCACCGTTGAGCGCATCACCCACCGGCAAAAACCGATCTACCACAGCACCTACACCGGCCGGCCGCCAGATGAGCCGGCCATTCTCGGCGTGGCGCTGAACGAAGTGTTCGTGCCGATCCTGCAGAAGCAGTTCCCGGAAATCACCGACTTCTACCTGCCGCCGGAAGGCTGCTCGTACCGCATGGCGGTGGTGACCATGAAGAAACAGTACCCAGGCCACGCCAAGCGCGTAATGCTGGGTGTGTGGTCGTTCCTGCGACAGTTCATGTACACCAAGTTCGTTATTGTCACCGATGACGATATCAACGCTCGTGACTGGAACGATGTGATCTGGGCCATTACCACGCGCATGGACCCCAAGCGTGATACGGTAATGATTGACAATACCCCGATCGACTACCTGGACTTTGCGTCACCGGTGTCGGGGCTGGGTTCGAAGATGGGCCTGGACGCTACGCACAAGTGGCCGGGCGAGACTACACGCGAATGGGGCCGGGTCATCGTCAAGGATGAGGCCGTCACCCGCCGTATCGATGAGCTGTGGGATCAGTTGGGAATAGATTGATGCAGGTAACGTTGCAGCCGTCCGGGGCGGTGCTGGCGCTTGAACCCGGGGAAAGGATCCTGGATGGAGCACGGCGGCTGGGCTATGACTGCCCAAACAGCTGCCGCAATGGCAATTGCCATGTTTGCGCCGCGTTGTTGGTTGAAGGGCGGGTTCGCCAGGATGGCGAAGTCCGCGACCATGGCGAGTTGTTCACCTGCATTGCCGAACCGCTGGAGGACTGCGTGTTGCTCTGGGACGGTGTGCTTGCCTTGGGCGAACTGCCAGTGCGCAAGCTGGCGTGCAGCGTCAGTGAGTGCGTCGACGTCGGCGGCGACGTCTGGCGGGTGCGCCTGCGTGCGCCTGCCGGCAAGCCTCTGCGCTACCACGCGGGGCAATACCTGATGATCGAACGTGAGGGCGGCAAGCAGGCAGCCTTCTCGCTGGCGTCCGCGCCACATGCCGGGCGTGAACTGGAGCTGCATGTGCTGGCGCGTGAGCCCAGTGCGGTGCAACTGATCGACCAGCTCAGGCGAGATGGCCTGGCGCGCATCGAAATGCCGTTTGGCGACACCCACCTGGCCGAGCTGCCTGACGGGCCGCTGGTGCTGATTGCCGCTGGCACCGGAATGGGCCAGATGCACAGCCTGGTCGAGCACTGCCGGGCTCAGGGCTTCAAGCACCCGGTTCACCTGTATTGGGGGGTGCGCCGGCCTGAGGATTTCTATCAGATAGAGCACTGGGACGAATGGCAGCGTCTGCCTAACCTGTTCCTGCATCAAGTGGTCAGCGACCTGTGCGGCTGGGAAGGCCGCTGCGGCATGCTGCATGAAGCGGTCTGCGAAGACATTGCCGACCTCAATAGTGTGCATGTGTATGCCAGCGGCTCACCGAACATGATCTATGCCACGCTCGACGCCCTGGTCGAAGCCGGTATGGATGCGCACCGCATGCGTGCCGATGTGTTTGCCTACGCGCCGCGCGGTTAATAACCGAAGTTTGAAAGTATCGGTATAAGGCGGTAATTGTTACCGCCTTGGCCAATAACTTTCACCGCTGCTGAAACAGTACTTCCCAGTCGTCGGAGCCGTGTATGAAACGCGTGCTCAAGGGCTTGAGTATTCCTGCAATTCTGGCCTATGGTTACCGCAAGCGCCCTTGGTAAAGCGGCCTGGGGCCGCAGCGTAATCGAATCTCGCTACATCTGTAGTTCACAGGAATAATGGCGGCAGCTTATGTCGGCACTTGAAAGTATGTCTTGGGAAGTTTCATACCCTCCGGCACTTGATTTCGGTCAGCAACATACTCGCGAACAGTTGTTCAGCTCCATGAAGACAACCATGTCCAGGCACCAGGGCGGGCCTGTGTGGCTGTTTGCCTATGGCTCGTTGATCTGGCGCCCGGAGTGCAATTCGGTGGAGCGCCAGCGCGCGCGGGTACATGGCTATCACCGTGGCTTGTACCTGTGGTCCCATGAACATCGCGGTACCCCGGAAACGCCCGGCCTGGTGTTTGGCCTGGACCGCGGTGGTTCCTGCAGCGGCTTTGCCTACCGGCTGGATGAACGCAACCTGGACGACTCACTGATGGCCCTATGGCAACGCGAGATGCCCTATCCGGCATACCGGCCGCACTGGCTCAACTGCCGCCTGGGTGATGGTAGCAAGGTGCAGGCCTTGGGCTTTGTACTGGAGCGGCATCTGCCGTGCTATGCCGGCAACTTGCCGGATACCTTGCTCAGCCAGATCCTGGCCAGTGCCAAGGGGCGTTATGGCACCACGCGGGAGTATGTCGAGCAGACCTTGAATGCACTGCGCAGTCACCAGATGCCCGATCGCAACCTGGAAGCGCGATTCAGGCGTTGCCACAATCTGCGCGAAGTGTGAGCAACCTGTTCCGGCCTCTTCGCGGGTAAACCCTGCACGGTCGCCTGTAGGAGCGGGTTTACCCGCGAAGAGGCCGCTACTGCCTTACCTGGCCAGCACCACCAACTTACCCACAGCCTGCCGTTGCCCCAGCTTCTCGATAGCAACCCCGGCTTCTGCCAGTGGATAAGTCTGCGACACCAGCGGCTTCAACTTGCCCTCGGCATGCCAGGCAAACAGCTGGTGGAAGTTGGCCGCGTTGTCCTCCGGCTGGCGCTGGGCAAATGCCCCCCAGAACACGCCCAGTACCGCCGCGCCCTTGAGCAGCACCAGGTTGGCCGCCAGCTGTGGAATGCTGCCACTGGCAAAACCCACCACCAGCAGCCTGCCATTCCAGGCCAACCCGCGCACCGCTTGTTCGAACAGCTCGCCACCGACCGGGTCATAGATCACGTCCACGCCCTGGCCACCGGTCAGGCGTTTGATTTCTTCGCGCAGGTTGGCCTGGCTGTAGTCGATCAGCTCATCCGCCCCGGCAGCCTTGGCCACGGCCAGTTTCTCGGCACTGCTGGCCGCCGCGATCACCCGCGCGCCCATGGCCTTGCCGATCTCCACCGCCGCCAGGCCCACCCCGCCGGAAGCGCCCAGTACCAGCAGGGTCTCGCCGGCTTGCAACTGGCCACGCTGGCGCAGGGCGTGCATCGAGGTGCCGTAGGTCATGCCGAAGGCCGCAGCGGTGGTGAAGTCCATGCTCGCCGGGATCGGCAGAACGTTATAGAACGGCACCGCCACTTGCTCGGCGAACGCACCCCAGCCGGTGAGCGCCATGACCCGGTCGCCGACCTTGAACGCGCCGGCCTTTTCGCCGACGGCGGCCACCACGCCCGCTGCCTCGCCACCTGGAGAGAACGGCAGCGGCGGCTGGAACTGGTACTTGCCTTCGATGATCAAGGTGTCGGGGAAGTTGACCCCGGCAGCTTGCACGTCCAGCAGGATCTCGTTCTTCTTCGGCAGTGGGCTGGCCACCTCTTCCAGCACCAGGTTGCGCGCCGGACCCAGGGTTTTGCACAACACAGCTTTCATCGGAGCTATTCCTTTGCGGGTAGTGGCCGATAAGTGTAGGAGGGCCGCTTGGCAGGTCAACGAGCATGGCCCGCCCTGATGGGCCGGCATAAGCCCGGGCTTGGGTTTGAGCGGTGTGCTGGGTAAGCTGGCGCCAACTGTATTGAGGAGCGAATTCGTGAAAGCGTGGATCTTGATGGTGCTGGCGCTGCTGCTGCCGGCTGCGGCCATGGCCGAGGAAGCCAAGGAAGGGGTGCCCAAGGTCGCCTACATCAGTCTGAGCCCGCCCTTCGTTGGCAACTATGCGCTCGACGGCAGCCCGCGGCTGCGCGTGTACAAGGCTGACGTGGCCCTGCGCGTGACGGGCGACGAAGCGGCCAAGACGGTAAAGCACCACGAACCGCTGATCCGTAACCAGCTGGTGGCACTGTTCACCCAGCAGACGGTGGACAGCATGAGCAACGTCGAGGCCAAGGAGCATCTTCGCCAAGAGGCGCTGAAACAGGTGCAGCAGGTGCTGGAGGCGGAAGAGGGCAAGCCGATCGTTGAAGACTTGCTGTTCAACAACCTGATCGTGCAGTGACCTGAAACAGGGTGAGGTCCATCACTGGTAAGTCGGATTGAATTCAGGCTTACCCCGTGTGTAGGACCCTTCTGTCTTTCCTGTAAGCCCGCCAGTTTTCAGTTTTTGGGGCCATGGCCAAGCTAGATTGTGCCTTGTCTTCAGTTGCTCGAGAGTGTTGGCAATGGCTTTGAAGTACCAGCCGAAAGAGGCGACTGTACTGATGTGCGACTTTTCAGGCTTTCAAGTGCCTGAAATGATCAAGGTGCGTCCCGTGGTCGTTCTTCGCAAGCACAGTCAAAATCGCCAGTTAGTGACGATAGTCCCGTTGAGTACCACTGCACCGGATCACATGGCAGGGCATCACGTTGTGCTGCCGAGTTATCTGCCTGGTTCGGCCCTGACATGCTGGGCCAAGTGCGACATGATCTACACGGTGGCTACCTCCAGATTGGACAGATGTCGGGTCAAATCGCGGCAAGGAAGTGGTCGGGAATACATGACCTTTACAATGCGGCCAGAGCATTTCGCCGCCGTGAGGGCTGCAGTTGGCTTTACGCTGGGTTTCACACATCCAGCAACAGAGCGGTCTGTTGTCAATGTTACGCTCGATGCGTGATAATCAGCCTGTTCCCGCAAGGGGCTTGTAAGACTCTGAGGATCCTGGTTCGACCAGCAATTACAGAGCCGGGCAGGTATATGGCGATGACAAGTCGACCTGTCTGTGAGTAGGGCGCCGAAAGGCGCCCTTTGTCTTTGTGCCAGTTTTCCAATTTTCGGCGGACGCTCGCGCATGCCTTCAAGACGCCAGGCTCCGACGAAACCGTGCCAGCGCCACGCTGAAGAACACCAGGCCGATCAACGTCAGCGCCAGGATATCCGGCCATACCACCGCCCACCCGGCATCCCTGAACAGGATTGCGGCACTCAGGCTGACAAAGTGCGTTGAGGGTGACCCTTGCATCACCCACTGCAGCCACTGCGGCATACTGTCCAGAGGTGTGCTGCCGCCGGACAGCAACAGCATCGGGATGATCACCGGGATCGCCAGCAGGCCGAACTGCGGCGTCGAGCGCGCCAGGGTGGCGAGGAAAATGCCCAGCGATGTACTGGCGAACAGGTACAGCGCGGTCACGGCCAGGAACAGCCCCATCGAGCCAGACAGCGGCACGCCCAGTGCACCTTTGACGACTACCACCAACGAAATCCAGGTGCAGATCACCACCACCAGCGCGTTGCTGCCGATCTTGGCCAGCATGATCTCCAGCGCGGTCAGCGGCAGCACCAGCAGGTGGTCGAGGGTGCCATGCTCACGCTCGCGCAGCAGCGCGGTGCCAGTGAGGATGATCGCCAGGATGGTAATGTTGTTGACGATCTGGATCACGGCCAGAAACCAGCCCCCCTCCAGGTTGGGGTTGAACAGCGCCTTGGGGTTGATCAGCACCGGGCTTTGCTCGTTACCACGCTGGCTGTAGTCGAGCAGCTCGCGCTCGAAGATGCGGCCGATGTAGCCGGCGCCCATGAACGCTTGGCTCATGGCCGTAGCATCGACGTTGATCTGCAGCTCCGGCGAGCGCCCGGCCAGCAGGTCGCTCTGGAAGTTAACCGGCACGTTGATGACGAAGGTGTACTGGCCGCTGTCCATGGCCTGGTCCAGGCGCTGCGGAGGCAGCGGCACGGCTGGCTGGAACTCGGGCGGTTGCAGGGCTTCGCTGAGCTTGCGCGAGAGCAGGCTATGGTCTTCATCCACCACCGCCACGCTGGCGTTGTGTACGCCGATCACCGAGCCGGCTGCCGGCATGTAGATCGCCACGCTGAAGGCATATAGCAGGAACAGCAGCAGGACGCTGTCATGGCGCAGGCTGGTCAGTTCTTTCAGGCCCAGGCGCAGGGTGTGGTTCAGGCGCGACATGTCAGGCCTCCTGCTTTTTCAGCATTGCCAGGCTCAGGCCGGTGAACGCGGCAAAGAAGCTCAGCAGGATCAGGCACTGCGGCCACAACTCGCGCAGGCCTAAGGCCTTGGTGAAGGTGCCGACTGCGATGTCGAGGAAGTAGCCCGCCGGGAACAACTGGCCCATCACCGCTGCCGCGCCGTCCAGCGACGAGCGTGGCACGATCAGCCCGGAAAACTGGATGGTCGGCAGGCTGGTAATGATCATGGTGCCGAGAATGGCGGCGATCTGGGTGCGGGTGAATGCCGAAATCAGCAGGCCCAGGCTGGTGGTTGCCAGCAGGTAGGCCACGCCGCCACATGCCAAAGCCAGTACGCTGCCCTTGAGCGGTACGGCGAACAGCCAGCGGTTCATCGCCACCAGCAGCGCCAGGTTGACCAGGCTCACAGCCAGGTAGGGCATCTGCTTGCCAAGCAGGAATTCCAGGCGGGTGAGGGGTGTGGCGTAGAAGTTGGTGATGGAGCCGAGCTCCTTCTCGCGCACGATGCCCAGTGCCGTGAGCATGGCCGGAATGAAGGCCAGTATCAGTGCCATCACGCCCGGGCCGATGGCGTTCACGCTGACCACATCCTGGTTGTAGCGGAAACGCGTTTCCAGGCGCACCGGGTCCTGGCGTGGCTGCGGTTGTGGGCTGGCCTTTGCCAGTTGCTCCAGGTTGGCCTGGTGCACGGCTTCCACGTAGTTGCGGCTGGTTTCGGCGCGGAACGGCATGCCACCGTCGAGCCAGGCAGCCACCACCGGCTGGCGTCCTGCGTACAGGTCGCGACCAAAGCCGGGCGGAATTTCCAGTGCCAGTTTGATTTCCGAGCGTTGCAGGCGCTGGTGCAGCTCGCTGCTGTCGCGGATCGGCGCCTGTTCGGCGAAGTAGCGTGAGCCACGGAAGGCTTCGAGGTAGGCACGACTTTGCGGGCTCTGGTCCTGATCGTGCACGGCGAAGGCGAGGTTTTCCACATCCAGTGAAATGCCGTAGCCGAAGATCACCATCATGAACACTGCGCCCAGTAAGGCGAAGGCCAGGCGCACCTTGTCGCGCAGCAACTCCTTGCCCTCACGGACGGCCACTGCCAGCAGGCGGCGCAGGCTGAAGCCCCGGCGTAGCGGTAGGGTGGGGGTGGACGCCTGTTCCAGCACGTTGCTGTCGGTGGCGGCTGGCGCCAGTTCCTGGGCCTGTTCCAGGCAGCGGACGAACGCGTCTTCCAGCGTGTCGCCCTGGTACTGGTGCTGCAGGGCATCGGGCGTGTCGCAGGCCAGCACCCGCCCGGCGTGCATCAGCGAAATACGATCGCAGCGCTGGGCTTCGTTCATGAAGTGGGTGGAGAGGAAAATGGTCACGCCCTGCTCGCGGGACAGTTCTACCAGCAGGCGCCAGAAGTCGTCGCGGGCGGCGGGGTCGACGCCGGAGGTCGGTTCGTCGAGGATCAAGACTTCCGGGCGATGCAGAACCGCCACTGCCAGCGACAGGCGCTGGCGCAAACCAAGGGGCAGGGCGCCAGACGGTTGGTCGGCGATAGCGGCGAGGTCGAAGCGCTCGATCAGCTCATCGATGCGCTGGGCGCTCTCGGCTTTGGGCAAGTCGAACAGGCGGGCATGCAGGGCCAGGTTCTGCCGGGTGCTGAGCTCGCCATACAGAGAGAAACTCTGCGACATGAAGCCGACCCGCTTGCGTGTAGCCAGGTCGCTGGCGTCCACCGGGCGACCCAGCAGGCTGGCGCTGCCCTCGCTGGCCGGCATCAGGCCGGTGAGCACTTTCATGGTGGTGGTCTTGCCGCAACCGTTGGAACCCAGGAAGCCGAAGATCTCCCCGCGGCCAATGGCGAAACTGACCTTGTTCACCGCTGTGAAGTCGCCAAAGCGCAGGGTCAGGTCGTGTGCCTCGATGGCGACCGGGCCGTCCGTGGCTTGGCGCGGCGGGATTGCCAGTGGTTGATGCTGCGCCTTGCCCGCGCCCTGGTAATGGGTAAAGGCATCATCCAGTTTGCCGCTCGAGGTGACTGCAGCCAGTTCGTGGCTAGGGCCGGCGGCCAGCAGCCGGCCGCCATCGAGCATCAGGCAATGCTCGAACTGTTCGGCTTCTTCCATGTAGGCGGTAGCCACCAGCAGGGTCAGTTGCGGGCGTTGTGCGCGAACCTGTTCAACCAGCTCCCAGAAGCGCCGCCGCGACAGTGGGTCAACGCCGGTGGTCGGCTCGTCCAGGATAAGCAGGTCTGGCTCGTGGATCAGCGCGCAGCAAAGGCCCAGCTTCTGCTTCATGCCACCCGACAGCTTGCCGGCCGGGCGCTGGGCAAAGTGCTGCAGGTCGGTGGCCTGCAACAGATTGGCCATGCGCTGTTCACACTCGCGGCGGCCCAGCCCGAACAGGGTGGCGAAAAAACGGATGTTCTCGCTGATCGACAGTTCCGGGTACAGGTTGTTGCCCAGCCCCTGCGGCATGAACGCCACTTTGGGGTAGAGCGCCGTGCGATGGCGGCGTTGGCGGATCGAGCCACCCAGCACCTGCAGCTCTCCCTGCTGTAGGCGTTTCACGCCGGCGATCAGCCCCAGCAGGGTCGATTTGCCAGCCCCGTCAGGGCCGATCAGCGCGCATCGGGTACCCACAGGAAGGCTGAAGCCTAGTGGGTGGAGGGCTATCAGGTCGCCGTAACGGTGGCTGATGCCTTCGGCCAGCAGTGCCGGGGCGTTCATTGCAGGTTGGCCGGCCAGTCCACCTCAGCCGTGCGTACATAGCCGGCGCCTGGCATGCCTGGTTTGGCTTGCGGCACGGCGCCTGGGTCGCTCAGGCGCAGTTTGACCCGGAACACCAGCTTTTGCCGTTCGTCGCGGGTTTCCACCTGTTTGGGGGTGAACTGGGCCTTGGCTGCGACAAAGGCCACCTTGGCCGGCAGCGCGCGCTCGGGCAGGGCGTCGAGCACGATGCGCGCCTGGTCGCCTACAGTCAGCCGGCCGCTGGTGGACGCTGGCAGGTACAGGTTCATGTACTGGTCGCTGGGGTCGATCAGCATCAGCACACGGCCGCCGGCACCCAGCACTTCACCGGGTTCGGCCAGGCGCAGCTGGATGATGCCGTTGATGGGCGCACGCAGGCTGCTGTCGTCGATTTCGCTGGTGAGCTGCGCCACTTGGGCTTCGGCGGCGCCAATGGCGGCCTTGATCGCTGCCAGTTGGGCGCGGGCAGCGACTACTGCTGCGTTGGCCGTGTCAAAGCGCGCCTGCTGTTGGTCGAGCAACTGCTGGCTGGCGAACTTGCGCTGGAAGATTTCGCGTACGCGCTTGAGCTCCTGGCTGGCCAACAGCAGTTCACTCTGGCGCAGTTGCACGCTGGCCTGTGCGGCGGCGTAGTTTTCCCGGGCGCGCAGCACTTCGGCTTCGGCCTGGCTGCGCTGGGCTTCCATGGTGCGGGTGTCGATGCGCGCCAGTAGCTGGCCACGGATCACGTTGTCGCCTTCATCGACCAGTACTTCGGCCAGGCGACCGGGGATCTTGCTGGCGATCTGCACTTCGGTGGCTTCCAGGCGCCCGTTGCCCATGCTCAGGCCTTCGGGCAACTGGTCGTGGAGCGACTTCCAGTACCCCAGCCCGCCGGCTGCAGCGAGCAGTGCGATCAGTGCAGTGGCGAAGATTCTAGGGGCATATCGGTTCATCGTTCTGCATCCTTGCGGTCATGCACGGTACATCATGCCTGGCGGCCATGTGTGGCGTGTTGATGTCGGTCAAGCCCTTGACCTTAGCTGCCTATTCAGCGCAATGCGACAATCACCGCCCATTGCTCGGGCGTTACCGGCATGACCGACAGGCGGCTGCCTTTTTGCACCAGCGGCAACTCGACCAGACCGGCCTGCTGTTTCAGCCGCCCCAGTTCCAGCACCCTTGGAAAGGTTTGTACGTGGGCCACATCCACCGCGCTCCACGGGTTCTTGTCGGTCGTGGCCTTGGCATCGTGATAATGGCTTTCAGGGTCCAGCGCGGTCGGGTCGGGGTAGGCCGCGCGGGTGATTCTGGCAATGCCGGCTATGCCGGGTTGCGGGCAGCTGGAGTGGTAGAAGAAGAATTCGTCACCCACGCTCATGGCCCGCAGAAAATTACGCGCCTGATAGTTGCGCACGCCGTCCCAGCGCGCTTCACCCAAGCGTGCGAGGGCTTCGATGGAGAGCTCGTCGGGCTCGGATTTCATCAGCCAGTAAGCCATGAATGCTGCTCCTGAAAAGGTTTGAAATAACCTGTTGCACGAAACCGACAGCCGGTTGGCGTCAAGGTTTGCGTGCGGACGCATGTTGTCGGAAAATGCGCCCCGTTTAAAGCGCGTGCGCAGGCGGTACCCAGAATATCGCCGAGTACTGAACAGTTTGCCTGGGGGGCAATCTTCGATGAATCAACGTAAAAAGCCGGATCTGCTGTGGATCCTGGTGTTCATTTTTGGCCTGGGTGTGGTCACTACCGGTTATGCGCAAGGCTTCTGGGAGCGCAAGCTGGACAACGCCTATCAGATGCCGGTCGACGCCAGCCAGCCACAACGTTGATACCCCCCGCTGGCGCCGCTCAACGTGGCGCCAGGTACCAGCCACGGTCCGAGACCGTGCCCTGCAGCGGAACATCCCAACTGGCCTGCGCCAGCCGCTCGACCTTCTGGCATTCATGCGCCAGCCCCAGCAGCAAGGGTTTTTTCCAGGTTTGCCGACGCGCCTGGTAGGCCAGGCTGCGATCATAGAAGCCACCGCCCATACCCAGGCGGCCGCCCACTTCGTCAAACCCGACCAGCGGTAGCAGAATCAGATCCAGCGCCCAGATCGGCCGCTGGCGTTTGCGATCGATAATCGGCTCTGGAATACGGAAGCGGTTGGGCTTGAGCTTCTCACCCTGCTCAAAACGCTGGAACACCATGCGCGTGCGCGGCCAGGCATGCAGCACCGGCAGGTAGATGCACTTGCCGCGACGCTGGGCTTCGCGCATCAGCAGGCGAGGGTCGATTTCACCGTCGTTGGGCAGGTACAGGGCAATGTGGCGGGCGCGGCGGAACAAGGGGTGTTGCGCCAGCTGGCGGTACAGGCCGAGGGTGGCCTGGCGTTGCTGGGCAGGGGTAAGGGCGCGGCGGGCATTGCGAAGCAGGCGACGTAGCTGGGGGCGGGTGAGCGGCACGTTTTCGGTCATGGCACGGGCGATCCCAGATGTGCTGGCTTTAGTACGAACAGTGCCTGCGCGGTGGATCGTCGTACAAAGCTTGAATAAAGTCGGCCAAAACGAATTGCCCGCCTTGGGGGCGGGCAAGAAAATTCAGGCTCCCCGATAAGACCGCTATCGGTGTAGCCCTTGAACCCGAAAGTTCAAGGTGGAGATTGCAGGGGGCGTTAAGGCTTTCCGTCGGGCGGACATGCACACCGGCCCCAGCGTGCAACCCCCGTGGTTGTGCGTATCGGCTCAGGGACATAACCGACTGGCGCATCCCCCAGGGAGTGGCGCCAGTATACCAATCTCAGCCGATTTTGGTATCCGTGTCGTCGGACAAAGCCTTATCCACCCGATCCAGCAGGTCGCGCACCTGTTCGCGGTTCGTGCCGGTGACCGGCGCATCGTTGCGGTCTTCCTGGCGGTGCAGCATTTCGTGGGTAATGTTCAACGCCGCCATGACCGCGATGCGGTCGGCACCGATCACCTTGCCGCTGCTGCGAATCTCGCGCATCTTGCCGTCCAGGTAGCGCGCAGCGCTGACCAGGTTGTTGCGCTCTTCCGGCGGGCAGATGATCGAGTATTCCTTGTCGAGGATCTGCACGGTGACGCTATTGCTTGAACTCATGAGTCTTGCTCCAGAGCCTTGAGGCGTAAAATCATCGACTCGACTTTGCGCTTGGCGATCTCGTTCTTTTCGATGAGGTGGGCGCGCTCTTCGCGCCAGGATTTTTCCTGAGCTACTAGGAGTGCATTTTGCCGTTTTAGTTGCTCGACGCGTTCGATCAGCAACTCGAATCGGCTCATCAGTGCCTGCAGGTCGTTCTCTTGCGTGGGTTGCACTCGATTCGCTCCGTCGTTGACTCACCTGGCGATGATGCCTCTCCCTGGGCGGCAACGGCCAGTGCCGATGGTCTTGGCGCGCCTGCCGGTGCTAGGATACAAGGTCTTCATTCTAGACATTGCGCCGTCTGGCGCCTAGCTGCCCATGCCCAATACTCAATCGCCCTACAACGCTTTCGCCATGCTGCTCTCGAGCAATGGCCATCCTGTCACCCCGGCCGAACTGCACGGCCTGCTGATTGGCCGCAGCTGCGCCGGCGCCGGCTTCGATGCCGATGCCTGGTTGGCCGATGCCGCCCAACTGCTGGAAATCGAGCCTGGTGACAGTGTCCGCAATGCCTTGGTCGGCTTGCAGGAAATGGTCAAGGGCGAGCTGACCAGCGACGACATGGCGATCGTCCTGCTGCTGCCTACCGATGATGCTGCACTGAGCGACCGCGCCACCGCGCTGGGCCAGTGGTGCCAAGGCTTCGTGACCGGTTTCGGCCTGAACGCTGGCGGGAAGGACTTGTCCGACGAGGCCAAGGAAGTGCTGCAGGACCTGGTGGCCATTTCGCAGGTCCAGGAAGCGCTCGAAGAGTCCGAAGACGGCGAGAGCGACTACATGGAAGTCATGGAATACCTGCGCGTGGCGCCCCTGCTGCTGTTCTCCGAACTGGCCAAGCCGGCCGCACCCGCGCCCAAGCCCTCGCTGCACTGATCAACCAAGGGTAGTCTGCCCATGAGCCACATTCCCAAGGCCGAGTATGCCCGTCGGCGCAAGGCGCTGATGGCGCAGATGGTCCCCAACAGCATCGCCATTCTGCCCGCCGCTGCGGTTGCCATCCGCAACCGCGACGTCGAGCACGTGTACCGCCAGGACAGCGATTTCCAGTACCTCAGCGGCTTCCCGGAGCCCGAGGCGGTGATTGCGTTGATTCCAGGGCGCGAGCATGGCGAGTACGTGCTGTTCTGCCGTGAACGCAACCCTGAGCGCGAGCTGTGGGACGGCCTGCGGGCCGGCCAGGAAGGGGCGGTGCGTGATTTCGGCGCCGACGATGCCTTCCCCATCACGGATATCGACGAGATCCTGCCTGGCCTGATCGAAGGCCGCGAGCGTGTCTACAGCGCCATGGGCAGCAACCCGGAGTTCGACCGCCGGCTGATGGACTGGATCAACGTGATCCGCTCCAAGGCACGCCTGGGCGCCCAGCCACCGAACGAGTTCGTTGCGCTGGATCATCTGCTGCACGATATGCGCCTGTATAAATCGGCGGCGGAAGTGAAGGTGATGCGTGCTGCCGCGGACATTTCTGCGCGGGCCCATGTGCGGGCCATGCAGGCCTGCCGCGCCGGGCTGCACGAGTACAGCCTGGAAGCCGAGCTGGACTACGAATTCCGCAAGGGCGGGGCGAGAATGCCGGCCTATGGCTCGATCGTTGCGGCCGGGCGCAATGGCTGCATCCTGCACTATCAACAGAACGATGCGCCGCTCAAGGATGGCGACCTGGTGCTGATCGACGCTGGCTGCGAAATCGACTGCTATGCCAGCGACATCACCCGCACCTTCCCGGTCAGTGGGCGGTTTTCGCCCGAGCAGAAGGCCATCTACGAGCTGGTGCTAAAGGCACAGGCGGCGGCGTTTGCCGAAATAGCCCCCGGCAAGCACTGGAACCACGCCCATGAGGCGACCGTGCGGGTCATCACCGCGGGCCTGGTGGAGCTGGGCTTGCTCGAAGGTGATGTGCAGGCGCTGATCGAAAGCGAAGCCTATCGCGCCTTCTACATGCACCGCGCCGGGCACTGGCTGGGCATGGATGTGCACGACGTGGGCGAGTACAAGGTGGGCGGCGAGTGGCGGGTACTGGAACCCGGCATGGCGCTGACCGTGGAGCCGGGTATCTACATTGGCGCCGACAATCAGGCCGTGGCCAAAAAGTGGCGCGGCATTGGGGTAAGGATCGAGGACGACGTGGTAGTGACCAGGCAAGGTTGTGAAATCCTGACTTCGGGCGTGCCGCGTACGGTCGCCGTGATCGAGGCGCTGATGCAGGCTGCCCGCAAGGCCGTGGCATGAGCCGGGTAAACCTGGCGATCATCGGCGGTGGCCTGGTTGGCGCAAGCCTGGCGTTGGCCCTGCAGGCCGGCGCCAGGGCGCGCGGCTGGAAGATCCTGCTGATCGAGCCGTTCGCCCCCGGTGACAGCTACCAGCCCAGCTATGATGCGCGCTCTTCGGCATTGTCATTCGGCACCCAGCAGATTTATCAGCAACTGGGCCTGTGGCAGGCCATCGGCCGCCGCGCCGAGCCTATTCGCCAGATTCACGTGTCCGACCGTGGTCGTTTTGGCGCCACCCGCCTGGATGCCCTGGAAGAGGGCGTGCCGGCGCTGGGTTACGTGGTGGAAAACGCCTGGCTCGGCCAGTGCCTGTGGCAAGGGTTGGACAGCGAGGTGGTGAGCTGGCGCTGCCCGGCCGAAGTGACCTCGATGCAGGCCATCGAACGCGGTTACCGCCTGCGGCTGAACGACGACACCCAGCTGGAATGTGACCTGGCGGTACTGGCCGATGGTGGCCGCTCTGGCCTGCGCGAGCAGTTGGGTATCCATGTACGCCACACGCCTTACCAGCAGAGCGCGTTGATCGCCAACATTACCCCGGGTGAGGCCCACGGCGGCCAGGCTTTCGAGCGCTTCACCGAAGAGGGCCCCATGGCCTTGCTGCCGTTGCCGGAAAACCGCTGCGCACTGGTGTGGACCCGTCAGGGCATGGATGCGCGGCGCCTGGCCGACATCGACGAGCGTAGCTTCCTGCGCGAACTGCAGGGCGTGTTCGGCTACCGCCTGGGCGCGCTGCGCCAAGTTGGCGCACGGCACCTCTACCCGCTGTCCTTGATCGAGGCCCAGGAGCAGGTGCGGCCGCACCTGGTGGTGCTGGGCAACGCAGCACACAGCCTGCACCCCATCGCGGGCCAGGGTTTCAATCTGTCGTTGCGTGATGTGCAGGCCCTGGCCGAAGCGCTGCTGGCGGGCCCACAGCAGCCTGGCGACCTGACCACGCTGCAGGCCTATCACCAGCGCCAGCGCCTGGACCAGGCTATGACCATCGGCTTCTCCGACCAGGTCACCCGCCTGTTCGGCAGCAATCAGCCGTTGCTGACGGCCGGACGCAACCTTGGCCTGCTCGGGCTCGACCTGTTGCCACCGGCAAAAAGCTGGTTCGCCCGCCAGGCGATGGGCCTGGGCACCCGCCCTGATCCGCGGGGCCAGGCATGAGCAACCCGCGTAAACTGGCGCGCCGGGCGCGCATGCTGCGCTGGATGCTGAACCTCTACCCACCGTACCTGGGTGCCGGTATCCGTGTGCAGCACATCAGCCCGGACCTGCGTAGCGTCAAGGTGGCGATGAAACTGACTCGCTGGAACCGCAATTACGTCGGTACCCAGTTCGGTGGCAGCCTGTATGCCATGGTCGACCCGTTCTACATGCTGCTGCTGATCGAGCAGCTGGGGCGCGACTACATCGTCTGGGACAAGGCCGCCAGCATCGATTTCATCTCGCCGGGCAAAGGCCCGGTTTATGCCGAATTCCACGTCGATGATGCGCTGCTGGACGAAATCCGCCAGCAGGCCGCCACCGGCAAGAAATGCCTGCCGCGTTTGCAGGTCGATATCCGCGATGGCGCCGGCGAGTTGGTGGCGCGGGTCGATAAAACCCTATACGTGCGGCTCAAGCCGCAAGCGAGGCAGGCGTAAGGCATGGAAATGCGCGCAGATCTGTTGATTGTCGGTGCCGGTATGGTGGGCAGCGCCCTGGCCTTGGCGTTGCGCCACAGTGGCCTGCAAATTTTGTTGCTCGATGGTGGCCCGCTGACGGTCGTACCCTTCGATGCCCAGGCCCCGTTCGAGCCGCGTGTCAGCGCGCTATCGGCGGCCAGCCAGCGCATCCTCGAGCGCCTTGGCGCCTGGGACGGCATTGCCCAGCGGCGCGCCACGCCGTATTCCGACATGCATGTGTGGGATGGCAGCGGCACCGGGCAGATTCACTTCTCGGCGGCCAGTGTGCATGCCCAGGTGCTCGGCCATATCGTCGAGAACCGGGTGGTGCAGGACGGCCTGCTGGAGCGCCTGCACGACAGCGACATCGGCCTGCTGGCCAATGCGAGGCTGGAGCAATTGCGTCGCTCGGGCGATGAGTGGCTGCTGACCCTGGCGGATGGCCGGCAACTGCGGGCACCGTTGGTGATCGCTGCCGACGGTGCCAATTCGGCGGTGCGGCGTCTGGCCGGCTGCGAAACCCGCGAGTGGGATTACCTGCACCATGCCATTGTCACCAGCGTGCGTTGCAGCGCCGGGCACCAGGCCACGGCCTGGCAGCGCTTCACTGACGAAGGTCCGCTGGCGTTCCTGCCGTTGACCCGCGATGGCCAGCAGGACTGGTGCTCGATCGTCTGGTCGACCACCCCGGAGCATGCCGAGCAGTTGATGGCGATGGATGAAGCGGCCTTCCTGCAGGCCCTGGAGCGGGCCTTCGAAGGGCGTCTGGGCGAGGTGCTTCAGGCCGACCCACGGGTGTGCGTGCCGCTGCGCCAGCGACACGCCAAGCGCTACGTGGATGAAGGCCTGGTCTTGATCGGTGATGCTGCACACACCATTCACCCACTGGCCGGGCAGGGTGTGAACCTCGGCTTCCTCGACGCGGCGGTGCTGGCTGAGGTGCTGGTCAATGCTTGCGAGCGCGGTGAGAGGCTGGCCGATGTGAAGGTGCTGAGCCGTTACGAGCGCCGGCGTATGCCACACAACCTGGCGTTGATGGCGGCGATGGAGGGCTTCGAGAGGTTGTTCCAGGCCGATCCGCTGCCGTTGCGCTGGTTGCGCAACAGCGGGTTGAAGCTGGTGGAGCAGATGCCGGAGGCCAAGGCGCTGTTTGTGCGCCAGGCGTTGGGTTTGAGTGGTGACCTGCCGGATCTGGCCAAGGCTTGAGCGTGGCGGGGCTGCGTAGCAGTCCTTTGCAACATCCGGTAACGCCTAGGTAGGTGAGCCAGAAAATGGGATTCACTACCATTCGCACCTCTCATACGATCGAGGAGTGCTTAAAATGTTGCCACGCAAGCCCCTACTGGCCGCCTTGGCCCTGACCCTGTTCGGCGGCACTGCCCAGGCAGCGGACGAAGTGGTGGTGTACTCCTCGCGCATCGACGAGCTGATCAAGCCGGTGTTCGATGCCTATACCGCCAAGACCGGGGTCAAGATCAAGTTCATCACCGACAAGGAAGCCCCGCTGATGCAGCGCATCAAGGCCGAGGGCGATAACGGCGTGGCCGACCTGCTGCTGACCGTCGATGCAGGCAACCTGTGGCAGGCCGAGCAGATGGGCATTCTGCAGCCGATCGAGTCCGACGTCATCGACCAGAACATCCCGGCGCAGTACCGCGCCTCGTCCCATGACTGGACCGGCCTGAGCCTGCGCGCCCGCACCATCATCTACTCCACCGAGCGGGTCAAACCCGAGGAGTTGAGCACCTACGAAGCCCTGGCTGACAAACAGTGGGAAGGCCGTCTGTGCCTGCGCACGGCCAAGAAGGTGTACAACCAGTCGCTGACCGCCACCCTGATCGAAACCCACGGTGAGGCCAAGACCGAGCAAATCGTCAAAGGGTGGGTCAACAACCTGTCCACCGATGTGTTCTCCGACGACAACGCGGTGATCCAGGCCATCGAGGCCGGGCAATGTGATGTGGGCGTGGTCAACACCTACTACTACGGCCGTCTGCACAAGCAGAACCCGAACCTGCCGGTGAAGATCTTCTGGCCCAACCAGGGTGACCGTGGCGTGCACGTGAACCTGTCGGGCATCGGCCTGACCAAGCATGCGCCACACCCGGAAGCCGCGAAGAAACTGGTGGAATGGATGACCGGCGAAGAAGCGCAAAAGCTGTTTGCTGATATCAACCAGGAGTTCCCGGCCAACCCGAAGGTGAAACCATCGGAGGAAGTGGCGGCGTGGGGCAGCTTCAAGGCCGACAGCATTCCGGTGGAAATTGCCGGCAAGCGCCAGGCTGAAGCCATTCGCCTGATGGATCGGGCTGGCTACAACTAAGCGCCAGGCTTTATCCTCTTTGGGCCCGTTAGGGCCCTTTCGCGGGTAAACCCGCTCCTACAGGATCTGCACTGCCTTGCGCGGTCCCCGTAGGAGCGGGTTTACCCGCGAACGACCGCGCAGCGGTCGCCATCGCACTCGAGATTTCAGCCTTGCCCCACACCCCCCAACGCCGCTGGTACCTCCCGGTCTCCCTGATCGCCGCCTTGGTGCTGCTGCCCCTGAGCGTGCTGCTGTTGTCCTGGCAATCCATCGACCTGCAGATCTGGTCTCATCTGCTCGACACCCAGATGGGGCGCCTGCTCGGCAATACCCTGACCCTGGTGGTGGGCGTGGGCATTGGTGTCACCGTGCTGGGCGTCAGCCTGGCCTGGCTTACCAGCCTCTGCGACTTCCCCGGTCGACGCTGGCTGGACTGGGCGCTGATGCTACCGTTCGCCATCCCGGCCTACGTGCTGGCGTTCGTCTTCGTCGGCCTGCTGGACTTTGCCGGCCCGGTGCAAAGCGCCCTGCGCGAGGTGTTCGGGCCAATGCGCCTGCCTCGGGTGCGTTCCACCGGTGGGGTAATCACCGTCCTGGTGCTGGTCTTCTATCCCTATGTCTACTTGTTGGCGCGCACGGCTTTCCTGGCTCAGGGCAAGGGCCTGATGGAGGCGGCGCGGGTACTTGGGTTATCGCCCCTGCAGGCTTTCTGGCGGGTGGCCTTACCCATGGCTCGGCCGGCGATCGGCGCCGGTATCGCCCTGGCGCTGATGGAAACCCTGGCCGACTTCGGTGCAGTGGCCGTATTCAACTTCGACACCTTCACCACAGCCATCTACAAGACCTGGTACGGCTTTTTCAGCTTGTCCAGTGCGGCCCAGCTGGCCAGTCTGCTGCTGCTGGCGGTGATGCTGGTGCTGTACGGCGAGCGCCGCGCCCGCGGTGCCAGCCGGAGCGGCAACGAACGGCCGCGCGCGCAGGCGCTGTATCACCTGCGCGGCCTCAAGGCGCTGTTGGCCAGTGGCTGGTGCCTGCTGGTGTTCGCCTGCGCTTTCGTCATCCCGCTGCTGCAGTTGCTGGCGTGGTTCTGGCAACGCGGCCGGCATGACCTGGATGAGCGTTATATCGGCCTGGTGCTGCACACCCTGTACCTGGGCAGCATGGCGGCGCTGGTCACGGTATGCGTGGCGCTGCTGCTGGCCTTTGCCCGGCGCCAGGCACCGACGGGCGGTATCCGCGCCGGGGTTGGCCTGGCCAATCTGGGGTATGCCCTGCCCGGTTCGGTGTTGGCGGTATCGATCATGCTGGCCTTCAGTTACCTCGACAACCACCTGGTCATCCCGTTGTCCAGTTGGCTGGGCGGCGCCGGCAAGCCGCTGCTGCTAGGTAGCCTCTCGGCGTTGCTGCTGGCCTACCTGGTGCGCTTCATCGCGGTGGCCTACGGGCCGCTGGAGAGCAGCCTGGAGCGCATCCGCCCTTCACTCCCTGAAGCCTCGCGCAGCCTGGGTGTTGGCGGCGCAAGATTGTTTTTCAAGGTGTATCTGCCGCTGCTGGTGCCGGGGGCGCTTGGCGCCGCGCTGCTGGTGTTCGTCGATGTGCTTAAGGAAATGCCCGCCACGTTGCTGATGCGGCCGTTCGGCTGGGATACCCTCGCCGTGCGGGTGTTCGAGATGACCAGCGAGGGCGAGTGGGCGCGCGCCTCGCTGCCGGCACTGACCTTGGTATTGGTGGGCCTGCTGCCGGTCATCGGCCTGATTCGCCGTTCGGCCCGTCGACCCGGTCACAGTCACTGAGGATGTCAGTTTGCGACCTTGCGGCTACAATGCGCGGCATTCGCGCGGCGGGTGTGAGTAACAAGAAAAGCTGACGACCCAACGTCATCGACCGCCGCCGCTTCGCCACGCCCGGAAGGAGAAACCCATGGGACAGCGCACGCTTTTGTATGACCTGCACCTGGCGCTAGGCGCCAAGACGGTCGATTTCGGTGGCTGGGACATGCCCCTGCACTATGGCTCGCAGGTCGAGGAGCACCATCAGGTGCGCAGCGATTGCGGCGTCTTCGATGTTTCTCATATGACCGTGATCGATGTCGACGGCACTGATGCCACAGTTTGGCTGCAGCGCCTGCTGGCCAACGACGTGGCCCGCCTCGACGACCCCGGCAAGGCGCTGTATAGCCCGCTGCTGAACGAACAGGGCGGGGTGATCGATGATCTGATTGTCTACCGCACTGAAACCGGCTATCGCCTGGTCACCAATGCCGCCACCCGTGCCAAGGTGCTCGATTGGCTGCAATTGCAACGTGCCGGTTTTTCCGTGGACTTCCAGGTCCGCCCTGATCTGGCCATCCTTGCCATCCAGGGGCCGCGTGCCCGCGAAAAGGTGGCGGCCCTGCTCAGCCCCGCGCGCGCTGCACTCATCCGCGAACTGCGCCCGTTCGAGGGCGTTGCCGACGGCGACTGGTTCATTGCCCGCACCGGCTATACCGGTGAGGACGGCCTGGAGATCATCTTCCCGGGCGATCAGGCGGTGGCCTTCTTCAACGACCTGGTCGGCGCCGGTATCGCCCCAAGCGGCCTGGGCGCCCGCGATACCCTGCGCCTGGAAGCCGGCATGAACCTGTACGGCCAGGACATCGACGAAAACCACACCCCGCTCACCTCCAACCTGGGCTGGAGCATCGCCTGGGAACCGGCCGAGCGCAACTTCATCGGCCGTGTCGGCCTGCTTGCGGAAATCGAGCACGGCGTGCAGGAAAAGCTGGTGGGTCTGGTGCTGGAAGAGCGCGGTGTACTGCGCGCCCATCAGGTCGTGCGTGTAGCCGGCATTGGCGAAGGGGAGATCACCAGTGGTAGTTTCTCGCCTACGCTGAGCAAGTCCATTGCGTTGGCGCGTGTGCCTATGGCTACCGGGGATCGGGCCGAGGTGGAAATTCGCGGCAAGTGGTACCCGGTGCGGGTGGTCAAACCGACCTTCGTGCGCCACGGCAAGATTCTGATCTGAACAATTTATAACCGGCGGGCGTACCGCTGAGCCAATCGAGGAATTCAAGACATGAGCAATATCCCCGCCGAACTGCGTTTTGCCGAAAGCCATGAGTGGGCTCGCCTGGAAGCCGACGGCAGTGTGACCGTGGGTATCAGCGATCACGCCCAGGAAGCCTTGGGTGATGTGGTATTCGTCGAGCTGGCTGAAGTCGGCAAAGTGTTTGGCGCTGGCGACGCTGCGGGTGTGGTCGAGTCGGTCAAGGCCGCTTCGGACATCTATGCCCCGGTCGGTGGCGAAGTGATTGCGGTCAACGAAGAGCTGGCCGATAGCCCGGAACTGCTGAACGAAGAGCCTTACGGTTCGTGGATCTTCAAATTGAAGCCAAGCAACCCGGCCGAGCTGGACAAGTTGCTGGATGCGGCTGGCTACCAGGCGCTGATTGGCGAGTAAGACCGCGTTGCTTGCTTCGCGGCTAAAGCCGCTCCTACACAGGTACAGCACTGCATTCGAGACGGGTGCAGCCCCTGTAGGAGCGGCTTTAGCCGCGAAGAGGCCGGGCCTGCAAACAAGTTTCCCCGCACAATCGGCAATCCCTTCCTAGACTTGTAAGTTTCCATGAGGCCTGGTCTAGGAAGAGAGCGTCGTCATGTCCCAGTCGCCATCCCTGCATCAACTGCAAGAGCTCAACCCGTTTCTGCGTCGCCACCTGGGCCCCGATGCCACAGAGCAGCAGGCCATGCTCAACGCGCTGGGTATCGCCAGCCGCAACGAGCTGATCGAGCAGACCGTTCCGCCAGACATCCGCCTCAATCGCCCCCTCGACCTCCCAGCGGCACTGGACGAGCAAGCCGCCCTGGCCAAGCTCGCCGGTTACGCCGAACAGAACCAGGTCTGGACCAGCCTCATCGGCATGGGCTACCACGGCACCATCACCCCCACGGTCATCCTGCGCAACGTGCTGGAAAACCCTGGCTGGTACACCGCCTACACGCCCTACCAACCCGAAATTGCCCAAGGCCGGCTGGAGGCGCTGCTGAACTTCCAGCAAATGGTCATCGACCTCACCGGCCTGCCTCTGGCCAATGCCTCGCTGCTCGATGAAGCCACCGCTGCCGCCGAAGCCATGGCCCTGGCCAAGCGGGTGGCACGCAACAAGAGCAACGCCTTCTTTGCCGACGAGCACTGCCATCCGCAGACCCTATCGGTACTCAAGACCCGCGCCGAAGGCTTCGGCTTTGAGCTGATCGTCGATTCTGTGGATAACCTTGCCAAGCACTCGGTGTTCGGCGCCTTGCTGCAGTACCCGGACACCCACGGCGAAGTGCGCGATTTGCGCCCGCTGATCGACCAGTTGCACAGCCAGCAGGCCCTGGCCTGCGTAGCCGCTGACCTGCTGAGCCTGGTGGTGCTGGCACCGCCCGGAGAGCTCGGCGCCGATGTGGTGCTGGGCTCGACCCAGCGCTTTGGTGTGCCGATGGGCTACGGCGGGCCTCACGCGGCCTATTTCGCCTGTCGCGACGACTACAAGCGAGCCATGCCGGGGCGCATCATCGGCGTATCGCGCGATGCCCGTGGCAACACCGCATTACGGATGGCCCTGCAAACCCGCGAGCAGCATATTCGCCGCGAAAAGGCCAACTCCAACATCTGCACGGCCCAGGTGCTGTTGGCCAACATTGCCGGCTTCTACGCGGTGTACCACGGCCCGGAAGGCCTGCAACGCATCGCGCAGCGTGTGCACCGGTTGACCTTCATCCTGGCAGCCGGCCTTGAGGCCAAAGGCATCAAACGCCTCAATCAGCACTTCTTCGACACCCTTACCCTGAATGTTGGCGGTGCCCAGGCGGCCATCATTGAAAGCGCCGAGGCCGCGCACATCAATTTGCGCATTCTCGGTCGCGGGCACCTGGGGGTGAGCCTGGACGAAACCTGCACCGAACAGACGGTGCTGCGCCTGCTCGACATCTTCCTGGGGGTGGATCATGGCCTGGAAATCACCGCCCTCGACCAGCTGGCCCTGCCTGAAGGCATCCCCGCCAGCCTGGTGCGACGCACGCCATTCCTCGCCCATCCGGTGTTCAACCTGCATCACAGCGAAACAGAGATGCTGCGCTACCTCAAGCAGCTAGAGAACAAGGACCTGGCGCTGAACCAGTCGATGATACCGTTGGGCTCGTGCACCATGAAGCTCAACGCCACCAGTGAGATGATCCCCATCACCTGGCCCGGTTTTGCCCAGCTGCACCCGTTCGCCCCGGCGGCCCAGGCAGCGGGCTACAAGGCGATGATCGACGAACTGGAAAGCTGGCTGTGCGCGATCACCGGCTTCGATGCGATCTGCATGCAGCCCAACTCCGGTGCTCAGGGTGAATACGCCGGCCTGATGGCCATTACCCGCTATCACTGCAGCCGCCACCAGCCGATGCGCACGTTGTGCCTGATCCCGTCGTCGGCCCACGGCACCAACCCGGCGTCGGCACAGATGGCCGGCATGGAAGTGGTGATCGTCGATTGCGACAACGATGGCAACGTCGACCTGGCTGACCTCAAAGCCAAGGCGCATGCGGCCGGGGAGCGTCTGTCGTGCCTGATGATTACCTACCCCTCGACCCACGGCGTGTACGAAGAGGGGATACGCGAAATCTGCGATGTGGTGCACCAGTACGGCGGCCAGGTTTACATGGACGGTGCCAACCTCAACGCCCAGGTGGGCCTGGCGCGCCCCGCAGACATTGGGGCCGACGTTTCACACATGAACCTGCACAAGACGTTCTGCATTCCCCACGGCGGCGGCGGCCCGGGTATGGGGCCGATCGGTATCCGCGCGCACCTCAAGCCGTTCGTCGCCAGCCATCCGGTGGTGCCGGTGCCTGGGTTGGACCCGAACAACAGCGCGGTCAGCGCCGCGCCCTGGGGCAGCGCAAGCATCTTGCCGATCAGCTGGATGTACATCGCCATGATGGGCCCGCAGCTGGCCGACGCCAGCGAGGTGGCTATCCTTTCGGCCAACTACCTGGCCAGCCAGTTGGGCGCGGCGTTCCCGGTGCTCTACCGCGGGCGCAACCAGCGCGTGGCGCATGAATGCATCCTCGACCTGCGGCCGTTGAAAGCGCTGACAGGCATCAGCGAAGAGGACGTGGCCAAGCGCCTGATGGACTATGGCTTCCACGCACCGACCATGTCCTTCCCAGTGCCGGGCACGCTGATGGTGGAGCCGACCGAGAGTGAATCGAAGGCTGAGCTGGATCGGTTTGTCGAAGCGATGCTGGCGATTCGCGCGGAAATTGACGAAGTACAGCAGGGCAACTGGCCAGCGGAGAACAACCCGCTGAAACATGCACCGCATACCTTGGCTGATGTCTTGGGGGTATGGGACAGACCGTATAGCCTGGAGCAGGCGGTGGCCCCCAGTGCTCACGTGCGCCAGCACAAATACTGGCCGGCGGTGAACCGGGTAGACAACGTGTATGGGGACAGGAACCTGTTCTGTGCGTGTGTGCCGGTAGAGGCTTATCGCTGAGGTTGGTGTTGGATGCTTCGCGGGTGCCTGTAGGAGCGGGTTCACCCGCGAAGCAGGCGACGCAGTTACTCGGCTACCGCATTCTTGGCCAGGATGGCATTGGCCAACTCCATGTCGGAAGCCTGCATCCCTGGGTTCTCTGCCCGTGCCTCGCGCATGGCCGCTTCCAGGAACGGCCCGCGGATCGCGCCTTCGCTGGCGACGAAGCTGCTGGCGTCATCCTGCGCGGCCACTACCAGCTTGTGATCCCGCGAGGTCAGGTAGCTCGACGCCGTGGTAGCACCGGAAGTCATCACGTTACGCCAGAAGGTATCGGCCATGGCCGAGCCAAGAGGCAGCGAAAGCAAGGTAGCGGCGGCAATGGCGGTTTTGAGACGCATGTTGAAACACCTCGAAGGGTGATGGTTGAAGATGCGCGCTTGGATCTTTTCGGGCAAGGCAAGTTCCTTGAATACAAAGGACTTTTCGTCAGTTGCAGACGCGCAGCACTTCCTCGGCACGGGTCTGCCCAGCGGCCACCTTGGCCTCGCCGCAACGGCGCAGG
Organism: Pseudomonas alloputida; assembly: GCF_021283545.2. Lineage (NCBI taxonomy): Bacteria > Pseudomonadati > Pseudomonadota > Gammaproteobacteria > Pseudomonadales > Pseudomonadaceae > Pseudomonas > Pseudomonas alloputida. Next base: position 6,107,654 of record NZ_CP128540.1, on the reverse strand, counting down.
TCAACCAGGCCATCGGCCAGCGCCTGGCGCCGCAAACAGGTCAGGTCGGCATCAGGGCCGATCAATGCGCGCAAGGTGTCGCTGGGCTCGAGCAGTTCGAATAATCCCGTGCGCCCCTGAAAACCGGTGCCGCGGCAGGCTCGGCAGGTGGCTGATGAACCTGTCTGGCAGTCGGTGCAGACGGTTCGCACCAGGCGCTGGGCCATCACCCCGATAAGCGTCGCCTTGATCAGGTAGTCGGCCACACCCAGCTCTTGCAAACGGGTGATTGCTGCGCAGGCGTCGTTGGTATGCAGGGTCGATAGCACCAGGTGCCCGGTCAGCGCTGCCTGCACCGCCACCAGAGCGGTTTCGCGGTCGCGGATTTCGCCGATCATGATGATGTCGGGGTCTTGGCGCAGCATGGCCCTGACCGCGTTGGCAAACCCCAGGTCCAGCGCGGGCTGCACCTGCAACTGGTTGAAGGCTGGCTCCAGGCGCTCGATCGGGTCTTCGATGGTGCACAGGTTGACCTGTGGTGTGGCCAGCAGTTTGAGGCTGGTGTACAGCGTGCTGGTCTTGCCGGAGCCGGTGGGGCCGGTGACCAGGATGATGCCTTGGCGCTGACGAAGCAGGCGCTGCCATTGGGCCAGTTGCTGGCCGTGCAGGCCAAGGCGGTCGAAGCCCTCTTGCAACTGGTGCGGGTCGAACAGGCGCAACACCAGTTTCTCGCCAAATGGGGTGGGCAGGGTCGAAAGCCGCAGCTCCACTTCGCCACCACCGGGTAGGCGGCTTTGCAGCCGGCCGTCCTGCGGCCGGCGCTTCTCTGCAACGTCCATGCGGCCCAGGTGTTTCAGGCGGCTGACGAGGGCCAGGGTGACCCCGGCGGGGAAGGCGTAGACGGTGTGCAGCAGGCCATCGATACGGTAGCGCAGCTGGCCCTGTTCGCGGCGTGGTTCCAGGTGGATATCGCTGGCGCGTTGCTCGATGGCGTACTGCAACAGCCAGTCGACGATATGCACGATATGCGCGTCGTCTGCGCTGGCCTCGGCCTGGCGTTTGCCCAGCTCAAGCAATTGCTCAAGTTCCCCCAGGCTCGCCGACTGCTGGTATTGCGCGCCTTTTACCGACTGGGCCAGGCGGTGGAACGACTGCGCTGACTGACGGATCTGCTGCGGGCTGGCCAGTACGCGACGGATCGACCGGCCGAGGCTGCGGGCCAGGTCGGCCTGCCAGTCATCCTGGAAAGGCTGGGCGCTGGCGACGGTGACGCTGGAGGCATCGGCCGCGACGATGAGGATGCCGTGGCGCTGGGCGAAGGCTGGGGAGATCAGGCTGGTGACCTGGGGCAGGTCGAGTTGCATGGGGTCGATGCGCAGGTAGGGTTGGCCGACCTTGTCGGCCAGCCACTGGCAAAGGTGCTCCAAGTCCAGGGGCTGGCCGGGGTGCTGGCGGCTTTCCAGGCTGCAGGCGGCGATGTGCTCCAGCGGGTGGCTAGCGGGGTGGGCAGCGGCGTGTTCGAGTACTTGCAGGGTATCGCTGGCGTGCAGGTGCTGGTCAGCGAGCAGGGCCTGGAGCACGCGCTTGAGGTCGAGTGCGGGGTTGTCGGGGGTGTGCATGGTTGGCGTCCGTGCCTGATCGGGTAGTGCTGATCAAGGCTAGCCGGGCGGCGAAAAGCGATCGGAGCTGAAGGGTTTCGGGATTTTGCTGCGTCGGTGCCGGACGCTCAGACCACTGCCAACGCCACTCGCTGCAAGTTGGTCAGGCTCACCTCACCCACACACACCAGGTTACGCAGTTTCTGTGCAATGACCTCGGCCCGGTGCCAGCTCAACCCGCCAATGCCGATTTCGATATCCAGCCAGTCATCCTGCTGGCTGACCTGCACGCTATGCGGGGTCAGGAACTGCAAGGCGAACAGGTTGAGCACCCGGCACAGGCTATCGGGCTCGGCCTCGGCCTGCAGGCGATAGTGCACGGTGCTGTGGGCGTTGTTGGCGGCCCAGGCGTCGGTACGGGGCTGTGCGTTCATACTAGTCTCCGCAAATGAGGGAGAAATTCTTGCACGTTGCTGGCGGTATTTTTTCGCTATGATTGGGTGATTTCGCTCACTTGGCGAATTTTTTTATTCAAGAAAATATGGTGTGGAGAATAAATAATGCACAGCGAGCTGGACGCCTACGACCGTCGCATCCTCGAGCTGCTGCAGGAGGACGCTTCGCTGTCCAGTGCACAGATCGCAGAGCGCGTCGGGCTGTCGCAATCGCCGTGCTGGCGGCGCATTCAGCGCTTGAAGGAAGAGGGGGTGATTCGTGGGCAGGTGACCTTGCTGGACCGCAAGAAGGTCGGCCTGAACACGCAGATTTTCGCCGAAGTGAAACTGAACGCCCATGGGCGCTCCAACTTTACCGAGTTCACCGAGGCGATCCGCGGGTTCCCTGAGGTGCTGGAGTGTTATGTGCTGATGGGGGCCGTGGACTTTCTGCTGCGAATCGTCACGTCGGACATCGAGGCCTACGAGCGGTTCTTCTTCGAAAAACTGTCGAACGTGCCGGGGATTCAGGAGGTGAACTCGATTGTGGCGCTTTCCGAGATCAAGTCCACCACTAGCCTGCCGCTACCGCGGTGAGGCCATTCGCGGGTAAACCCGCGCCTACACCGGCCTCACGCCTGGCGCGAACCTTTGTAGGAGCGGGTTTACCCGCGAAGCAGGCGACGCGGTATCACGCCTTGAGCAGGTGCTTCCAGCCGCGGCTCTGGTCCACCGCCCGAGCCTGTTCGATACGCGCTTCCAGCACTTCATCGCTGATGGGCTGCTCGGCCAGCTCGTGCAGCTTTTTCAGGTCGCCGTACAAGCGGTCCATTTGCGGCGCTTCCAGCACCTGGCGGGCGTGGTGCAGCCAGGCCAGAAGTTGCTCGATACGTGGCAGCTGCTCGGCCAGGTCTTCCGGGCGCTGGGTGTACAGCGGCAGCTTCAGCGCGCGGCCTTCCTCGCCCAGCAGGTGCCCCAGCCAGCTGGCCAGTTGCGCCTTGCCCTGGCGTTCGCCGCGGCCCTTGCGCTCTGCGGTCCAGGTCCGGGCCATCAGCCAGCGTGAGGTTTCCAGCGAGAACTGGCCCCAGCGTACGTCTTCCAGCTCTTCGGCAAACTGCTCGGGCGCGGCGCGACGGATGTCTTCGTCATCGTTGCCGGCCTGCACCAGCGGGCGCCAGTCCTCAAGCAAGGCATCAAGGCTGGCGCGCAGGTCGCGGGTGGTGGCGCGCGGTGCTGCCTGGCCCAGGCTGGCGGTGAGCGCGCGCAGCTCGCTCAGGCACTCGACCCAGTCCTGGAGCAGGCGCCAGTGGCCGTTGTGGCGGTACTGCTCGGCCAGGCGCTGGCTGCTGCCCAGCAGCTGCCAGGCGAGGGCGGCATAGGCGTCGTCCAGGGCCATTTCGGCGTCCAGCGCGGTGTGCGGCAGGTCCAGCTCGTAGCTGTCCGGTTCCAGCAGGCGGTAACCGCGCTCAGCCTTGCTGATGTCGCACGGCATCAGTGGCAGGCTGGCGGCCAGTTCTGCAGCCAGTTCCAGCAGTGCTTGCGGTTCACCTTCACGCAGCTCCAGCTCCAGCTCGCAGATCTCTTCCTTGCGCTTGCCGGCGATCACGAAGCCTTGGTCCAGTGCAGCCTCGATCACCACCTTGCTCTTGCCACGGCCCCAGGCGATTTCAGCGTATTCACGGCTGAAGTCGGTGGTGAACAGCGGCTTGATGGTTTTCTTGTCCAGGTTGGCCAGTTGCTCGGGCCAGCAGGTGGCGTCCAGCTTCTTCAGGTCGAGCTTGACCTTGTCCAGGTTCCATTCGTACTCGTTGCGTTCGGACAGGCCGGCCACGCTCTGGCCGCGGCACTTGAGGGTTTGAATGACAGCGTCGCCATCGCGGCGCAGGCGCAGGGCGACACGGGCGGCGGACAGCTCACGCTCGGGGGTGTCGAAGTACTGGTTGAGCAGTTCACGGGTCTGCCAGCCGGACTTGTTGCGCTTTTTCAGCAGAGGGTGCTCGCGCAGGGCGGCAAGGGTCTCGCGGCTGGCGCGGAGCTTCAGTTCGGTTTCTTTGTGCATCACAGACTCGAAAGAGGGGGCGTGGTTGGCAGAGAGTCTACAGCAGTCAGCCCTCAACGGTTTATTCCAGACAGCGGATAGTCCTATGATGGGCAACGTTTCCGAGGAGTACGCGCATGCCGTTGCCGACGCTGAAAGACCAGTTTGCCGCCTTGATCGCCGCGCCTTCGGTCAGCTGTACCCAACCTGCGCTGGACCAGTCCAACCGCCAGGTTATCGACCTGCTGGCCGGTTGGCTGGGCGACCTGGGTTTCAAGTGCGATATCCAGCAGGTCAGCCCCGGCAAGTTCAACCTGCTGGCCAGCCGTGGCACCGGCCCGGGAGGGCTGGTGCTGGCCGGGCACAGCGATACCGTGCCCTATGACGAACAGCTGTGGGCCAGCGACCCGCTGAAGCTGATCGAGACCGATGGCCGTTGGGTCGGCCTGGGCAGCTGCGACATGAAGGGCTTCTTCGCCCTGGTCATCGAAGCGGTCATCCCGCTGCTGGAGCACGACTTCAAGGAGCCGCTGCTGATCCTTGCCACCTGCGACGAAGAAAGCTCCATGTCCGGCGCCCGTGCCCTGGCCGAGGCCGGCCAGCCACTGGGCCGTGCAGCGATCCTCGGTGAGCCTACCGGGCTGCGGCCGATCCGCATGCACAAGGGCATCCTCATGGACCGCATCGACATCCTCGGTCGCAGCGGCCATTCGTCGGACCCAAGCCTGGGCCGCAGCGCCATGGAGGCCATGCATGCGGTCATGGGCGAGCTGATGGGCCTGCGCCAGCAGTGGCAACAAACCTATAGCAACCCGCAATTCACCGTGCCGACCCCGACCATGAACTTCGGCTGCATCCACGGCGGTGACAACCCCAACCGTATCTGCGGCCAGTGCGCCCTGGAGTTCGACCTGCGGCCGCTGCCGGGCATGGACGTGGACCAGCTGCGCGCGGCCATTCGCGAAAAGCTGGTACTCGTGGCCGAGCGCCATGAGGTGCGCATCGACTATGCGCCGCTGTTCCCGGAGGTGCCGCCGTTCGAGCAGGCAGCCGATGTCGAACTGGTACAGGTCGCGGAGCGCCTGACTGGCCATCGCGCTGAAGCGGTGGCGTTCGGCACCGAAGCACCTTATCTTCAGCAACTGGGCTGCCAGACCATCGTGCTGGGCCCTGGCGACATTGCCTGTGCCCACCAGCCCGGCGAATACCTTGAAATGTCACGAATCGAGCCTACCGTGCGTCTATTGCGTGACCTGATCCGGCACTATTGCCTGCACTAAACGTCAATCGAACTGATTCGTTCCTGCCTAGAGGAGACCGCGCGTGACCGCAAGCCTGTTCCGACGATGATCCTGAACGCCCCCTGCATCGCCGTTCTCCGTCCACTTATCCACAGGCCCTGTCATGCCCGATTACGTCAACTGGCTGCGTCATGCATCCCCCTATATCAATGCCCATCGCGACTGCACCTTCGTGGTCATGCTCCCTGGCGATGGGGTGGAACACCCTAATTTCGGCAATATCGTCCACGACCTGGTGCTGCTGCACAGCCTCGGCGTGCGGCTGGTGCTGGTGCATGGCTCGCGCCCGCAGATCGAAAGCCGGCTGGCCGATCGCGGCCTGACCCCGCACTACCACCGGGGCATGCGTATTACTGATGCGGCCACCCTGGACTGCGTGATCGATGCCGTCGGCGCCCTGCGCCTGGCCATTGAAGCGCGGCTGTCGATGGACATCGCCGCTTCGCCGATGCAGGGCTCGCGCCTGCGCGTGGCCTCCGGCAACCTGGTCACCGCGCGGCCGATCGGCGTGCTCGAAGGCGTGGACTACCACCACACTGGCGAAGTGCGCCGGGTCGACCGCAAGGGCATCAGCCGCCTGCTCGACGAGCGTTCCATCGTGCTGTTGTCGCCCTTGGGCTACTCGCCTACCGGGGAAATTTTCAACCTGGCCTGCGAAGACGTGGCTACCCGTGCGGCCATCGAACTGGGCGCCGACAAGTTGCTGCTGTTCGGCGCCGAGCCGGGCCTGTTGGACGCTGACGGTAGGCTGGTGCGCGAACTGCGCCCGCAGCAGGTTGCTCCGCATCTGCAGCGTCTAGGCAGCGATTACCAGGGCGAACTGCTGGATGCTGCGGCCGAGGCTTGCAAAGGCGGTGTGGCGCGCAGCCATATCGTCAGCTATGCCGAGGACGGCGCGCTGCTCACCGAGCTGTTCACACGGGGCGGTGGCGGTACGCTGGTGTCGCAGGAGCAGTTCGAAGTGGTGCGCGAGGCGACCATCGAGGACGTCGGTGGCCTGCTGGAATTGATCAGCCCGCTGGAAGAGCAGGGCATCCTGGTGCGCCGCTCGCGCGAAGTGCTGGAGCGAGAGATCGAGCAGTTCAGCGTGGTCGAGCGCGAGGGCATGATCATCGCCTGTGCGGCGCTGTACCCGATTGCCGATTCCGAAGCAGGGGAGCTGGCTTGCCTGGCTGTGAACCCGGAGTACCGCCATGGCGGGCGTGGCGATGAGCTGCTGGAACGCATCGAAAGCCGGGCACGGCAGATGGGCTTGAGTACTTTGTTCGTGCTGACTACGCGCACTGCGCACTGGTTCCGCGAGCGCGGCTTTGCGCCGAGTGGCGTGGAGCGGCTGCCGGCGGCGCGGGCTTCGCTGTACAACTACCAGCGCAATTCGAAGATTTTCGAGAAGCCCCTGTAAGCCTGGGCCGCCCTCTTCGCGGGCACGCCCGCTCCCACAGGTAAGTCACAGGCTTCAGCCTTCGAAATTACCCTGCGGGAGCGGGCGTGCCCGCGAAGAGGGCGACACCGGTCTCAAACAAAAACGCCGCCCTTGAGGGGCGGCGTTTTCGTTTACACGGTATGCAGGTACCAGTTGTACTCGAGGTCGGAGATCGAGTGCTCGAACTCTTCCAGCTCGCTTTCCTTGCACGCGACGAAGATGTCGATGTACTTCGGATCGATGTACTTGTTCAGGATCTCGCTGTCGTCCAGCTCGCGCAGGGCATCGCGCAGGTTGTTCGGCAGGCTCTGCTCCAGCTGCTCGTACGAGTTGCCTTCGATCGGCGCGCCTGGCTCGATCTTGTTGGTCAGGCCATGGTGCACGCCAGCCAGTACGGCAGCCATCATCAGGTACGGGTTGGCGTCGGCACCGGCGACGCGGTGCTCGATGCGCACGGCATCGGCCGAGCCGGTCGGTACGCGTAGCGCTACGGTGCGGTTGTCCAGGCCCCAGCTTGGCGCGTTCGGCACGTAGAACTGCGCGCCAAAGCGGCGGTACGAGTTGACGTTCGGGCAAAGGAAGGCCATGGACGCGGGCAGGGTCTCGAGCACACCGCCGACAGCGTGACGTAGCGCGGCGTTCTGCTCGGGATCCTCGCTGGTGAAGATGTTGTTGCCATCTTTGTCCAGCACGGAAATGTGCACGTGCAGGCCGTTGCCTGCCTGGCCCGGATAGGGCTTGGCCATGAAGGTGGTGTCCATTTCATGGTCGTAGGCGATGTTCTTGATCAACCGCTTGAGCAGTACCGCGTAGTCGCAGGCCTTGAGCGGGTCGGCCACGTGGTGCAGGTTGACTTCGAACTGCGCCGGGGCGCTTTCCTTGACGATGGCGTCGGCCGGGATGCCTTGTTCTTTCGCGCCTTCGAGGATGTCCTGCAGGCAGTCGGCATATTCGTCGAGGTCGTCGATCAGGTACACCTGGGTCGACTGCGGGCGTTTGCCCGAAATTGGCGAGCGTGGTGGCTGCGGGCGGCCGTTCACGTTCTCCTGGTCGATCAGGTAGAACTCCAGCTCGAATGCGGCGCAGATAGTCAGGCCCAGTTCGTCGAACTTGGTCACCACCTGACGCAGCACTTCGCGCGGGTCGGCGAAGAACGGCTCGCCTTCCAGCTCGTGCATGGTCATCAGCAGCTGGGCGGTGGGGCGCTTTTGCCATGGCTCGTTACAGAGCGTGTCGGGGATTGGATAGCAGATGCGGTCAGCATCGCCGATGTCCAGGCCCAGCCCGGTGCTTTCGACGGTGGAACCGTTGATGTCCAGGGCAAAGAGGGAGGCCGGCAGATTGATGCCTTTCTCGTAAACCTTGTGGAGGCTGGTGCGCTCTATGCGCTTGCCACGCACCACACCATTCATATCTGCAATCAGAAGGTCAACGTAGAGAACCTCAGGATGTTCCTTAAGGAACGCGTTCGCTTCGTTAAGCTGAACGGCACGCGGGGGTACCGACATGATGCAACACCTTTGTTGTTAAAAATATCAATCAAGGGGGGCTTGCAAGACCAGTCAATCGAAAAGAGATACTGATGTCAAGCCGACCCCATGATGCCCTGAAATGGCACATCTACGGCAGATTTGCTGCATATCGGGGCAATCCATTATCCGCTATTTCCCGGGTAAAGGGCTATCTCCGGTGCGCCGTGTTTTATTTTTTACGGAGGTGTTGTGTAAAAAAATGAACAAGGCTAAGCTCGGTTTCAACCCAAAACACAATAATACGAGGGTCACATGGTCCGCTTGCCGCGACCTGAAAGCATTGCCTGCGCAGTGCCATCGGGTACATCCGTCGTTTTTGCAAGCTTCGTCAATGGCGTGGTCGCCCTGGCCGCAATAATTGACGTTTCGCGTTCCCGGACCGGTCCTCGCAGCGGCTTGCCGCCTTTCGCTTCACCTTCCTGCCTTTTGAACTCATTACGGACACAGCTGATTTCAGTGTATCCACTGTGGCTCTGCGCGTGGGTTTTTGCTTTAGCAATCGACTCCATCCAGAATCAAGTCGCGGACCACCTTACCTCCTGAGGTATTTATGAGTAACAACCTCGACCAGCTCACCGATTGGTTGAAAGAGCACAAGATCACCGAAGTCGAATGCATGATCAGCGACCTGACCGGCATCACGCGCGGCAAGATTTCGCCAACCAACAAATTCATCGCTGAAAAAGGCATGCGGCTGCCCGAGAGCGTGCTGCTGCAGACCGTGACCGGCGACTACGTCGACGACGACATCTATTACGAACTGCTCGACCCGGCAGACATCGACATGATCTGCCGCCCTGACGAGAACGCTGTGTTCCTCGTGCCGTGGGCCATCGAGCCGACCGCACAGGTCATCCACGACACCTACGACAAGAAGGGCAACCCGGTCGAACTGTCGCCGCGCAACGTGCTGAAGAAAGTGCTCAAGCTATACGCCGACAAGGGCTGGCAGCCGATCGTCGCCCCCGAGATGGAGTTCTACCTGACCAAGCGCAGCGAAGACCCGGACTTTCCGCTGCAGCCCCCGGTAGGCCGTTCCGGTCGCCCGGAAACCGGCCGTCAGTCGTTCTCGATCGAAGCTGCCAACGAATTCGACCCGCTGTTCGAAGACGTCTACGACTGGTGCGAGCTGCAGCAGCTGGACCTCGACACGCTGATCCACGAAGACGGCACGGCGCAGATGGAAATCAACTTCCGTCACGGCGACGCTCTGCACCTGGCCGACCAGATCCTGGTGTTCAAGCGCACCATGCGCGAGGCGGCGCTCAAGCACAACGTGGCTGCCACTTTCATGGCCAAACCGATGACCGGCGAGCCGGGCAGTGCCATGCACCTGCACCAGAGTGTGGTCGACGTGGCCACCGGCAAGAACATCTTCAGCAATGAAGACGGCAGCATGAGCGCGCTGTTCCTCAACCACATCGGCGGCCTGCAGAAGTTCATCCCCGAGGCGCTGCCGCTGTTCGCGCCCAACGTCAACTCGTTCCGCCGCTTCCTGCCCGACACTTCGGCGCCGGTGAATGTGGAGTGGGGCGAAGAAAACCGCACCGTCGGCCTGCGCGTACCGGATGCCGGCCCGCAAAGCCGGCGCGTCGAGAACCGCCTGCCGGGCGCCGACGCCAACCCGTACCTGGCCATCGCCGCCAGCCTACTGTGTGGCTACATCGGCATGGTCGAAGGTATCGAGGCCAGCGCGCCAGTGCAGGGCCGTGGCTACGAACGCCGCAACCTGCGCCTGCCCCTGACCATCGAGGACGCCTTGGAACGCATGGAAAACAGCCGTGCGCTGGTGCAGTACCTGGGCAAGAAATTCATCACCGGGTATGTCGCTACCAAGCGCGCCGAGCATGAAAACTTCAAGCGCGTCATCAGTTCGTGGGAGCGTGAGTTCCTGCTGTTCGCTGTCTGATCAACCCTGGTGCCGCAGGAGCGCGGCGGTCCAATAACGGAGAAGCACATGAGCGTCAACAACCCGCAAACCCGTGAATGGCAAACCCTGAGCGGGGAGCATCACCTCGCACCTTTCAGTGACTACAAGCAGCTGAAGGAGAAGGGGCCGCGCATCATCACCAAGGCCCAGGGTGTGCATTTGTGGGATAGCGAGGGGCACAAGATCCTCGACGGCATGGCCGGTCTATGGTGCGTGGCGGTCGGCTACGGACGTGAAGAGCTGGTGCAGGCGGCGGAAAAACAGATGCGCGAGCTGCCGTACTACAACCTGTTCTTCCAGACCGCTCACCCGCCTGCGCTCGAGCTGGCCAAGGCGATCACCGACGTGGCGCCGAAAGGTATGACCCATGTGTTCTTCACCGGCTCCGGCTCCGAAGGCAACGACACTGTGCTGCGCATGGTGCGTCACTACTGGGCGCTGAAGGGCAAACCGCACAAGCAGACCATCATCGGCCGCATCAACGGTTACCACGGCTCCACCTTCGCCGGTGCATGCCTGGGCGGTATGAGCGGCATGCACGAGCAGGGTGGCCTGCCGATCCCGGGCATCGTGCACATCCCTCAGCCGTACTGGTTCGGCGAGGGAGGCGACATGACCCCTGACGAATTCGGTGTCTGGGCCGCCGAGCAGTTGGAGAAGAAGATCCTCGAAGTCGGCGAAGACAACGTCGCGGCCTTCATCGCCGAGCCGATCCAGGGCGCTGGTGGCGTGATCATCCCGCCGGAAACCTACTGGCCGAAGGTGAAGGAGATCCTCGCCAGGTACGACATCCTGTTCGTCGCCGACGAGGTGATCTGCGGCTTCGGCCGTACCGGCGAGTGGTTCGGCTCGGACTACTACGACCTCAAGCCCGACCTGATGACCATCGCGAAAGGCCTGACCTCCGGTTACATCCCCATGGGCGGTGTGATCGTGCGTGACACCGTGGCCAAGGTGATCAGCGAAGGCGGCGACTTCAACCACGGTTTCACCTACTCCGGCCACCCGGTGGCGGCCGCGGTGGGCCTGGAAAACCTGCGCATTCTGCGTGACGAGAAAATTGTCGAGAAGGCGCGCACGGAAGCGGCACCGTATTTGCAAAAGCGTTTGCGCGAGCTGCAAGACCATCCACTGGTGGGTGAAGTGCGCGGCCTGGGCATGCTGGGAGCGATCGAGCTGGTCAAGGACAAGGCAACCCGCAGCCGTTACGAGGGCAAGGGCGTTGGCATGATCTGTCGCACCTTCTGCTTCGAGAACGGCCTGATCATGCGTGCGGTGGGTGACACCATGATCATCGCGCCGCCGCTGGTAATCAGCCATGCGGAGATCGACGAACTGGTGGAAAAGGCGCGCAAGTGCCTGGACCTGACCCTTGAGGCGATTCAATAAGCGTTTGCTAGGCTAGCGTTGTGACATTAAGTCGTTACATGGCCCTGCTTTCCTTGATACAGGGCCTTGTAACTTGCCAGACTAGCGACTGTTTCAGTCGCCGCGCGCTCTGCACCGTGGGTTCTGGCTGCTGGACAGTTGCTAAATAAAAATTCTGGAGCATTACGCATGAATAAAATGGGCAAGACGTTGCTGGCCGCCGCCCTGATGGGTGCCATGGCCTCCGCTGTTCAGGCTGAAGACAAAGTGTTGAACGTCTATAACTGGTCGGACTACATCGCTCCGGACACCATCGCCAAGTTCGAGAAGCAGACAGGGATCAAGGTCAAGTACGACGTCTTCGACAGCAACGAAACCCTGGAAGCCAAGCTGCTGGCAGGCAAGTCGGGCTATGACATCGTCGTGCCTTCGAACAATTTCCTGGCCAAGCAGATCAAGGCGGGCGTGTACGAGGAGCTGGACCGTTCCAAGCTGCCGAACTGGAAGAACCTCGATCCTGACCTGCTCAAGGCCGTTGGCGATGCCAGCGACAAGGACAACAAGCATGCCTTCCCTTATATGTGGGGCTCGATCGGCATCGGCTACAACCCGGAGAAGGTCAAGGCTGCGCTGGGCGTGGACAAGATCGATTCGTGGGACGTGGTGTTCAAGCCTGAGAACATCGCCAAGCTCAAGAGCTGCGGCGTGAGCTTCCTCGACGCCCCGACCGAAATGCTCCCGGCTGCGCTGCACTACCTCGGCAAGCCGACCGACAGCACCAAGAAAGAAGACCTGAAGGCCGCCGAGGACCTGTTCCTCAAGATCCGTCCTTCGATCACCTACTTCCACTCGTCCAAGTACATCGGCGACATGGCCAACGGCAACATCTGTGTAGCCGTCGGTTACTCGGGTGACCTGGAGCAGTCCAAGGCCCGTGCCCATGAAGCGGGCGACAAGGTCAAAGTGGACTACGTCATTCCGAAGGAAGGTGCCGGTACTTTCTACGACATGGTCGCCATCCCGAAAGATGCCGAACATAAAGACGCTGCCTACGAGTTCATGAACTTCCTGATGCAGCCGGAAATCATGGCTGAAATCACCAACGCCGTGCGCTTTCCGAACGGTAACGCTGCTGCCACCCCGTTCGTGGACAAAGACATCACCAGCGACCCAAGCATCTATCCGCCTGCCGAAGTGAAGAAGCAGCTGTACGCGATCGCTGCGCCTGACGCTTCTGTGCAGCGAGTGATCACCCGCAGCTGGACGAAGATCAAGTCGGGCAAGTAAGCCCGATGCGACAGCTCTGGGCCGGGTTTTTCGGCCCAGAGCCATTGAAAGGTAATTGATGATTGCGGCATCGAAGCTGCGAAGTTAAGTTGCGCGCCGGTTTTGCGTGTGCGGCAGCATTGTCGCTACCCAGGCACTGATTGTGAGGACCCCCACTTGTCTATTTCTGTATTCCGCAAGGCCTTGATGGCTGGCGCGGGCCTGACGCTGGCATGCAGCGTCCAAGCGGCGCCGACGGTGCACTTCTATAACTGGTCCGACTACATCGGCCCCACCACACTCGCGGACTTCGAGAAAGCCACGGGCATCAAGCCTGTGCAAGATGTGTTCGACTCCAACGAAACCCTGGAAGGCAAGCTGCTGGCCGGTAACACCGGCTATGACGTGGTGGTGCCGTCCAACCATTTCCTCGGCAAGCAGATCAAGGCGGGCGCCTTCCAGAAGCTCGACAAGAACCTGCTGCCCAACTATTCCAATCTCGACCCGGCGTTGATGAAGCGCCTGGAAAAGAACGACCCGGGCAACCAGTACGCGGTGCCTTACCTGTGGGGTACCAACGGCATCGGTTACAACGTCGACAAGGTCAAGGCCGCGCTGGGCGTGGACACCATCGACTCCTGGGCCGTGCTGTTCGAACCCGAAAACATGAAGAAGCTCTCCAAGTGCGGTGTGGCCTTCCTCGACTCGGCGGACGAAATGCTGCCAGCGGTGCTCAACTACATGGGCCTCAACCCGAACAGCACCGACCCCAAGGATTACGCCAAGGCCGAGCAGAAGCTGCTGGCCGTGCGCCCGTACGTGACCTACTTCCACTCGTCCAAGTACATCACCGACCTGGCCAATGGCGACATCTGCGTCGCGGCAGGTTTCTCGGGTGATGTATTCCAGGCCAAGGCCCGCGCTGAAGAAGCGAAGAAGGGTGTGAACCTGGCCTACGCCATTCCCAAGGAAGGCGGCAACCTCTGGTTCGACGTGCTGGCGATCCCCAAGGACGCCAAGAACGTCAAAGAGGCGCATGCCTTCATCAACTATTTGCTGAAACCTGAGGTTATCGCCCAGGTCAGTGATTACGTCGGTTACGCCAACCCGAACCCCAAGGCTGGCGCCCTGATGGACCAGGCCGTAAGGACTGACGCCGCGGTTTACCCACCGCAGGAAGTGCTGGACAAGATGTTCGTGAACTCAGAGTTGCCACCCAAGGTGCAACGGCTGATGACCCGCAGCTGGACCAAGGTCAAGTCGGGCAAGTAAAAAATCCAGACCCGCGACGGCGCCGTAGAACAGGCCACGCGGGCACAAAAATCTTGTTGGGAGTTTCACTCATGGCAGTTGCCTCCGGTGCCTATAAAAAAGCCCTCGAGGGTGGCCAGCAACCCAAGCAGGTGCTGGTCAAGATCGACCGGGTCACGAAAAAGTTCGACGAAACGGTAGCCGTGGACGATGTGTCCCTGGAAATCCGCAAGGGTGAGATCTTCGCCCTGCTGGGCGGCTCCGGTTCCGGCAAGTCCACCTTGCTGCGCATGCTGGCCGGCTTCGAGCGCCCGTCCGAAGGGCGGATCTTCCTCGATGGCGTCGACATCACCGACATGCCGCCCTACGAGCGGCCAATCAACATGATGTTCCAGTCCTACGCACTGTTCCCGCACATGACCGTGGCGCAGAACATCGCCTTCGGCCTGCAGCAGGACAAGATGCCCAAGGCCGAGATCGATGCCCGCGTGGCCGAGATGCTCAAGCTGGTGCACATGACCCAGTACGCCAAGCGCAAGCCGCACCAGTTGTCGGGCGGCCAGCGTCAGCGTGTGGCGTTGGCCCGCTCGCTGGCCAAGCGCCCTAAACTGCTGCTGCTCGACGAGCCAATGGGTGCACTGGACAAGAAACTGCGTTCGCAGATGCAGCTGGAGCTGGTCGAGATCATCGAGCGCGTGGGTGTAACCTGCGTGATGGTGACCCACGACCAGGAAGAGGCCATGACCATGGCCCAGCGCATCGCCATCATGCACCTGGGCTGGATCGCCCAGATCGGCTCGCCAGTGGACATCTACGAGACGCCTACCAGCCGCCTGGTGTGCGAGTTCATCGGTAACGTCAACCTGTTCGAAGGTGACGTGGTCGACGACGCCGAAGGCTACGCGATCATTGCCAGCCCGGAGCTGGAGCGCAAGATCTACGTGGGCCACGGCATCACCACCTCGGTGGAAGACAAGCACATCACCTACGCCCTGCGCCCGGAAAAGATGCTGGTCACCACCCAGCAGCCAACC